>CANQRR010000019.1 GCA_947626285.1 uncultured Lachnospiraceae bacterium
GTTATGTTGAACCGCCGTATGCCGAACGGCACGTACGGTGGTGTGAGAGGGCGGAGAAAATCCGCCCTACTCGATTGAAACGGACGCCCCGGTCGGTACTGCAGAATGCTTAACTTTCTTACGAGATTTGGCTTTAGCCGTTATTTGGAGACAGTTTTTTGAGTTGATTTCCCGATTAAGAATGGGAAAAAGCGGTTGAGGAACCAGCACACTGGCGTGAGCATTAAGCAGATTCCTGCGAGGGCGAGCAGACCGCCGACGATGGAATCGGTGTGCAGTCCGAGGATCTCCTGAAGGATCCGAAGGACGATGATGTGCAGCCCGAGGATCGTCAGGCTGTTGCGCCCGGCGAGCACAAGAAGTGCAGAGGCGAGACGGAGTATGCCGCGGCTGCTGTGCTCAGGCGCAGGACGAAGCGGGTCTTCTTGCGTCAGTTTCTTCAGTAGAAAGATGGTGCAGAGCGAGCCAGTGAGCGCGCAGACGGTGAAGAGCAGCGGGTTATGAAAGGTCAGCTTGTAGACGCCGGTTTTTCCGTTGAGCCATGCGAGTGTACAGTTAGCGATCGCTGTAAACAGCAGGAGAGGCGAGGGCGGGTTTTTCGTGCGGATAAAGCCGGAAGCGAAATACCCGGCGGCGAGAAAACCGACGGACGAGAGAAGGCGTAGAAGCGCGTTCGGCAGAAGCCCTTTCACCCCGGGGCAGAACGGCACGAGGTAGAGCGCCAGACAGATCAGCGCGGCAGCTTTCCGGCTGCGGATCAGCCGGAGGAGCAGAATAAGGATCAGCTCCGCGAAAAACAGCGTCGGAAGAAACCACAAGGGCACGTTCAGCGGGGAGAGAAAGAGCCCGTCGTAGACGTGCGCGCTCTGTGAGCTGAAATCAAAGTGATTTCGAAGCCCGAAGATCGCGAGGAAAACAATTTCAAAAAACACGTAGGGGACGATCAAACCGCGCAGCCCGGAGAGCGCGAGCTGCTTCAAGGGCCGGTGCGCCCGCCCGGTATAGTCGGCCAGAATTCCGCTGACCACAAAGAAAAGCGGCACGTGGAAGGAATAGATCAGAACCGGAAGAGGCTGATCGGTCTCCCAGATGTGTCCCAAAACGACGAGGAGGATGGCAAACCCTCTTGCCGCGTCCAGATAATGTAAACGTTCCTGATCCATTTCGACATCCTTTTCCGCGTGGAATCCCAAGCGTGATTTTTGGTAATCATACCATGGAAACAGGAGTTTTTCCAGAAAAAAAGCATATTTTATTGAAAACAACAGGGGGATTGTGATAAGATATGAACTTGAAATGTGATACGAGAAAGCAAAGAGCCGGGTCTGGCACGGCGCTTAAGGAGGCACGAGATGGATCTACTGCGATACCGTATCAGGACGTTATTTAAATACAAGGATCTGATTCAGGAACTTGTCGCGCGCGATCTCAGACTGAAGTACCGAAGGAGTTTTCTGGGATACGTGTGGAGCGTGCTGAATCCGCTTCTGACGATGATCGTACTCACGATCGTGTTTACGAATCTTTTGGGGAAAAAGATTGAGAATTATCCGGTCTACCTGCTGAGCGGGCGCATGTTGTATGATTTTCTGAAGATCAGCACGACTGAGGCGATGAAATCCGTGATTAACAACTCGCCACTGCTGCGCAAGGTCTATGTGCCGAAGTATATTTTTACGCTGGCGAAGGTGACAAGCTGTATGGTGGATATGGTGCTCTCCCTGGGTGCCCTGTTTATTGTGATGGTCGTGACCGGCGCGAAATTCCATGTGACGCTGCTGCTGCTTCCCTTTGTAATCCTGCAGCTCTATATTTTCTGCTGCGGGCTGGGGTTTTTCCTGGCGCAGCTCAACGTTTTCTTCCGGGATGTCCAGCACATTTACGGCGCGGTACTGACGGCTTGGCTGTACTGTACGCCGATTATTTACCAGTTGGATGAGCGCTTCCCGCGCTGGTTCCATATTTTTGTCAAGGGATTCAACCCGCTGTACTATTATGTGGCGCAGTCCCGTGATCTGATCTATTATGGAAGATTTCCGGGGCCGAGGGTGTTCTGGGGCGGCTGGGTGATCGCGTTTATCATGCTTGTGATAGGCGTGTGGTCTTTCCAGAGGTCAAAGGATAAGTTTATACTCTACATCTGACAGATATATTTTTGGAGGAACGAATGGGCAAATACGCGATCGAAGTAGAGAATGTGAAGATACGCTTCAATCTGGCGAGCGAGAATGTGGACAACCTCAAGGAGTACGCGATCAAGCTGGTGAAGCATGAGCTGATGTTTCAGGAGTTTCTGGCGCTGCAGGATATCAGCCTGAAGATCAAAAAGGGCGAATCCTGGGGCTTTATCGGGGTCAACGGCTCCGGAAAATCGACGCTCTTAAAGACGATCAGCGGCATTCTGCAGCCGTATGAGGGCACGGTGAAGGTCGAGGGGCGCATTGCCCCGCTGATCGAATTGGGCGCGGGCGTGGACCCGAACCTGACCGCGCGGGAGAACATCTATCTGAACGGCCTGGTGCTTGGGCATTCCAAAGAGTTCATGGAGAAGCATTTTGACGAGATCGTGGAGTTTTCCAATCTGGAGGAGTTTCTGGACTCCCCGCTCAAAAATTTTTCCTCCGGCATGAAGGCGCGCCTTGGCTTTGCCGTGGCGACGGTCGTGAACCCGGACATTCTCGTGGTGGACGAGGTGCTTGAGGTGGGCGATATGAGGTTCCGCCGCAAGTGCAACGAGCGCATGCAGCAGATGCTTGCCGGAGGGACGACGCTGCTGTACGTCTCCCACAACATCGAGTCGGTCCAGTCGCTCTGCGAAAACGTCGTCTGGCTGGATCGGGGGAAAATTCGTATGATGGGACCCGCGGACGAGGTCTGCGAGGCCTACAAGGAGGAGCAGGAAGAGCAGACGGTAAAGCGAAAGGAAGAGAAGCGCGCGCGCTGGAGGGAGAAGGGGAAGAAATACGATTACCTGGTCGTCGGCGCCGGGCTTTTCGGCGCGGTGTTCGCGAAGGAGATGGCCAAGAGGGGCAGGCGCTGTCTGGTCATCGACAGGCGGAACCACATCGCGGGCAATATTTATACCGAAAATCTGGATGGGATCCAGGTGCACAAGTACGGGGCGCACATTTTCCACACGAGCAATGAGAAGATCTGGAAATATGTCAACCGGCAGGCGGAGTTTAACAATTACATCAATTCCCCGGTCGCGCGTTACAAGGACGAGCTGTACAATCTTCCGTTCAATATGAACACGTTTTACGGGCTCTGGGGGCTGAAAAAGCCGCAGGAGGTGAAGGACAGGATCGCCGCGCAAATTGCGGATCTTGGGATTACCGAGCCGAAGAACCTTGAGGAGCAGGCGTTGTCTCTTGTCGGGCCGGACGTCTATGAGAAGCTCATCAAGGGGTACACGGAGAAGCAGTGGGGCAGGGACTGCAGAGATCTCCCGTCCTTTATCATCCGCAGGCTCCCGCTGCGCTTTACCTACGACAACAATTACTTTAACGACCGCTATCAGGGGATTCCGATGGGCGGCTACACGAAGATCGTGCAGAAGCTGTTATCAAACGTCGACGTGATGTTGGAGACCGACTTTTTTGAGTACCGGAAGGAGCACCCGGACAGCTTCAAAAAGGTCATGTACACAGGGATGATCGACGAGTACTTTGATTTCTGCTACGGACATCTGGAATACCGCACGGTGCGGTTTGAGACGGAGCGCGTAGAGGAGGCAAATTATCAGGGCAACGCGGTCGTCAACTACACGGAGCGTGAAGTGCCGTACACGCGGATCATCGAGCACAAGCATTTTGAGCCGGAGGAGGAGCGGAAGAATCCGAAAGATTACAGCTACATCTCCAGGGAATATTCAACGGAATGGAAACCGGGGATCGATCCGTATTACCCGGTGAACGATGAGAAGAACAACGCGCTCTATGAGAAATACCGCGCGCTTGCCGACCAGGAGAAGAACGTCATCTTCGGCGGACGGCTTGGGGCATACCGGTATTACGATATGGACAAAGTGATCGCGGCGGCGTTCGAGACCGTGGCGAAAGAGCTCAATCTCCGTCCGTGGTGGTGATGGAAGAACCTATGTTTCGAATCAAACAGATCGTAAAAATGTTTCTGCAGAATGTGCTTCTGCCGCTTGTCTACGCCTGGTACGCGAGGAAGCCGGTCGAGAAGGGCAGGATTTTGTTTGCGGACGCGCACCATGAGGAGATTCCTTTTTCGATGCGCCGTGTGTATGAGGCGCTTGCGAAAGGGAACACAGCTCCGGATGAGGAATCAGCCGGACGGTATGCAGATGCAGGAGAGACACGGACAGAGGACGAGAGGCGGATCACCGTGTGCGTTCGGAATTTTGACCGGATGCCATATGGGGAACTGATGCGCTATTTGCTGCGGTTCATGAGACAGTACGCGACGGCGGAGTATGTGTTTATCTGCGATTACTATCTTCCGGTGGCTGCGTGCCGTAAGAGACCGGAGACGACGGTCGTGCAGCTCTGGCACTCTTGTGGGTTGATGAAGCGGATCGCGCATGACGCCGGGCAGGATATCCCGAAGGGTTATCGCGGTAACATGTTTGGCAATTACACGTATCTGACGTTGAGCGCGCAGGTCTGTGTGCCGGTGCACGCACGGGCGTTGCGGATTCCAGAGGAGCGGATCCGGGCAATCGGAATCAGTCGGACGGACTATTATTTTGATGAAGAATGGAACCGCAGATGCCGGGAGGCATTTTATGGACAATATCCGCAGGCACGGGGAAAAAGGATCGCACTGTGGGCGCCGACTTTTCGCGGAAACGCGGCGATGCCGCGGTTGGAGGGGCTGCAGGAGATTCGGCGGGCAGCGGAAGCTCTTAAGGAAGAGTGGTATTTTGTGATCCGTGCGCATCCACATGTCGATGCGCACGGACAGATCTCAAATTGTTCGATTCCGACAGAGGAGCTGCTGCCGGTCACAGATTTGATGATTACGGATTATTCTTCGATCATGTTTGATTTTCTGCTCTACCGGAAACCGATCGTTCTGTTTGCGCCGGATCTGGAGCAGTATGAGGCAGAGCGGGGATTCTATCTGAATTATCGCGAGATTCCGTATCCGCTTGCACAGACAGAGGAGGAGTTGGTGCGCGCGATCGCAGGCAGCGCAGATGTATTGGACGCATTGGATGGGGATGCTTTCGTGACGAAAAAAGAGCCGGAATGTGTGGAAGAAGAGCCGGGACGTACGGAAGAAAAGCCGGAACGTGCGAAAGAAGAGCTTGGAGTCGCGAAAAAAGGCGATGGAAAACGTGTCGGAAGGCCGGAGGAGATCGACCGGTTCCGGGAAAAATACGTCGGGGCCTGCGACGGACACGCGACGGAGCGGATCTTGGAGCTGGTTCAACTGGGTTGATATTCGTGGCAAAACAAGTTTCACATTTCGGAAACACCGAGGGGAAACCAAAAGAGAAATGTGACGACAGGAAAATGGAGGAAGTATGAATATTGCAATTATTTTTGCCGGGGGCAGCGGCGTGCGCATGGGCGCGGGCGTGCCGAAACAGTTTCTGGAGATCAACGGCAAGCCGATCCTGATCCACACGCTGCAGTTGTTTCAGGAGCACGAGGAGATCGACAAGATCTATCTGGCCGTGAGCCGGGATTTTATCCGGTATACAGATCAGCTTGTGATCGACTACCGCATCGACAAGATCGCGGGGATCGTGGAGGGCGGAGAGACGGCGCAGGATTCCATTTTCCATGCGCTTGAGAGGGCGGAGCAGGAGAATCCCGGGGATTCGGTCGTCCTGATTCACGACGGCGTGCGGCCGTTCGTCGAGTACGGCGTCATCAGCGACAACATTGACAGTGTGAAAAAATACGGCAGCGCGATCACTTCCACCTTGTGTTATGAGACGATTCTTGTCAGCCGTGACGGGCAGAAGGTGGATGAGCTTCCGCCGCGGAAGGACAGCTATGCGGCGCAGGCTCCGCAGAGCTTTTATCTGAAGGATATTCTGGAGGCCCACCGGGCGATCCGCGCGGTGAATCCGGGTTATGAAAATATGGTGGACGCGTGCACGATCTACCGGGAGCTTGGCCGGGAACCGCACATGGTGCCGGGCAACCGCGGCAACATCAAGGTGACGACGCCGGAGGACGTCTATATGTTCCGGGCGCTTCTTCAGTACAAGGAGAATGAGCAGGCGTTTGGTTTCGGGCTGACGGACCGGCTGGCGGCAAAGATGAACCGGTATCGGGACCGGGAGTAAGAGGTGCGGATATGAGTGACCGTGTATGGTGTGAGGACAACATTTTACAGCAGGATCTTGAACGGATCGCGGCGTCAAAGCAGATTGACTGGGAAAAGCTGAGAGGAAAATGTGTGCTGGTGACCGGGGCGACCGGGTTGATCGGGAGCATTCTGGCGCGGGCTCTGGTATGCGCAAGCGTGCGGCGGAGCCTGGGTCTTCGCGTGCTTGCGGCGGTGCGGAACCGTGCGAAGGCGGAGCGGATGTTCTCCTCTTTTCTGCAGGAAGGACTGGAGCTTTTCGTCTGCGACATCCTCAGGTCGTTTGAGTTGCCGGGAGACGTGGATTACATCGTGCATGGGGCCGGCGTGACGACGTCAAAGGACTTCGTGGATCATCCGGTGGAGACGATTTTGACGACGCTTCGGGGAACGGAGAACCTGCTTGAGCTGGCGCGGGGGAAGAGCGTGAAAGGGATGGTCTATCTCTCTTCCATGGAGGCGTACGGGGTGGTCGACGCGGAGCATTATAACGTGCGCGAGACCGATTACGGATATATTGACCCGCTGCAGGTCCGCAGCAGTTATTCGGAGAGCAAGCGCATGGCGGAGGGACTCTGCGGCGCGTATGCGCATGAGTACGGTGTGCCGGTGAAGGCAGCGCGGCTGGCGCAGACCTTTGGCGCGGGGATCCCGGAGAGCGAGAACCGCGTGTTCGCCCAGTTTGCGCGGAGCATTCTCACGGGGCAGGATATCGTGCTGCACACGGACGGGAGCAAGGCGCATTGTTATTGCTATACGTCGGACGCTGTGCTGGGAATCTTGAAGGTACTGCTTGACGGGACGCCGGGGGAGGCGTACAACGTCTCAAATGAGGCGACGTTCTCAACAATCCGGGAGATGGCGGAGATGCTGATCGCGGATTATTCTGAGAGCGGATCAAAGCTTGTGTTTGACATTCCGGAGGACGCGAACAAATATGGCTACGCGCCGACATCGCGAATGCTGGTGAACGCGGAGAAGCTGCGCGCGCTTGGCTGGGAGCCGGAGGCGGATCTGCGGGAGATGTTCCGAAGGCTGCTTGCGAGCATGCGAAAGAGCTGGAAAGAATTTGCATGAGCAGGTCTGTGGGTATATGGCAGATTTGGAAAGAATTTGTGTGAAGAGGTTTGTGGGCACGCGGCAGGAATGCGATTAAGAGAAAATACAGAATTTCGGTCTGACCGGAAGAAAGGCAATCGGATGCAAAAGACAGGAACGTACGGAAATTATATATTGCTTGGGGCGGCCTCACCGGTGAAACAGACTCTGCAAAATGCTTTGGAACGGGCAGGAATCGGAGAAATCCGAAGCTTCGCCGGCGCAGCGCCGGAGCCTGCGCCTGCGCCGGAGGATTCCGTGCTTCTTTTCGGCTGTTATGACGTGGAGGGCGGCAATGTGGATCCGCGATGGCCGGAGCTGCTGACAGAAGCGATCGCGCAGATACAGATCGCACGGCCACGCCGGACACTTTTGATTTCGGATCTGATGGTCTATGGAAAAATGTTCGGACAACAGCGCCTGTTGGGAGAAGAGGAGATTGGCTATGTCTGCCATACGTCCGCGGACGACGCGGCTGCGCAGTGGATGCGCACGGCGGAGCATCTCTGTTCCAGACTGGCGCGCGAGGAAGGTCTGGCGGTGAAGATCGTGCGGGCGGATTGGGCTCATATCCCGGTTTTGCTGCAGGCGGAAGACGGTTCGGGGACGATTCTGAATTCCATACTTGATATTCTGGAAAACGGAGCCGCCGGGGAGGCGTACAATCTCTCCGGTTTGACACAGGAGGGACTTGTGCGGAAAAATGCGGAATACGCGAAGACACGCTCTCCGCTTGCGCCTGTCAGGCGGATCCCGGATATCGGAAAGGCGGAAAACCATGCTGCTTCGTGATCGATTGAATGAATTTGAGCTGGACTGGGCGCAGGCCGCAGTCCGGTCGGAGTTGATTCCGACCGGAAAGATCAGGGGGAAGAAGATTCTGATCGTGGGATGTGAGGACACATTTGAGGCCGCGATCGGCTGGTCTTTCGCGGCGTGGAACGACGAGCGGAAAGCCGGGGTGCGCGTGGAACAGGCGCGCTGTGTTTTCTGCGAAGAGGGATTGCGGGGAACACAAAAAGAAACCGTGAGCGGACCGTTAGGAGAACAAGATGCTACGGGCGGGGCGGCAGAGCAACGATTTGAGATCACGCGCAGCTTCACGGATGAGACATTTGCGCCGGAGGAGGCGGATGATATCATACTGACCGGTTTCTGCTGCCGCGAGACGAATGATACGGTGGCGGAGACGGTCGCCCGGATCGATGAATTCCGGAAACTTGTGCGGGCGGTGGCTTCTCTGGATTGCGCGAGAGTCCTTCTCTTGTCCGACGGGCGGGTGTACGGACGGCTGGGGCATGGATTTGCCGCGTCCGAGTATGAGGCGGGAAAGACAGATCCCTGTGCGCCCGGATTTGAAGCGCAGTATCTTTTGCAGGCATTTGAGAATCTGTTTGTCACGGCGATGCGCGCGGCAAAGAGACCGTTCAATATCCTGCGGATCGGGTTGATCTATGGGGCGTGCGTTTCCATGAGAGGGAATCTTGCGACAGAGCTTGCGGCGAAAACTGCTTCGGGGGAGGAGATCTCTCTGACGCTTTCCCGGGAGAAAAGTTCTTACATCAGCATTCATGACGCACTGACGGCGATTCAGTTTGTGCTGACGAAGTGTCCGGAGAACAAGATCCTGAACGTCTCAGGACTGAATTCGGATGTGACGGACGGAGAGCTGGCGATGCTCCTCTACGACAATTTCCCGGAACAGTGCAGGCTGAGTTTGACATCCGGGACGCCGGAATGTTCGGAATTCGCTTCGCATAAATTGGAAGAACAGACCTGTGATGGCGATGCCTCCACAGAGAGCGCGGAGCGTGCGTCGGCTGATCCAGATGATCTTACGGAAGGAAATGCAGAGACCGGGCGGCGGCCCGGAATCTTCCTGAACACGCAGCTGATCCGGCATTACGGATTTGTTCCGTCCGTCTCACTGGAGGACGGCTTGATCATTCTGGTCAAGAGCCTGCAGAATACCGGAGAGGTGTTTATCTTTGACAATACCTACCTTGGCAAGCTGGAGAAGGTGCAGAAGATTCTGCTCGCGTACCTGCTGGAGATCGACCGCATCTGCAAAAAGCACAACATCAAGTATTTTCTGGCGGGCGGGACGCTGCTTGGCGCTATCCGGCATCACGGCTTTATCCCCTGGGACGACGACGCCGACGTGATGATGCTGCGCGAGGATTACGATCGTTTTCTGGAAGTGGCGAAGGACGAGCTGCCGGAAAATATCTTTCTTCAGCTGCCGCACACGGAGAAGGGAAATTACAATCCGTTCACGAAACTGCGCATCGACAATACGATGTTCGCGACGGAGTTTACCGGGCATTTTCTGTGGATGCACAACGGCATCTTTTTCGATATTCTGGCGCACGACCGGACCGGAAAGCACAAGTGGTCGCAGAAGCTGCACCTGATGGCGACGATGCTGATGCGTTCGATCGTCTTTAACAAGTGGGGCGACACCGACATCGCGGGCGGCGGCGGACATCCGCTTGTCTGCAAGATTGTGGACAAGGTGAAATACATTGTTCCGATGCGGTTCGCGCTCTGGGCGCAGAACCGTCTGCTGGAGTTTTATAAGAACCGTGATACGGGCTATCTGTACGACGGTATGGGGCGCAACTTAAGCCGCGGGTCGTTCCCGGAGGAGTGGCTGAAAGAGGTCGTGTATGTGGACTTTGAGGGATACCAGTTCCCGGTGCCGAAGGAGTATGACAAGTATTTGACCTACCTTTACGGCGATTATATGCAGATGATCCCGGTCAGCAGCCGCAGAACGAGCCACAGCATCGTGCTGATGGATTTGGGGGAATATTCGGATTTTCATGTTTAGTTTACTCTATCATAGCGGCGTCGGCTGTAATAGTCCACTGTCCGCCGATTGTCCTCTTACATCTGTCTGCCTGCGTCGGACTACGTCCGTCTCAGATCAGACATCTGTATCGGACATGTCGGAACAGTTGGACCACCACAGCCTTCCGCCGTATAGTGTATCGCAGCCGTAGACAGGAACCGCAGGGATTTCCGGGGCTTTTCCGGCACAAACTGAAAAAAGAAAATCTTCCGTTTCCCAACGTGTATCTACAGTTTTGCCGGGAAAGTTCCCAGGAAGGGTACCGTGCGGTTCCGTCCGGATACATTATATAAAGTTCACTAAACATGGAAAACGGTCGCGTGCGGCTTGCCGCATAGAAAGGAAATAAGGAAATGCTTTCAGTAGTAATACCGGCGTACAATGAGGAGAAGATGATCGGGAAGGCTGCAACGAGGATCGGGCAGGTGCTCGCGGGGGCAGATATTCCGTATGAGATCGTCTTTGTAAACGACGGTTCAAAGGATCAGACCTGGCAGGAGATTGAGAAGACCGCGGCGGCGGATTCGCACGTGGCGGCAATTTGCTTTTCGCGGAATTTCGGCAAGGAGTCCGCGATGCTGGCGGGACTGGCCGGAGCGCTCGGCGACTGCTGCGCTGTGATGGATTGCGATCTTCAGCATCCGCCGGAGGCGCTGGTGGAGATGTACCGGCTCTGGGAGCAGGGATACGAAGTAATCGAGGGCGTGAAACGCACAAGGGGAAGAGAGAGCGTGATGCACCGTGCGAGCGCCGGACTTTTTTACAAGATCATTTCGAAAGCGGCGAAGATCGATATGTCGCGCGCCTCGGATTTCAAGCTGCTGGATCGACGCGCGGTGGACGCGCTGCTGTCGATGCCGGAGCGCAACACCTTTTTTCGTGCGCTGTCGTCGTGGATCGGTTTCCGCGCGACATCGGTGGAGTTTGACGTGCAGGAGCGCACAGAGGGAGAGTCCAAGTGGTCTACGTGGTCGCTTGTGAAGTACGCGGTCAAGAATATTGTCGCGTTTTCCGCTGTTCCGATGCAGTGCGTCACGGTGGCAGGCATGCTTGTGCTGCTGTTGGCGGTGGTGCTGGGTATCCAGTCGCTTGTGCGGTATTTCAGCGGACATGCGGTGGAAGGTTTTACCACGGTGATTCTGTTGGTTCTGATCATCGGGAGTTTTATCATGATCAGCTTGGGTATCATCGGTTACTATATCGCGAAGATCTACGAGGAAGTCAAAGGGCGTCCGCGGTACCTGATCTCTCGCAGGATCGGACACATCGAGGCGGACGAGGACGATATCTACCGGATGGAGCAGAAAGAAGAGAAGAACGAAAGGGAGAGCGAGAAGAACGGGAAGAATGGGAAAAATGAGAAGAATGAGAAGAATGGGAAAAACAGGCAAGGCTGATGTGACCGCCAGGTTTAAAGAGGGTCGTCCTGCTGTGTAAAAAGCAGAATGCAGTGAAAGATTCTGAAATATACTGTATCAAACCGCAGCCTCACGGCAGCCGGTCCGCACGATTTTTGGAAGCCGACCGGTATGGGAGTTTTGTGGGGCGAAGGGCAGGTACGGGTATGAATTATATTTGGGCGGCAATGATACTGACCGGGATGGTCTATGGGATATTGACCGGGCATATTGAGGCAGTCTCCGACGCGGTGCTGGATTCGTCGAAGGAGGCGGTCACATTGTGCGTCACGATGCTTGGGGTCATGGGACTTTGGATGGGATTAATGGAAATAGCGAAAGATGCGGGGCTGGTTCGCTCGATCTCGAGGCGGATCCAGCCCCTGATTCGTTTCCTGTTTCCGCGGATTCCGGAGGGACATCCGGCGAACGAACATATTACGATGAACTTTGTGGCAAATTTTCTGGGCCTCGGCTGGGCGGCGACCCCGGCGGGCCTGAAGGCGATGGAGAGCCTGGCCGCGCTGGAGGAGGAGCGGAGAGCAGAGGCCGAAACAGATCGGGGGACGGACGTAGCACAACAGATGGCGGATGCGGGACAGCCGTCGGACAGATATCAGATGGAGGATAAGAGCGCAAGCGCGCAAAAGAAAGAGGACAGGTACACCCGGAGGACAGCAGCGGAACGACAGGCTGCAAATACGATACAGGCGACGGACAGATACCGGGCGAGGGAAGAACACGTGAGGAAGACGGCAGCGGCACAGCGGGCGTCAGATGCGGCACAGCGGACAGAAAGAACAGCGCAGCAGGCGGCAGATGCGAAGCGCAGACGGAAAGTGCCTGCCGTACCCCGCGGCGTGGCGAGCAACGAGATGTGTACGTTTTTGATCCTGAATATTTCCTCCCTGCAGTTAATTCCCGTCAATGTCATCGCCTACCGCGCGCAGTATGGCAGTGTGAACCCCACGGCAATTGTTGGTCCGGGGATTGCGGCAACGGCGGTGAGTACATTGGTGGCGGTGGTGTTCTGCAAGGTGATGGACAAGATGCAAGATTCCATTAAATTAGATAAAATAAATTAAAACAGATAAAAACTATTTAAATCGAATAAAAACTATTTAAATTTGGTAAAGATATGATATAATGGTTAAAAAATATAGATTGGAGATTAAAGATGTTAAAGGCAGAAGATATATTCAGACCAGGAGCATTTCCTGAGTACACATATGTATCAAGGACGTCGGCGAATTCTGGACTCACATATGAGTTTCGTTTAAATCAGGCAATTAAGGTGTCTGGATTTTTGACATCTTTGGTGGGGCCATCCAAAATGGGTAAAACAATATTATGTGAGAAAGTAATTGGATTAGAACATATTGTGGAAATATCAGGTGCGGATTTTGATGAGGGGACAGATTTCTGGAAGCTGGCAGCCGCAAAGGCCGGTCTGTCCTACGAAGGGCAGTTTACATCGGAAAAAGAGATTGCAGAGGCTGGAAGTAAATATTCTAAAAAGGAAACCTTTGTGCTGACTAAGGACAAGATAATCGATTATTACAAAGAAAAAGAATTGGTGCTAGTCATTGATGATTTCCATTATGCACCGGAAGTGAAAAGAATGCAGATCGCTCAGCAGTTAAAAGACGCGATTCGCAGAGGATTTAAGACAATTGTCGTCTCTCTTCCGCATAGGGCAGATGAGGCTATTCGACAGAATGCAGATCTTTCCGGCAGGCTGAGCCTGATTAATATGGAGCCCTGGACAGTTAATGATTTGGAGCAGATAGCAAAAGTTGGGTTTGAACAATTAGGGATATCTATTAACACTTCAATCGCAAGCCAGATTGCGGTTGAAAGCTTAACGTCACCTCAATTAATGCAATATATTTGCTTAAATATCTGCACAATATTGGAGATGGACAAAAAAGGGTGTAATACTATCAAACGAGAAATTCTGGAAACGGCATATCGATATACGACTGCGAATTTTGAATACGGAGAAGTTATTTCCCTTATGAAAAAAGGCCCAAATACAAGGGGAAGATCAAGAAATAAATTTCGTACAAAAGAAGGATACGAATATGATATATATGAATTGATCGTAAAATCGATTGCAGAAAATCCGCCGATTATGCAATTAGAATTCGAAGAGATAAAGGGCAGGATTTATAATCTACTTACCGATGACTTTGAAAAACCGAAACCTCAGGCTATAAAGGATGGTCTGGCAAAGCTTCAGGAGCTATTGAGTGGAAGGGAAGATATTTTTAGAGTGTTGGAATGGAAGGAAGGAGTTTTATATATATTAGATCCGTTATTTTTATTTTATTTACGCTGGGGGAGGTAAAGGTGAATGTCGAAAGAAATCAGCGGTATACAGGAAGCGATAGAGAGAATTCAAGAATGCAGTTCCCCGGAGGCTTTCGACGATACGAAGCGCCAACTGGAAGAGTATATGAAAAGAACAGGTATGGGAGCAGAATGCATATCGGAGCTGGAAAAACGTGCGTTTTATTATGTAAATGAATATTCAGAAAAGGATACGAGTCGGAGTATCAAGGCGGCAAAAGAACGTGTAATCCAATATGTTTATGAAAAAATGACTGAAAAACCCGGAGAAAATAATCTTTTATCTGTATTGGAAAATTACTATTATTTTCTGGAAAGTCTTTTGGAAAGGGAACCGGATAAAAGGGGCGGCATTCAAAAGAATCATTTAGATGCGATCAGAATCAAAAATGAATATGACGTTCAGTTTTTACTATATGCGTACTTAAAGCCTCTTTATCCTGAGGCACGGTTAGAAGTCAGCGAAGATACAGGCTATAGTACAGTTCGGACGGATATTTACATTGAGCCTGATAAAGCAATCGAGATAAAATGCAGTCGGGGAAATATGAAGGTGAAAAAGACTAACCAGGCTAATCAAATTATAAAAAGAGAAGGTACCAGCCAGAAGGGCAAATGGGTTATTATGTGATATTTGTTTTTGCTTGATTTGAGGCAAATGTGAGATATGATTTTAAAGAAGTATGCACCAGAAGATTGACCCAAAATAGACGAAGGAGATTGGTCGGATGGGACAAAAGAGTCAGACGGCATCTCGCAGGCAGATCACGCTGGGACAGTGGCTGATTGAAAAGACGGATACGGACAGTTGGCGTGCAGGGAAGGTGACAGGTTTTAAGCACCCGGAGGTGGATCAGGAGATGATAACTGCCGTCGGGAGAAAGAATTTGCTGGAACAGGCCGCCGCGCTGGAACGGGAGGGGCTGATTACGGTGGAATGGAAGGATGTCCGCACGGATATCCGGAGGATTCACTTTGACGTGAAGCAGATGGACAGGCTGTGTGAACGGGAGGGCATTGAGAATCCGCGTCGCCGTCTGGAAAATGTGCGCAAGACTGTATGGAAATGGAGAGGGCGGACGCAAGCAGAGTGGCTGATTTCTTACTACGACAATCTGCTTGGAAAGCTGGATGCCGGAAAACTGCCGCAAAACGCCGAGGACGAAGAGTTATTCTGCTGTCTGAATGCCATCGCAGGCCTGAAGCAGGACGTATGGAAACGCGTATTCAGCGCCCGGATCTTTCGGAATTCAAAGCATTTTGAGAATTTCTGCCAAAACAGAGTTCTCACGATATTAAGAAACTATTCGCCTCTTTGCCGCGAGGATATGGAGGATGTAGAGATACTGGCTGAGCACAGGATCATGACCTATTCTCAGACGCTCGAATGGAAGGGCGCGGTGGTCTACCGTATTTTGGGAACGGACGGCACGGAGGAAAGCAGAGTGGATACCTCCGGGCAGATCTGGGGGACGATGCTGAATGCGCAGACTCTGAGTCATGCGCTTCCGGTGGCGGCGGAGCGCGTGCGGGAGGTAATTACCATTGAGAATAAGGCGAACTATGAGGCCATGGAATTTGCTCCCTCAAAGCTATATATTTATGCACACGGGTTCTTTTCCCCCAAGGAGCGTATTTTTTTGAATGAGCTGAGGCAGATCCTTCCGGTTGGCGTCTGTTACCGTCACTGGGGCGACATGGATTACGGTGGAATTCGCATTTTTCAATTTATCCGGCAGCACGTTTTCCCGGAGGCGATGCCGTTGCACATGGACCGGAAAACCTATGCGGCTGCTTTGCAGAGGGGAGCAGGGATCGCGCTGGAGGAGGAAAAACGTAAAAAACTGGAGCAGATGGACGCCGGGGCTCTGGAGGAACTGAAAGCCTGCATTTTGGAAAAGGGTATGGAGATTGAGCAGGAGATGCTGATGACGTGAGAAAAATACAGCCAGGATGTCTTTATCTTGGGCAGGAGATTTGGGGAAGGTAGTACATGATCTTAAAGAAACGGATACCAAAGGATTTTTATAAACTTTTCCGGACGAAAAACAGAGAGATTTATATGGAGCTGCTCGTCGCCATCTATCAGGAGAACAACGAGGTTTATGCCGCGTTGGGACTGACAAGGGAGGAGTGCCTTGCCATTGTCAACGAGACTATGGTGCGCACGCAGTTGCGGTGGCAGACGGAGCCGGAGGAGAGCGCGGAAAGCGACGAGAAGACGGAAGCACAGGCAGCAGATAAGGCTGATGGGTCAAAGTGGCGGAGTATCAGGGCGCAGAGGGCGGAAGACTTAAAAGATATGGAGTTCTCTGCCTCGATACTGCTCGGACGGCTGATTGATTGGGGGTGGCTGAAGAGCGATTTCGATGAAAAGATGAACAGTTATGTGATTTCGTTTCCGGAATACAGCCAGCTTTTTACCGAGCTGTTTCAGAAACTGCAGAGGGAGGATGACAGTCGAGAGAGGGAGAGCATTCTCTCCGTATACAGCGCATTGTATACCTTTCATTCCGATCAGGAACGCAACAATGACATTCTTCGGAACGCCCTGCAGACCTCGAAAGGCCTGGGGCAGTTGCTGTCCAATATGCAGGATGGGATGCGGGCGTATTTTGACAAGCTTTCAAAACGCAAAAATTTTATCGGGATACAGGAGGTTCTGGTCGAGGAAATCAACAACAGTGACAGCAGGCGCTATGCGATCCTTACGACGACGGACAGTTTTTATCGCTATAAAGAGGCGGTGAAGGAGCTGATCAGTCAGATTCTGAATGAAAATGACAACAGGAAGCTGGACCTGGAGCGGGAGCAGAGCAGTCTGCAGCAGGGTACCCTTATGTGGATGAGGGGACAGCGCGCTATAGAGCTCTGTGAGGAGACGAACGGACTGATCTACAAGATTGACCGGGAGTTCGATCAGATTGAGCAGAAATACAACAAGTTGATTAATCAGAAGACGATCTTTGCGAAACGGGCGCTGGCGCGGGTGCGCTATATTCTGCAGGAGGGCGTGGAGGACGCTGATATTCTGCTTAGGCTGTTTCGTATTCTGGAACAAAGAGATAACCCGGATGAGGTTCTGGAGGATTTGCGGGGGAGACTGAAGTTTTCCGCGCAGTTCGGACAGCTCTGCGACGCGAGCCTTTACAGCCGCAGGGAGAAGACCGAATCGGAATTCCGGCCGGTGACAGGGGCAGAAACGGAGGAGCCGGCTGCGCACATCACGGATTATGTGCCGAGACCGCTGTATACAAGAAAGGAGCTGGACGATTTTCGGCTGAAAAATACATCCGATGGGAAATTCAGAGCGACGCAGGACACGGTACACTCGGTAGAGGATTTGGAAAAGCTGCTGTTCTTGTGGCAGCAGGAGACGGGCGCTGCAGAGAAAACCGGCAGGATTGTGCTGGAGGATGAAGTCCGGACAGCGGAAGGCTTTACGTTTTCCGGTCTGACCATAGAGGAGGAAAAACATGCTTAATTATATGGAAACACTGTCGCCGTCGGAGGCGGATGCTGTGCGCAAAACGATACAGGCGCTGTTTCGACAGACCTGTATCCTGCAGGTAAAATGCGATCCGGCGACGCTGCTCCAGCGCGACGATCTGCGCTACAAGATATGCGCAAGGCATCGCGAGTTCATTGCGGATTATCTGGAAGTGCTGGGCTGCGAATTGGTTCACGACCCGCAGGAGCATATTTTCCGGATTCAGGGGGACGGAGTGCCTGTGGAAAAAATGTCTTTGACGGCCACCAGGCTGGTGCTTTTGATGAAACTGATCTATCATGAAAAGATCATGGGAGAGGGTCTGCACGCCACGGTGACGAACCTAGAGGAGATCCGCGAGTACGGGAAGAATACGAACCTGATCACGAGAAAACTCACCGGACAGGAATGGCAGGAGGCGCTGGTGCTGATGAAGACGCACCAGATGATCGAGCTGCCGGGGGCGGTGGCGAATCTGGAGGACCGCACGCCGATCTATCTGTACGGCACGGTGAATCTTTTCTGTACGGGGGCAGATATTCACGAGCTGGTGAAACGGTATCAGACGGAGGAGGAGAATACGCAGGATGCAGAAGAAGATATTTACCCGGATGAGTCTGAATAACTGGGGAGGGATCAGCCACAGGATTCTGGAATTTCACGAGTATGTAAATCTGTTCAGCGGAAAGAGCGGCTCCGGGAAGTCGACGGTGATGGACGCCATACAGGTAATCCTGTACGGGAGTTTTTCTTCCAATTTCCTGAACAAGGCGGCAGATGACGCGAAAAATAAGAGAAGCGTGCTGGGCTATCTGCGTGGGGAGCAGAAGGACGGAACGGCGAACCGGGAGGGGCAGGACTTCTGCTCCACGATCGTGCTGGAGATCGAAGATACCGGAACGCATATTGTAAACTGTGTGGGGATCGGATTTGAAGTGCGCAAAAAGGATACCGATCTGAAAAAGTACGTGTATTTCAGCCATTCCGGGAGAATGCCGGAGAGAGGCTACCTAAACAGGCAGGGATATCCGTACACGAACCACGATATCCGCCAGCTGGTGCAGGAGAGATCCGCTTCGCCGGACAACCGCGGGAAGCCGGACGTGAACCGCATCTACCCGTCGAAGGAAGCCTATCTGAACACGCTGTACGAGGGAATTCTCGGGTACATCGACGGCACGCGTTTCGGCATTATGGAGCGGAACGCGATCGCCCTGCGCATGACAAACGGAACCGGACAGTTCATCAGGGACTACATGTTTCCCAAGAGCGTCACGGATACGATTTCGGACATCAGCGATCAGCTCGGAGCCTACCGCGAGATTCGCGAGAAGATTGAGGATCTGGAAGAGCGGATCGGGATGCTTTTGCAGGTGAAGCAGGCGGGGGACGAGCTGCAGGAGACAGAGTACGGTCTGGTGAGAAATGCGGCGTTTCTGCGATGCATGGATATTCAGGATATTCAAAACAAGATCGCAGCGTATGAGGAAGACAGAAAGGCGGCGCAGGAACAGGAGCAAAAGATCGGCGATAAACTGAAACAGCTGGATCAGGAATACGCGGCTGCAGAGGAGGAGCTGATCCAGGCCAGCGCCGACCTGAAAGCCAGCGATCTCGGGAGCCGCAGGGAAATGCTGGAGCAGGTGCTGAAACGGGAGCAGGATCTGGCGGCAGGAAGCAGGGAGTGGAGAGCGATCACGCATGGCCTGCGCCGTTGGGAGGAGGACGAGATCGTCACGGATTACGTCAGCAATTCCATGCTGCAGGAGATCGCATCGTTCGGCAAAGGCAATGTGAGCGAGGAGCAATGCGACAGGCTCAAAACACAGATTGCGGATGCCAAGGAGATTGTGAATGAGGAGTTGGAAGACCGAAAAGAGAAGCGGCGGGAGATCGGCGGCAGGTTGAAAGAACTGCGTCAGTTGATTGACGATATGCAGAACAACCGGAAATCCTATGACGGCAATCTGAGGCAGGCGAGGGCGGCGCTGGAGCGAAAGCTCGGGGATCGGTACGGAAAGTCGGTTCATGTGTATATCCTGGCCGACCTGTTCGATGTAAGGGAGGAAGAGTGGAAAAACGCCATAGAGGGAAGGATGGCGGGACTGAAACTGTCCCTGATCACGGAGCCGAGGTATTCCCACGACGCCGCGATGCTTTTCCGCGCGATGAAGGAGTTCGAGGAGGTGGATCTGATCAATTCCGACGCTGTGGTGAAGAGCAGGCCGGAGGCTTTGCCGGGTTCCCTGTACGATGCGGTGGAGACCGGGGAGAGCTATGTGGACGCCTGCCTGAAGCGGTATCTGGGACACATCATCAAATGCCGTTCGGTGGAGGAACTGGAGGAGGCCGGAAACGGCGTCACGCCGGATTGTTATTCGTACAGCAATTTCCGTTTCCGCCATCTGCGCAGGAAGGATTATACGGTTCGCGCGTTTATCGGGAGGACCGTCTCGAAGGCGAAGCTTTCGGAATACATGGAACAGGAGGAGCGTTTGCAGAGGGAGTATGACAGCCTGATTCGGGAGATTGAGGCGCTGAGCGCCGCGGGCGATTTTGAGAGCCTGAAGCACGATGCCGATATCCTGATACAATGGTCCCGTGCGGACAGGGAGCTTGAGGAGGAGCGCAAGAAACAGGCAAAGTTGGAGAAGGAGATCGAACAGCTGGAAAAAGGAAAATACGGGGAGCTCAAACGTCGGGAGGAGCAGTGCCGCAAAGAGCGGGACGGACTGAAAGAAAAACTGAACGCCTGCCGGGAGAGCCAGAGGGACGCAGAGATCCTGCGTGTCGAGTGCGAACAGAAGATTGCGGCTCAGCGACAGAATCTGGAGGAAAAAAGCGAGGGCTATGTCGCGAACGCCGAGATCGAGCAGGAGGTGGAAGAACAGCTGAAGCACTTCTCCGGGCTGACCCTCCGGAACCGAAAAGCCAGGGAGATCAGTGAGTTGAAAGAGCGGGAAGACCGGCAGAAGGAAAAACTTCAG
The DNA here is from genome assembly GCA_947626285.1 of uncultured Lachnospiraceae bacterium. Taxonomy (GTDB): domain Bacteria; phylum Bacillota; class Clostridia; order Lachnospirales; family Lachnospiraceae; genus Choladousia. The sequence continues at coordinate 20,470 of CANQRR010000019.1, forward strand.
AAGAGCAGGATCGACTTCAATGTGAAATATCCGTCCTGCGGCTTGGATGAAAGCAGCTCTAATCAGACCTATCTGGATCTGCTTGACAGATACCGGCAGGATTTTGAGCCGAAGTATAAGGCGGAATTTGAAAAGCAGTGCGATTTTGTGTATAAGAGCCTGCGCGGTAATGTGATTGCCACGATTCACGGCGATATCAAGGCGGCGAAGCGCCACACCTACGAGATCAACCGACTGCTGCGCCGGACAAATTTCTCAGACAGCACCTATCAGATTCGGATCGACCGGGCGCAGAATGAGAACGGCCAGTTTTATGATATGCTGATGGCGGAGGAGCTGGACAGTAAGAATCTGGATAACGGAGGCTACGAGGGCCAGCTGAGTCTGGAAGAGGATACCTTTTTCCAGAAATATGGGCAGAAGATTCAGCTGCTGATCGAGAAGTTTATGCCTGCGAGGGACGAGAGCGAACAGATGGCGCAGCAGAGACGGGCAGAGATGGAGAAATATGCCGACTACCGGAACTACCTCTCGTTCAGCATGTTTGAGCAGGTGACGGATGAGGACGGTCAAGTGATTCGTGAGAATCCGGTGGACGAGATGGCGGGAAAGGATTCCGGTGGAGAGGGACAGAATCCGAAATATGTGGCGCTCCTTGCGGGGTTTGCTATGCTGTATCTGCAGCAGAGCAACCGCGATTCGAAGATCCGGTTGGTGCTTTTGGATGAGGCGTTTTCCAAAATGGATCAGGAGCGCAGCGAGGTATGCCTGAAGTATGCGCGGGAGCTCGACCTGCAGATGATCGTCTGTGTGCCGGACGAGCGGCTTCAATCCCTGATTCGCAATGTGGACTGTGTTTACGGTTTTCGCAGATATCAGAATCAGATTTCCATGATGCATATTGATAAGGGCGATTATCTGAAATTGATGGAGGGCGATACAGTTGATGAACTGGAGGAGAGTGTGTTCGATGGGAGGAAGCAATAATTTATGCAAATTTGTTTTTGGTATATATTGCGATAGTTTTAGAAAGGAACAGGTAGAAAATGATCGAGCCGAGGAAGGTAAAATTTGAATCAAAAAAGAAAGAAAATGAAAATCTTGCGTTCCGCACATTTTTAAAGTGCCACGCGGACGAGGAGACATTGGACAGGCAGTTTCGGGAACTGCATGAAGAATTATTTGCGGATTATGATTGCAGCCGATGCAGAAATTGCTGCAAAATGTACGCGGGAAGTATTCCGGAGGAAGAGGTGGATCGTGACGCAAAGTGTCTGGGCATGACACGCGAACAGTTTATGGATACATATCTGGAAAACAAAACGGTAGAGGGAAATTATCAGACCAAACATATGCCATGCGACTTTCTGGAATCGGATGGATCTTGCAGGCTGGGTGACTGCAGGCCTGACAGCTGCAAAAAATATCCGTATACCAACCAGCCGGAGCGTCTGCAAAGTCTGTACAGTGTTCTGGATGTGATCGAAGTCTGCCCGGTTGCGTTTGAGATCTATGAGCGTTTGAAAAAAGAATATCATTTTCGTTGGAGGAACCGATAATTTTCTGAAAATAGAAAATCTTTTTTAGTCCTACTTGATGTGCAGCTAATTTTTTGGACTTGGCTGGGCAGCAATCGTCGGGCCGGGAATCGCGGCGACAGCTGTGAGCACGCTGGCAGCTGTGGTGTTCTGCAAAGCGATGGAAAGAAAGAAAAAAGCCGGATGAAGAATGGACCGTTAATAAACTGTTCAGATTTTCAGATTTCCGGGTCAACCCTTCAAGGATTCAGCTTCCTCTTTTGTGCAGCCTTCACGGCTGTAGCGGGCTTTTTCGTACAGTGTGTGCAGCTTGTCTGTGGATGGATCCCGGATAAGCTGCGCTTTTGTTTCCAGTTCGGTGGGAGTTTCCCAGCCGGCAGGGATTTTCTTTCCGGTCAAGGTTGTCCGGTCGGCGGCGATCCGGCCGCTTGTGCGTTCTTGCCCCGCTGATGTTTGTGATTCAGAAGAGGACGATCTTTCCGTGTCGGAGCGTTTTCCCATGGCGCGGAGAATCGTCTTTTTATATTGCCTGCGTATTCTCCGGTTCGGCGAACTCCGCCGTTCCTTTTTTTCGCGCACGCGGCGCTCTTTGGTGCGGGTGCCGGAGGATTCTTCTGTCCCGAGAAAGAGAATCTCATCCGCTTCGTCCTGCGCAAAGTAGGACAGAGCGTTGCGGCAGACCCGATAGATTACGATCAGCAGGGCGATCCCGACAGCGACTGCGCCCAGATAGAAGAGCACGTTGCCGAGCGCGACCAGCCACGCGGGCGGGTCGGTGGGAGCTTCCTCCGGCAGGCCGAAGTCCGGATCGGAAAGTCCGCCCTGCATCAGCTCTTCCATGTCAGTGGAAGGGGTGAGCTCAACCGGCTTTATGTGCGCGCGCAGATTTGTCAGCGGCTCTCTGCCGTAGAGTGCCGACGGCAGTACGATCAGTCCCAGCAGGATCACGCTGACGAGCAGCAGGATCCGCCCGACCTTCTGGATGGAATGGACCGGAAGGTTGGCGATCCGTTTGTTTTCGCGGATAAAGCGCTGCATATTGTCCTGGTAGCCGAAGAGGAAACAGACAAAGACATCGGCGAGCAACAGATAAAAGACATAGATCAGAAGATCGCTTTTTCCGGCGACCAGAAAGATCAGATAGTAAAACGCGAACACGCCCCAGTGCGTCGGAACCGGACGATCCAGAAAGGTCGGGATCTCCCAGAGCTCCGGGGCAAGCTGTCCGCCAGCTTCGCCGGGCATTTCTGCCAGCATCCGTTTTAATTTTCCCTTTTTGAGACGTGTATAGCAGCGCGCCGCCAGAAGAAACGCCGAGAGCGATACGGTCAGGACAGAGTGTGTGAGTCCGGCGAGCAGCGCGCAGACGACGCAGGAGCACAGCAGGTAGACGACAAGTGAGCGTGTGGCACGGATCAGGATCCAGCCGAGCGCAAGGGGAACGATCAGCCAGAGAGATTCTGCCAGAAGTTCCGCGGGACTTTTGAGCTCATAGGGCAGCAGTTCCCCCGACATCTCCATATCGTAGGCGAGGGTCGTCAGAAGATACAGGCCGGCGCAGATCGCCAGAATGTGGAGCCAGGACAGCGCCGAGAGGAAGAGGTTATCTTCCGGCTTTACGATCCTGCTGAATCCGTTGTCCTTTTTTGTATTTTGTGATGTCTCTGCGTCACTGTTGCTGTCGAAACGGAATTGCTTTTCTTCTATCTTCATGAGATGCCCACCTCCCAACGCATCAGATGGATGCCCGGCATATCCGCATGGAGCAGGGCGGCGCCAGGATTTACGGGAATCACCCACAAAATCTCATTGCCGACGGACAGCGTGCGGAGCAGGTGCATTGCGGCGCTGTCCTGATTTTTCGAGATCAGGACATAGATCTGTCCGGACTGCTTTCGGATGATCTCTTCCTGCAGGAGATCGTTGATCGAAGCGGTTTTCTGCTGTGTGTCGATGCACGCAAGCATGCGGTTCAGTTCGTGGATCTTTGCCGCGCCGGGTTTGCCGTGCCATATCAGGAGTCTGTCCGTCGAGTTTGCGCCCGGATCATTCGCAGAATTTTCTGTGTTTTCGGTATCCGGAGAGCTTAAAATAAATTCCCCGATCGTCGCGTTGCTGAGGAGCCGCAGTTCCATGTTCTGCTTCACCAGGCGCGCGGCGAGGGACGAGGCGATGCGTATGCCCTCCTCCGTCAGCGCTTCGCTGCGCAGAATATGCGAATCCTCCACGTCGAGAAAGATCGTGGCGCGGATGCTGGTCGTGGAGTCAAACTGGTTCACCATCAGAGAACTGCTCCGCGCGGAAGCTTTCCAGTTGATGTGGTGCATGGGGTCGCGCCGGTATTCGCGAATGCCGGAGAATTCAAACGGGTCGGGATACAGGCGGTTCTGCACGAGCACCATGCCGGAGATCGTCTGACAGAGCAACCGGATCCTGCCCGTGTCGATCTGCGCCGGATAGACATAGAGCTGCGTCTGCTGGGCGGCGTTGAGATAGTGTTGCGTGCGGAAAAACAGGTCGTAACCGACCACCTCCACGTTGGAGATCTGGTAAAACCCGCGCTTCCGGCAGATAAAAGGAAGCGTGTGGATCACCTTCTGGTGGAACAGAAAGGAGAACACATCACGCTTATAGCTTAAGTCGGTCACATTGGTATTTGCCTTCGCTTCGCCGGAAAACTCCAGATCGCGGCTGAGCGCGAGGCGCACTTCGAGCGCGGGGAGCGGGAGCTTTTTGTCGTTGGCGATCTCTTCGCGCAGAGAGGAGGAGTCGCCCTCATACACGCAGGAGTCGGAGAAAGAAGTCCGCACCTGCAGACGCTTGTCCCAATAGTTTCGATAAATATATTTTTGAAGATGGTAAGCGAGCAGCACGCCGACCAACAGTAAAACGAGCATTTAACGTTTCCCCCAGTCCTCTGTGGGCAGCGGTATCCCTGAGAGGATCTCACTGATGATCTGCGCGGAGAGCCGCTTTTCGTCTTCACCGGCCATAAGGTTCAGCCGGTGCGCGAGCACGGGGACGGCGACGGTCTTGATGTCTTCGGGGACGACGTAACCGCGCCCCTGCACCAGCGCGTACCCCTGCGACGCGCGCACGAACGCTAAAGTTCCTCTTGGGCTGACGCCATGCAGCACCTTTGCGTGCTCTCTGGTGGCGTGGATGACGTTCACGATATATCTCAGAAGTTCCGGATGCAGCCAGACATTCCGACATTCTTCCTGGAGCTGTACGATATCTTCCGTTGTGCAGACGGCGGCAAGCTGTTCCAGCGGCTCATCCGTAAGGAAACGCTCCACCATTGCGCACTCCTGCGCCGGGGAGAGATCCTCCATCGAGATCTGCATGAGAAAACGGTCCATCTGCGCTTCAGGCAGAGGGAAAGTCCCCAGAGTTTCAAGCGGATTCTGTGTGGCGATCACCAGAAACGGCTCCGCCAGAGGCCGCGTGACCTTGTCCACAGTGACCTGTCGTTCCGCCATGCACTCAAGCAGACTGCTCTGCGTTTTCGGCGTGGCGCGGTTGATCTCATCCGCCAGCAGAATATTGCAGAAGACGGGGCCTTCCGAGAAGATGAATTCGCCCTGCTGTGCATTGAAATAATTCAGTCCGGTGACGTCGGAGGGCAGCAGATCCGGCGTGAACTGCACGCGTCCGAAATCCGCCTGCACCGAGCGCGCCAGAGACTTCGCCATCACGGTCTTTCCTGTGCCCGGGACGTCCTCCAGAAGGACATGCCCCTTCGCCAGAATGCAGGTGAGGATCAGTTCGATCGTGCGCTCATTGCCGATCATGACCCTTGCGATGTTGTCTTTCAGTTTTTGTAAAATGTTCTCTTCCATTTCATTGCCCTCTGTAGATATAATAAAAATGATTTTATGTAAGTGAAAAACCTTGTCTCAAGACAGCCAGCCAGTTACTTTTGCAGTATAAGAACCTGATGACCGTTACCGTAAGTTCCTCATCCGAAACAAGATAGAAAACAAGATAATTGTTTACATTCACAAAACGAACGCCCCATGAGGCGAGTATCTTGTCCTCGGAAGGAGGGTATTTTTTGGGAAACGATGACAAGGAATTGATCTGTCTCTCCGCTTCGTCGAGAAGCCGGTCTGCCGCCTGCGGGTTTTTCAGCACAAACTCAATGTAATCCGCGGCATGATTCATATCTTTTTCCGCAGCCTGTGTGATATGAATACGGTAATTCATTTCTTTCGCTTACTCCTTATATCCGCCATTGCCTCGGAGAAAGGACGAGTCCTTCCCGCAGCGATATCGTCCAGTCCCTCCTGAATCAAACCATACAATTCAAAGCGAGCAGTGAGCTGTTCATATGCCTCGATACTCATGACAGCGAGATCTCCCTTGCCGTTTTTGGTGATAAAAACAGGCTCGGAATAATCGTGGCATAATTTTGAAATTTCACTGTAACAGTTGCGCAAATCTGCGCTGGAACGGATCGTGGGCATAGCTGCACCTCCTGCTTGATATAAAGGAATTATACAGAAATTTCTTTACAGAGTCAAGGGAGTATCAAATCGAAATGCGGGAGATTCGATTTTGAGCGAAGCTTGAAATATGTACTGAATAATGAAGAAAATCCCGGGCCTGTGCCCGGGATTGACTTTGAGATATTCTTTTGAAAGTTACCCTTCGATCGCGATATACTTCCGATCTTCGACGGCCGGCTTGCTCTCCTTCTTCGGGACAAGCATTTTCAGCGTGCCGTTCTCAAACTTAGCCTTGATCTCGTCCTGCGTGACGGCTTCGCCCACGTAGAAGCTTCTGCTGCAGGAGCCGTAGTGGCGTTCGCGGCGGAGGAAGCGACCGTTCTCGTCCTTTTCCTCGTTGTCGGAATCGGTGCTGGCCTGAATTGTCAGGTAGCCGTCCTTCAGCTCTGCCTGGACGTGATCCTTGTCAACGCCCGGGATGTCCATCGTGATCTCATAACCGGCATCCGTATCCTTGATATCGGTCTTCATCATGCCGGCCTTCGCGATGTTGCTGTGATCAAGCTCGCTCGTCCGAAACGCGTTGAATGGGAAGCTGAAAAAGTCATCAAACATATCTCTTCCAAAAATACTAGGCATCATCATAAATCATCTCTCCTTTTTTCTTTTATTGTTTCCTGTGTTTTTGTTTTTTAGAACCCGGAAAAGAAATTTGATGAAAAATCCTTTTCCTTGCTCGTTCTAGATGTAATATAGCACGCATTGTTAGCACTGTCAAGAGGCGAGTGCTAATTTATTTGTGAAAAATTTGTGAAACCCGAATTTACGGGCTTCACAGCGTTTGCAGTTTTTTAATTTCCCCGTTTTTGGGGCTTACTACACCAATTTTATACCAATTGCGCGTAAGCTACGAGCCATGCGGGGCAAGACCGAACACTCGATGGGACGTTGCCCTCAGTACAAACCTGTCGGAATCTCCGACAGGTTGAACTTTCGTCCAGTTCGCCCTCTTCGTATATGTGCTGTATATGTTCTACGATGTTGGTGCGAGATGATTGAAGGAGTTCCGCCATTTGCTGCTACGTAAGCCAGACTGTTTCATCCACGAATCGAACATTTATTTTTGTGTCGCCGTTCTCAGACTGATATATGACAATCTCACCCTGGTTGGCGTCAAATAGAAACAAACACTATTTCTATGTAATATATCGTGTGTTTACTACACCAATTTTTACACCAATTCTGCACCGATTGATGCTCCCAGATATCACCAGATAAAAGCATCAATACCGCAGAAGTCCCGGAAATCCGGCTCTGCAGCATTTGACAGTATAAAATAAAGGACGATTAACGCTAACAATAGGTGAGTGCTAATTATTTTGTAGAAAATTTGTGAAGTCCTGAATTTCTGGTGCAGGAAGAAATGAAACTAAAATAAAGCAACCCGGATTTATTGAATACCGAATTGCTTTACTTGTTATCTTTATTCCGTGGATATGGACGTTTCTCATTTGTGAGTCCCAGCAGATAATCCACACTTGTCTTGTGAAATTCAGCCAGCTTGATCAGAATTTGCGTTGAAATATCCACATCACCGCATTCATAGTTGCTGTAAATTCTTTGGCTGCAGTTTAGGATTTCGCCCATTTGTTTCTGTGTCAGGTCTGCATCTTCTCTTAAATCCCGGATTCTACGGTACATGGTGATCACCTCTTGAGTTCTATCATAACTTAGCGGAATATTCGCTATTGATATTTAGCGAATAATTCGCTAGAATAGTTATCGCAAAAGAAGCGATTGGTTATGCAGAAAATGCTTCAAAAGTTGTAGAATAGTACACATTTTCATAGACGCATTTTTCTGTGAATTAGTTGGAGGCATCTATGTCGGAGACACAAGTGAAATCCAAGCAGCGTGTAGCAGATCACGGAGAAGTGTTTACGGCTGAACGAGAAGTCAATGCCATGCTTGATCTGGTAAAGCAAGAGACAGAACGGGTGGACAGCCGGTTTTTAGAACCTGCTTGTGGCGATGGAAATTTTGTGGTCGAGATACTCCGGCGCAAGCTGGAAGCGGCAAAGAAACGTTCTACGCCACCGAAAAGGAAAAAACCTCTGCCTCTCGAATTTGAAAAACAGTCAGTTATCGCCGTGGCAAGCATTTATGGCGTTGACTTAATGATGGATAACGTTATCGCTTGCCGAGAGCGGCTTTATGAGATCTGGAACACTGAATATACGGCTGTTTGTAAAAATGAAGTAAATGAAGATTGTCGGACAGCTATCCGCTTTATTTTAAGCAGGAACATCGTCTGCGGCAACGCACTCAGTCTTAAAACAGTCGATGAAAATGGAAATGACACGAACGAGCCTATTGTATTTTCGGAGTGGTCTTTTGTGATGGGGACAAAACTGCAGCGTAAAGACTTCCGTTTTGATAAATTATTAGCCGGTGATTATGAGCCGGTAGCCGGTGTCCCCAAAAAGAAGAAAAAAGACGCTGATACCGCCTATCAGCAAATGGAGTTATTTCCTGCAACAGAAGATAAACCGAGCGATGAAGGAGAGCTTTTGACTTCTTACATAGCCGATTACAGGAGGATACAAGATTATGGCGAGTAACCTCTACAATACAATGTATAATCCGGATGTGCTTTCCTGTATTGCAAATCTGTCCAATGACGAGGTATTCACCCCGCCGGAAGTCGCAAATGCCATGCTTGATCTTCTGCCGCAGGAATTGTTCAGCGACCCGAACACCACATTTTTAGACCCGGCAACAAAGAGTGGTGTTTTTCTGCGGGAAATAGCAAAACGACTTCTTAAAGGGTTGGAGCCGATTTATCCTGACCTTCAAGAGCGGACTGACCACATTTTCAAACATCAGCTTTACGGCATTGCCATTACGGAATTGACTTCTCACCTTTCCCGGCGTAGTTTGTACTGCTCTAAGACGGCGAATGGAAATTATTCCGTGACACGCTTTGATACGATTGACGGGAATATACGCTTTAAGAATATTCAGCACAGATGGAAAGACGGGCGATGTGTGTTTTGTGGGGCGTCGCAAAAAGAGTATGACCGCGAGGCAGGTCTCGAAACTTACGCCTACGAATGGATTCACACCATAAAGCCTGAGGAGATTTTCAAGATGAAGTTTGATGTGATAATCGGAAATCCACCATATCAGTTGAGTGATGGGGGAAGCAAGGCAAGTGCAAAACCAATTTATCAAATGTTTGTTATGCAAGCACAAAAGCTTAACCCCCGTTATCTTACTATGATTATCCCAGCACGCTGGTATTCTGGAGGAAAAGGTCTTGATGATTTTCGTACAACTATGCTTCATGATGGCAGGATTCGTACTTTAGTTGATTTCTTTGATTCCACTGATTGTTTTCCTGGCGTAGATATTTCTGGTGGTATTTGCTATTTTCTTTGGGATCGAGACAATAACGGAAAGTGCAAAGTAATATCTTTTCGAGATGGTAAGGAATCCGTGTTAACACGTCCACTACTTGAAGAAAATGAGGATACATTTATTAGGTTTAATGAAGCAGTAAACATTGTAAATAAAGTTAAAGGGAAAAAGGAAATTTCTTTTTCTAAAGATATAAGCTCAAGAAAACCGTTTGGTTTAGATACACAAACACGCTTATCATATATACAGGAACGAGGTATGATAAATGTTTTTGCATATCCCAATAATGGATTTATAGATAGTAGAAAAATACAACAAAATAATGAGTGGGTAGATAAAATTAAAGTTTGTGTTTCTTATGCTTATGGCGAGAGAGGAAGCTTTCCTTATTTCGTAATTGGGAAACCTTTCATTGCACCTAAAGGATCATGTTGCACAGAAACCTATTTGGTTATTCGAACTGTTGAAGCTGAAAGGGAAGCAAAAAATATTATATCTTATATGACAACTAAATTTTTCCGCTTCTTAGTTTTACTTAAGAAAAACACTCAACATGCAACAAAAAGTGTTTATGAATATGTCCCAATGCAGGATTTCTCTAAGCCATGGACTGACGAAGAATTATACGCAAAATACGATCTGACTAATGACGAAATCGCCTTTATCGAAAGCATGATAAAACCGATGGACTTGGGAGGTGACGACTAATGCCAGAAATGGAATTCTTCCCTCAACGTCCCGAATCCCATCCCACGATTTACGCTTATGAATTTGTGGGTGTTGATTCCCACAGAGGATACATCAAAGTCGGCTACACAGAGCGGGACGTGGAAACCCGTGTGAAAGAGCAGGTACATACTGCTGCTGTACCGTATAAAATTCTCGGCCAGTGGTCAGCAATGAAAAATGATGGCAGCTGCTTCACCGACCACGATGTTCATGCTGTTCTGCAAGCAAAGGGAAAGCAGCGTCTCAACTCCGGCGAGGATCGCAACGAGTGGTTCAAATGTTCTCTCTCCGATGTGCAGGCAGCCATTGTCGCCGTTCAGACAGGTGTAGAAAATGTGGAAAGCCGCACGCAGACTTTTGCCATGCGCCCGGAACAGGAACTGGCGGTGGATCGGACAGTCAAATATTTTGAATCTGCCTATCAGGAGAACAGCGGCAGGACGCCGAAGTTTCTTTGGAACGCTAAAATGCGTTTCGGAAAAACCTTTGCTTCCTATCAGCTTGCCAGGCGGATGGGCTTTAAGCGTGTGCTGATTCTGACTTTTAAGCCTGCCGTACAGACGGCTTGGAAGGAAGATTTGCTGACCCACGTTGACTTTGAAGGTTGGCAGTTTATCACCCGTCCTACCTCTCCGGGAGGTCTTTCCACTGATGCCCAATTCCAAAGGGCGGACAAGTCAAGACCTATTGTGTGCTTTGGCTCTTTTCAGGATTTCCTCGGTGTCAATAAGGAAACTGGCGGTATAAAAGCAAACAATGAATGGGTACATACCACCAACTGGGATCTGGTTATCTTTGATGAATACCATTTCGGCGCATGGAAAGACAGTGCCAAGAAGCTTTTTGAGCAGGACGAAGATTCTTATGAAGAAGATCTTTCCAAATATGACGCAGGAAACGCCTATGATGAAACGTGGCTGCCGATCACGACGACCTACTATTTGTATTTGTCAGGCACACCGTTTCGGGCGCTCAATTCCGGGGAATTCATCGAGGAACAGATTTACAACTGGACGTATTCCGACGAACAAAGGGCAAAAGCAGAATGGCCGAATCTTTCCGCTTTCCCGGATTACCGTTCGAAGCCGGGCGACAACAATCCCTATGCCGCTTTGCCCCGCATGGTGATGATGACCTATAAAATTCCGGAAAGTATCCAATGCGTTGCCAAGCAGGGAGAGTTTGACGAGTTCGACCTGAATGTATTCTTCTCTGCCGAGGGAAGCGGCGTGAATGCTTACTTCAAATATGAAGATTATGTTCAGAAATGGCTCGATCTTATTCGTGGATCTTATTTGGAAACAACAGTAGATGAATTGAAGCTGGGGGCACAGAAACCGCCAATGCCGTATTCTGACACCCGGCTGCTTAATGTGCTTTCTCATACGCTGTGGTTCTTGCCAAATGTTGCGTCCTGCTATGCAATGGCGAATCTTCTTGCCCAAAAGCAGAATGCCTTTTTTCATGACTATAAAATCAATGTCTGTGCCGGCGGGCAGGCAGGTATCGGTGTGGCGGCTTTGGAGCCGGTACGCCGCTCTATGGGCGACCCGCTGGAGACAAAAACCATTACCCTTTCCTGCGGCAAACTGACTACCGGTGTTACCATCAAGCCGTGGACGGGGATTTTCATGCTGCGCAACCTGACCAGCCCGGAAACATATTTCCAGGCAGCTTTTCGTGTACAGAGCCCATGGGAGATCACCAAGGACAACGGCGAGAAAGAGATCGTCAAGCAGGAATGTTATGTCTTTGACTTCGCCCTTGACCGTGCGCTTCGTCAGATTTCCGATTATAGTTGCCGTCTGAATGTAGCGGAGAGTAACCCGGAAAAGAAGGTCGGGGAATTTATCAGTTTCCTGCCTGTGCTTGCCTATGATGGAAGCGCCATGCGGCAGGTCAACGCTGCTGAAATCCTGGATATTGCTATGGCCGGTACTTCCGCGACTCTGCTCGCTAAGCGTTGGGAATCCGCGCTGCTTGTCAATGTGGACAATGACACGCTTGCGAGGCTGCTCGCCAGCGAGGAGGCTATGGATGCACTCATGCGGATAGAGGGATTCCGCAGTTTGAACTCTGATATTGAAACGATCATCAACAAATCTAATGCTGTAAAGAAAGCCAAACGTGACGGAGAGAAACTGACCCCAAAGGAGAAGAAAGAGATGACAGACGCCGAGAAAGAATATAAGTCGAAGCGGAAAATGATTCAGGAGAAACTGATTAAGTTTGCTACCCGCGTTCCGGTGTTTATGTATCTGACGGACCACCGGGAATACAGCTTACAGGATGTTATCACACAGTTGGAGCCGGAGCTTTTCAAAAAAGTCACTGGCCTGAATGTGAAGGACTTTGAGCTGCTGGTTTCCTTGAATGTGTTCAACGAGGCTTTGATGAATGACGCCGTTTATAAATTTAAGCGGTATGAAGACGCAAGCCTGATCTATACGGGTATTGACAAACACTCCGGGGAGGATGTGGGTCTGTACAGTACCGTCATTTCCCGCGCTGATTATGACGCGATGGCGGGACAGCTCGCTTCTTCTATGCAGGCTGAAATACCGAGGGAAGATGATCTTCCTGAAAAATCAATATTTACAAACATCAGCTCCTATTTTGATGAAGACGAAGATGAAGAAGAGTTGCTGATGGTGGCAGAGCCGGAAGCGAAATATGGTGAAAAAAGGACGCCGATTGTACAGAATACTCAATCAACCACTGGCAGTACTTACCGTCCAGCTTATGTGCCCCCTGCATCTGCTCCCACGCCGCCTGCAAAGAAAGCGGTAATAAAGGTAGACACTTCGAAAGTTCATGCTGGCGCTATTGTTACACACAAGGCATTTGGAACAGGGCAAGTCAAGGGCATTGACGGAGGAATTATCATTGTTGTCTTTAGTGGTGTAGATAAAAAGTTTCAATTCCCTGGTGCATTTGAACAGGGATTCCTGAAATTGGATGAAAAGTTTTAATAATAGAAAGCAGCTGACTTGGATTCTGTCTGTACCAAGCAGAAAAAATGCTCAAAAGATATGGTTGTTGGGATTTTTGTACAGGAGATTATGAGATAATACAAGCAATCAGGAAATGTGGTCGGACCTGCTGTAGTGGCTGAGAAAGCAATTATTTTGGCAAAAGCAGCTCTTCCGGAAAAAATTTTTCGAAGAAAAAGGAAGACAAGTTTCATGTTTGTTCAGAGTCTGAAAAAATGCAGCTAAAGACAAGGATCTTATAAATTTTGAAAGGAGCAGGTATGGGTGATTTTATTATTAAAGATGGAATTCTGGAAAAATATGAAGGCTTTGACAGCATGGTTGAAATACCTGCTGGCATTACAAAGATTGGGGAAGAAGCCTTTAGAAAGAATCCTGCAATAGTCAAAGTGATTATCCCGGAAGGTACAACGCACATTATGCCATGGGCTTTCCGTGATTGTCTCAAATTGAAAGAAGTAATTATTCCGGAAGGAATTGAATCAATAGGTTCCAGGGCATTCTATTGGTGTGAATCTTTAGAATCTATTACGATTCCAGATTCTGTAAAATTTATAGGAAGAGCTGCATTTAGTAGCTGTAAATCACTGGAGAAAGTTGTTATCCTATCAAATAATATCAGAATGATGGAAAAGGGACATTTCAATACAGTATGGTGGGCTGATGGTGTATTCAATGAGAGTTATGGTTTAAAAAGCGCAGGACCTCTTAACAGCGGTAGCAATATAGAGTTTGTATGGAAGGATTCTATACCGGAACTTGCGTTTTACGCCTCTGCGCTTTCCGAGGTACAAATCCCGGAAACGATAAAAAGCATTGGTACGCTTGCATTTAAAGGATGCAGAGACGACTTGAACGTGACAATGCCTGGTAAATGCGACTTGGGCATAAAAGTCTTTGAAAAAGGTGTTAATATAAAACTGTCAACACCTGTTTTATCAAAAGATAAATTACCACGTGGTTTAATTGAGTATATTAATATTGACTTTTTTGAAAAACTGACGGATGAAGAACTCGCTTGGATTGTGTTATATCAGTCTAAAAAATGGAAGTCCGCTGTTCTGTCATTTGTTAGAGGGCAGAAGGCATTAGACGTACTCGAAAAATGTTATATAATATTGAAAGATGTGAAAAAGATAACAAATGCGATGGGTACTGTATTGGCTGATATTTTATACAAGGCAAACGTAAATGGCCCATGCATTGATGCTGCGGCTGAATTAAAGTCTTTCCTTATTGCAAAACGATGCCATGAAGTTGCGGAATCAATACATATAGAGCAGAAGGCTCCGGAAGCGCAGGAATTGGAAATCGAAGATAACCGAGATCCTATTGTTCTTTCTGGTGGTTCTAATTGTGGGGATGAGATAGCTTTTGGAAGATATCCGCAGGAAAAATCACAGAAGCCGATTCCGATAAAGTGGATAGTTTTAGGTATAGATGGGGATAGAATGTTGGTTATTTCTAAAGCCTGTCTCGCGATACGCCCATACCATGAAATAAGGAAAAAGGTATCGTGGACTAAATGCGATTTGCGTAAGTGGCTGAACGTGGATTTTCTACAAGCGGCTTTTACTGATCAGGAACAAAAACTGATTGCGGGAGTACGAGACGATAAAGTATCCCTTCTGACACTGAAGGAAATCAATACTTACGTTACGGATATTAACATGTTAATATCCAGGCACACAGAATATACATGTATGGATAATCCGGATGAGTCGCCAGATTCGCTTTGCTCGTGGTGGCTTTGCATGCCGATAGGAAGTGAAGCAAAAGCACCTTATGTAGCGGGGTTCGATCCAGAATATTGTGATTGTGACATTCCACAGATAGTGAAATATTGCGTTCCAGTAAATCAGATGTTGGCAGTAAGGCCGACATTATGGCTGAATATGGGATGATAATAATAAAATAAACGATTGATAAGTTTTTGGAGGCAGGTGATAACATGATTTCTTTAAAGGCGCGGTAAAGGATCGAGGGTGTTTTGGAACTGGAATTAGTATTACTAAGCTGGCTATCACAAAGTGATAGCATTCAAAAGGCAGAAGTTTCGGAGGAAAATTAAATGATCAGGATATTTTTGACGGGAGATAATCATATTGGGTTAATGTACGAGAGATATGAACAACCAGAAATCCTTCGTGAAAAAAGGATCACAGCCTTTGAAGGGATGGTTCAGACCGCTAACAAAGAGAACTGCGATTTATTTGTGATCGCCGGGGATCTCTTTCATAAGACGTCGCGTATAACTAGGAAAACCATACAGCGGATTATGGATATTTTATCGAAATTCAAAGGAGTTGTGACAGTCCTGCCTGGCAATCATGACTTTTATGAAGACGATGTTGAGGTCTGGCAGTATTTTAAAGGTCTGTTGCCGTCCTATGATAATATTAAACTCCTCACGGAGTATAAACCCTACAGGCTTACCTGTGGGGAAAATGAGGTAGTCCTTTATCCGGCATTATGCCGCTCACCTCATTCCGAACCAGGTGAAAACAATCTGGCTTGGTTAAAAAAGGAGCCAATTACTTCCAACAGTGTCTACCGCGTTGGTATCGCTCATGGAGCCGTGGAAGGAGAGACTATTGATAACGAAGGCTCTTATTTTCTTATGAAACGGGAGGAACTGGAAGAGATCCCGGTAGATGTATGGCTTATAGGACATACCCATGTTCCGTTTCCACAGAACTTGAATGAGACGGCGTATACAGTCAGCGGGCGTATATTTAATGCAGGCACCCATGTACAGACGGATGTCTCCTGCAACACCGACGGGGAGTGCTTTATCATTCAGATTGATGAGGATAAAATCGTGCGGGCAAAGAAATACCAGTCTGGGAATGTCTGCTTCTGCCGGATGATGCTGACTCTTACTGCTGGACAGTTTGAGAATCAGGTCAGAGAGGCGCTGAGCGGTCTTGCGAAGGATTCCGTTGTGGATGTTATCCTAAAAGGTGCGGTGTCAGCGGAAGAATATGAAAGCCGTCACGGTATAATGGAGAGCGTCCTTGCCGGATTTATCGAAGGAAGCTACCACGATTCCGACCTCAGTATACTGATAACAAAGGAGCAGGTCGATGCAGAGTTTCCGGAAACGTCCTTTGCTGCGGGATTTTTAAATGCGCTTCTTGTCGACCCAAAAGAAGCACAGCTTGCGTATGAACTGGTGAAATTGCTGAAAGGAGAGAAATAAGATGAAGATTACCCATGTGTCCTGTGAACAGTTTGCCGGAGTTCGCGATTTGGATATTTCGCTTAAGGATGGAATCAATGTGATTTATGGAAAGAATGAAAGCGGCAAAAGCACATTTGTAAACCTGATTAGCCGGACATTCTTCCAGGATGTCAAGAAAGACGATAAAACGGTAAAGGGAAAGGATTTTAAAAAATCATTTTTCACAGCTCCCAAAAAAGGAAATACAGCAAAAACAGACTCCATAGATGGGAAGATTATGTTCGAAACGGAGAAAGGGACATACACGCTCACGAAGGAATGGGGAGCCAGCTCTCGCTGCACACTTAAGACGCCAGATGACATGTTTCGTGACAGCAAATTGATCGAAGATACTTTAAAAGATACATTGGCCTATGGGGAAGGGGTATATGCCAATATGCTGCTTTCTTCCCAGAGGAACGCTGATGCGTCCTTGCAGACCATTCTGGATTCATCTAAAGCAAACGCGACGAAAAACGAGATTGCGGACGCTGTGTCGCAGGCTTTCATCGAAAGCGCTGGTGTTTCCGTAGACGCCGTGGAGCAGAAGATACAGGAAAAAATTTATGAGATTGGAGGAAAATACTGGGATTTTGAGCGTGAGGCTCCGATTCAACAACAGAACAATGAGCGTAG
Organism: uncultured Lachnospiraceae bacterium; assembly: GCA_947626285.1. Lineage (GTDB taxonomy): Bacteria > Bacillota > Clostridia > Lachnospirales > Lachnospiraceae > Choladousia. The sequence continues at coordinate 37,460 of CANQRR010000019.1, forward strand.
AGAAAAAGGAATTGGACAGATTCTGAAGGCGTATTATAAGCTGGAAGATGCGAAAAAAGTCCTCTCAGAGATATCTGATCTTGAACGCAATGCGGCACAGGCCGCGGCTGAGTATGATGAAAAGGATAACGATTTTCTCGCGGCGGAAGAAGAGTTAAATAAATTTCGGACTTATGAAAGTCTCCTGACTGCCCGGGAAAATAGCAAGAAAGAAATTAAGCATTTAGAAGGAGAGATCCGGAAGGCTAAAGAAGTGCTTTCGCAGTGGCCAATCCTGATCTCTGACATTAAGAATGTTGAGAACTTGGAAAAAGAGCAGGAGGATCGACAAGCGTATGATACTTACAGCGCCGCGAAAAAATTGCATAATGAGATTATGAGGGGAAAGGATAAGCTTTCTTTTATCCTCTGTCCGGAAGAAAAAGAAGTAAAGGATGTCGAGAAAGCTGAGAGGCGCAAAAAAGATCTCGACAGCGAGCTCCGGGGGATGAACTTAAATGCATCGGTCAGGATGTTGGGTGAAAACTGTGTTGAAGTGCATTCCATCCGGACCGGGGAGGAGATTCCGGTCTCTGATACGATCACTATCACAGAAGCAGTCAGAATCACAGTTCCGGGCGTTATGGAGATGGAACTGGCGCCGGCGAATGTAGATGTGGCTGATGTCAAAGAGCAGATGGCAGAGAATCAAAAATTGATTGAAGAGGTTTTTGCAAAGTACAAGGTTCAAAGTAAGGAAGAGTTGGATGAATTAAGAGATACATCAAAGCAAATTCAGACAGAGGTTTCAAATGCGGAATATAAGTGGGAAACGCGGTTTGGAGATCGTACATTCGAGGAGATAGAGGAGACAGTGAAGAATATCCCTTCTAAGCTTCGTGATAAAGAGGAGATAGAGGCCGATATTATTGCCGTCTGCGGTTATAAAAAGATAGAGGAGTTTAAAGGCGCCGTTAAAAACAGTTTGGAAATATATAAACACGATTACATAAGCGTTTCGGAACTGAATGCGAAAATATCTGATCTTCGGAAAGAACTGGACAAGGCTAAGAAAACGTTGTTTTCCGCGCAGGACATTCCGGAAGAATATAACAGCATCACCGATCCGGAAGCACATCTTCACAGGCTGGAGAATGACTATCAAAAAGCGCGGGAAATCAGGGATAAGGCTCTGGAAACCAAGGCAGGAAAGATTCGTGACCTGGAGAATAGGAGTGACAGTGACCCTTCCTATGATGTGGAGAAAGCGGAACAAGAGTTTAATGAGCAGAAGGCGCTGCTTAAGCACTGGAAGCATATCGAAGAAGTCTTTGAAAAGGAAAAGGAGAAGATTCAAGACAATCCGTTTTTTGATCTGGCGGAGAATTTTGCCCGTTGCCTTGCCATAATCACGAACGGCAGAGTGGTTTCCGAGTTCCCGGAAGCGGATAAGCTGAACATGAATCTGTACAGCGCCAATCGTCTGGTTGATTACGGTCAACTGTCAGAGGGGACAAAGGAAACCGTTTCGCTGGCATTCCGTATGGCGGTGCTTGATCATCTCTTCCCGGAGGGCGGAGGTGTTACCGTGCTTGATGATCCGTTTGCCAATATGGATGCTGAACGAACGGCCCAGGCCGTGGAGTTGGTAAAGGATTGTGCCAAACGGCATCAGGTGATATTTCTGACCTGTAAGGAAGACTATCGTTCCATGTTTAACGGTAATTATATTGAGTTGGATTCATAGAAGAGGTAAGCAAGTGTCCGCAATGGCAGGCTGAAACATTCACCAATTGACAGTTCTGGAAACTTTATCAGAAACTGAGATATGCTTGAAGTGATTGGATATTATGGTTCCAAAGGAAAGCTGGTATGGGAGGAAATTATCATGGATGAAGAAATTATGATTGATATCGAGCAGTTGAGGGAGGATCTAAAACAGGAGGCTTTAGGTGCGTTCTTCGGAGGCGGTTTTGGCGGAGCGTTGATAGAAGCTTCGGATATCGACCAGGCATCGGACCAGGAGTTGGTGGATATGGCAGAAAGACAGGGCATTGATTTGAGAGATTATCGGATGGAGTAAGGCGGATCCGGGAAGCGGTCGAAGTCGGCATGGAGCAAGCATAGGGTATATTTCTGCAAAAAATCAGAATGGAGGATGAACAATGTCATTTTGGGATTTTGCGAATCTTGGAGCATCCTGTGAAGAACGGGACAGGGAATATGTAAAGCAGTTGCTGGAATGCTATGGCGTTGACTTTGGATCGATCTATGAGTCGCAGACAGGTTATATCTCAGACAAATATCGGCCGGATATTGAGGGTACGACTAAACGGAAGAGCCTCGAAGTTTTGGGGCTGTACCTGCTTGCCAATACGCTATTCAGCGATGTTACGATCTATTATGCCGAAGAATACGGAAATAACACCAGCGATGATTATAATCGGCGGGAGAAGATATACAATCCGAAGACAAAGAAAGTGACGATTGGAGAAGCCGGGTATTGCTATGGGACGTCTGAGATTTTTGGGCTGAATATGTACACGGTTTTGCAGGAGCAGATTGAGAAAGCTGCCTTGGAAAAAGGTATACCTGTCAAGTGGAACATAGACATGTTTCCGGCGACAGAGAAGTTTGAAGCTTTTTGTGGCGAATATATCAGTAGCATAGGTGGTCTGAGTCAGGCCGGAAGACGAAAGAGAGAGGAAGAGATTCCTGTCGGGAAGGTCAGCACCTCCCTGATAAGGCGCATCCTGACAAAGGCTTCTCGGTCCGGGTATACCAAGCTGGCAGATATGATAAACGAAAAGTTAGAACTTCCGCCTGTAGCGAAAAGGAAAAGCAAGAAAGACATTGGATAAGCTGTCCGAATTTGCAGCAGTGTAAAAGAAGGGAGTAACGTTGAATACTTACACTCATGGAGGCGAGGATTGAATTATGAAAAAAGGCGCATATTTTTTTGCGGTATTTGTGCTTGTTCTGGTGGCAGCAACGATTTTCTTCATGACATCAAAAAGCATGCAGTGTAGTTATCCGGGTTGTGATAAACGGCGGGAGAGCGACAGTGAGTACTGCCAAGAGCACAAGCCGGACAGTGAAGAAGAGGAAAACAAAGAGGAAGAAAGTAAAAAGGAAGAAAGCGAAATCGCTTCAGCGGTTTCTTCCACGGAGACGGAATCCGTTTTGTGCGAGAGCCCGCAATGTACGAATGTAAGGAAAGAAGGGAGCAAATATTGCGACATTCATACTTGTCATAAAGTCGGCTGCAACGACGGCGCTTTGACCGGCGGGAAATTCTGCTATACGCATACCTGTCGTCAGACCGGGTGCTTCAATGTGATCATTAGCGGCTCATACTGTGGTGAGCATTTCCCCAAAAGCCCCGTCAAAAGGACATATTCCGGCAGTACAGGATGGAAAAGCAATTCATCCGGCAAGAGTTCATCCGGTAAAAAATCTTCCGACACGAAACGGGAAGACCCGTATCACGCGCGTGATTACGGCGATGTGGAAGACTTCTATTATGACTATTTTGACGACTTCGAAAGTTTTGATGACGCGGAGACCTATTTTGAGGATGTACGGGAAGAATGAAATGCCAAAAGCTTTAGCTGAAGATCTGGCTTTTACACAGAAAGATAAGGTTTCATTACAACAATGCCGCAGAAGTCCCGGGAATCCGGCTCAGCGGCATTTGACATTATAAGAGAAAGACCGATTAACGCTAACAAGAGGCGAGGGCAAATTATTCCCCCAATTTTTTGAGATCCTTGTTTTTCGGACTTCACAGCGTTTGCAGTTTTTCATTTTCTCCGTTTTTGTGGCTTACTACAGCAATTTTACACCAATTGCGGGTTTTTTACTACCTCAATCCATTCGCGAACCCTTGAGTAAATTACATTTTAGTGATATATTATTAGCAGTTTAAGAGGTGCAGACATGACTGTTAGCTATAAAAAGTATTTCATTTGATGATAGAGAAGAATATTCGCCATGCCTTGAACTGTCACGTAGAGGACATTTTAGAATTCACAGACAAACAATAGACTGTGGAACGAATTGAAAGGATGCTTTTATGGGTGAAATTATAAAAAAGGAAAATTTGCCGGGCGGTCCGCAGTCAGAGGATACGTATCTCTCTATTCGAAGCTATATTATCGATGCGCAACGACAGGTGTATTCGGCTGTCAATGCTGCGATGGTGGCCGCGTATTGGAATATCGGAAAAATAATCTATGAAGTTTGCGGTGAGAATGAACGTGCGGCGTATGGAAAACAGATATTGAATGATATTTCTGACCGCCTTACGGTTGAATTTGGAAAGGGATTTACAGTCAGAAATTTGCGTGCCATGCGGCAGTTTTATCTTGCTTTTCCAATTTGGCACACAGTGTGTGCCGAATTGAGTTGGTCGCATTATCGGCTCTTGATGCGGGTGGCAAATGAAAAAGAACGAATGTTTTACATGCAGGAAGCGGTAAAATCCGGCTGGAGTGTAAGGCAGCTTGAGCGACAGATTAACACAATGTTTTACCAGCGCATTCTTGCAAGCAGAGACAAAGAAAGTGTGGTTGCTGAGATTCAAACTACAGAGCCGAAGCCGGAGTATGAGCGGATCATCAAGGATCCCTACGTATTGGAATTTCTCGATCTTCCGGCTAATGAGCACTATTATGAATCCACGCTGGAACAGGCGCTCATCGACCATTTGCAGAAGTTTCTGCTGGAACTTGGGAGAGGTTTTTCTTTTGTTGCCAGACAGAAGCATTTCAATATAGACGGCAGACATTTTTATATTGACCTGGTCTTTTACAACTATATTCTGAAATGCTTTGTATTATTCGACTTGAAGACAGACGACCTGACGCATCAGGATATCGGTCAGATGCAGATGTATGTTAACTATTACACACGCTATATGATGAATGAGGGCGACAATCCTCCGGTGGGTGTTCTCCTCTGTGCGCAGAAAAGCAACACTTTGGTACAGCTGACACTTCCGGAAGATAACAGGCAGATATATGCAGCGAAATATATGCCTTATATGCCGACCGAGGAAGAACTGAAGCGAGAATTGAATCTCGATGAATTTGAAAAACTGGAAGATACAAACGACGGACAAGCTTAAAATGCAAACGTCGGATTTGACAGAGAAAAATTTCAAAAAGCCGGCCGTGCATAAGATTTCATTACAATAATGCCGCAGAAGTCCCGGAAATCCGGCTCTGCGGCATTTGACATTATAAGATAAAATAGAGAAAAACAGACAGAAGCATACACGAAAAGGCGGGGCAAAATCATCCTGAAAAAATTGACAAACGACCGGGGAATCTATATACTATTATTCAGAAAAGCAGCAGAGGATATACAGGACGGAATGTTCGGAAAAAGAACTAAAAAATATTAAGAAAAGGATGTGATAAGTATGAAACGAGTGGGACTGTTGACAAGCGGCGGTGACTGTCAGGCGCTGAACGCGACAATGAGAGGTGTGGTGAAGGGCTTATCCTCAAACCTCACAGAGCTTGAGGTCTACGGCTTTATGAACGGTTACAAGGGCTTGATCTACGGGGACTATCGTCTTCTGACCTCCAGGGATTTCTCCGGCATCCTGACGAAAGGCGGAACGATCCTCGGGTCTTCCCGTCAGCCGTTCAAGCTGATGCGCGAGCCGGACGAGAAGGGGCTGGACAAAGTCGAGGCGATGAAGCAGAACTACTACAAGCTCCGCCTGGACTGTCTTGTGATCTTGGGCGGCAACGGCACGCAGAAGACGGCGAACCTGCTGCGCGAAGAGGGACTGAACATCATCCATCTGCCGAAGACGATCGACAACGACATCTGGGGCACCGATATGACCTTCGGCTTCTACAGCGCGGTCAATATCGCGACGGATGCGATCGACCGCATCCACACGACGGCGGCGTCGCACAACCGTGTCTTCATCGTCGAGGTCATGGGCCACAAGGTAGGCTGGCTGACGCTGTACGCGGGGCTTGCGGGCGGCGCGGATATCATCCTGCTTCCGGAGATTCCGTACGATATCAAGAAAGTCATCGAGGCGATCGACCGCAGGACGAAGGCCGGCAAGGGCTTTACGGTTATCGCGGTGGCCGAGGGCGCGATTTCCAAGAAGGACGCGAAGCTGAGCAAGAAAGAATACAAGAAGAAGATCGAATCCAAGTCTTATCAGTCGGTAGCTTACGAGCTGGCGGAGGAGATCAAGGCGGCGAACGGCCCGGAGGTCCGTATCACGATTCCGGGACATACGCAGAGGGGCGGAAGCCCGTGCCCGTACGACCGTGTGCTCTCCACGAGAATCGGCGTGACCTGCGCGGAGTTGATCCTGAACGACGAATACGGCTATATGGTCGGCATCGTCAATGGCAAGATGAAGAAAGTACCGCTCGGCGAGGTGGCCGGCAAGCTGAAGGTGGTCTCTCCGAAAGACCAGATCATCAAGGAAGCGAAGCTCATGGGCATCAGCTTCGGAGACTGAGAAAACAGAACGCATCCGTATGGGTGCTGACAGGGGTGCAGGTATGAGCTATACAGCTTTATACAGAAAATTTCGTCCGGACAGTTTCGCGGATGTCAGGGGACAGGATCATATCGTGAAGACGTTAAAGAACCAGATTCTTGCGGACCGCATCGGGCACGCGTATCTGTTCTGCGGGACCAGGGGCACGGGCAAGACTACCGTGGCGAAGATACTGGCGAAAGCGGTAAACTGTGAACATCCGGACGGAGGGAACCCCTGCAACCAATGTGCGTCCTGCCGCGCGATCGCGGCGGGCTCCGCGATGAATGTGATTGAGATCGACGCCGCTTCCAACAACGGCGTCGACAACATTCGTGAGATTCGCGAGGAGGTGGCGTATCCTCCGGCGGAAGGCAGATACAAGGTCTATATCATCGACGAGGTGCATATGCTCTCACCGGGCGCGTTCAATGCGCTCCTGAAAACGCTGGAGGAGCCCCCTTCGTATGTGATCTTCATATTGGCGACGACAGAGGCGCAGAAGATTCCTGTCACGATCTTGTCACGCTGCCAGCGTTATGATTTTCGTCGAATCGGGCAGGATACGATTCTTGAGCGCCTGAAGGAGCTGATGGAAGTCGAACAGGTGGATGCGGAGGAGAAAGCGCTGCGCTATATCGCGAAGAAGGGCGACGGTTCGCTGAGAGATTCGCTGAGCCTGTTGGATCAGTGCATCGCGTTTTATCTGGGGGAGACGCTTACTTACGACAAAGTGCTGGAGGTGCTCGGCGCGGTGGACACCGAGGTTTTCAGCGACCTGTTGCGCAAGATCATAGACGGAGACGTTGTAAATGTGATCCGTGCGCTCGATGCGCTGACGATGCAGGGCAGAGATCTGACTCAGTTTGTGAATGATTTCACCTGGTATATGCGCAACCTGATGCTGCTCAAGGCATCGGACGACATGGAAGACGTGCTTGACGTCTCCAGCGAGAATCTGAAGCAGCTCCGCGAGGAGGCGTCCATGATCCGGAATGATACGCTGATGCGTTTCATCCGCATTTTCTCCGAGCTTGCCGCGCGCATCCGTTATGCAAGCAATCGGCGCGTGCAGTTGGAGATGGCTTTGATCAAGCTTTGTCATCCGGAGGCGGAGCGGGATGAGCTTTCCATCGTTGAGCGCATCCGGAAACTGGAGCTTCTGGCGGAGGCAGGCAAGTTTGCGTATCCGGCGGGGAATAGCGCAGGAAGCGGGGCGCAGGGCGGATCGGCAGAAAATGAGGCATTTGGAGCGCCGGGGACTACGAGAGCATATACTGGTGGAGCAGTAAACGGTCTGGCGGAAATCGAAGTTTCGGGCGAGGCAAACGGCAATTTTTCAGGCGCTGTTTCCGGAAACGGAAATGTTCCTGCGGACGTGCAGTCGATTGCGTACCAGAGAGTAGCGCCGGAGGACCTCCAGCAGGTCAGCGCGATGTGGAAGATGATCGTTGCCCGGGCGGACGGAAAGGTCTTCCAGACAGTCCTTTCGACGGCGGAGCCCAAATTCAACGCGCGGGATGAAAGTGACGGTCGGTTGTTTGTCGTGTTTACCAATTATCTGGCGGAGCGCTATCTCGATGACAAGCAGAAAAAAGCGGAGCTGGAACAGATCATCGAGGAGAAGACCGGAAAGCACATCGAAGTAAAGTTTATTCTGGCGGCCGATGAGATGGCGCAGAGGGAATCGCTTGCCAGGATTCAGCTTGAGGAAAGAATACACGAATTCATTCATACAGATATAGAGATCGAGTAGAAATACTGACCGGAATGATTGCAAAATTTGTTGAAGAGTCTATATTGTTGGCTATGGGATTGCAATGATTCGGGCAGAAAATATCAACAGAATGCGGAGGGAATGACATGGCGAAGCGTGGCGGGTTCCCCGGCGGAATGGGCATGCCGGGAAACATGAACAATCTGATGAAACAGGCGCAGAAGATGCAGAAGCAGATGGAGGAGAACCAGAAAGCGCTTGAGGAGAAGGAATTCACGGCGGCGGCGGGCGGCGGCGCGGTGGAGGTGACGGTCACCGGGAAACGCGAAGTGACGAAGGTGAAACTGTCGGAAGAAGTGGTGGATCCGGACGACATTGAGATGCTGGAGGATCTGATCGTGGCGGCCACGAACGAGGCGCTTCGGCAGGCGGAAGAGGCGGCGTCCTCAGCGATGGCGAAGCTGACCGGCGGATTGGGCGGACTGGGAGGCTTCGGACTCTGATGGATTATTATGGAAGCCAGATGTCGCGCCTGATCGAGCAGCTTTCTTCCCTGCCGGGCATCGGTGGGAAATCCGCGCAGCGGCTGGCGTTTCACATCATTCATATGCCAAAGGAGCGCGTGGAACAGTTGGCGCAGGCCATCACGGAAGCGCGCGAAAACGTCCGTTACTGTAAGGAATGCTATACGCTGACAGACCAGGAGGTCTGCCCGATCTGCAGCAATCCCGCCAGGGACAAGAAGACGATCATGGTCGTGGAGAGCACGAGGGATCTCGCGGCGTATGAGAAAACGGGCAAGTACGAAGGGGTTTATCACGTCCTGCACGGCGCGATCTCGCCGATGCTGGGAATCGGCCCCGGGGACATTCGACTGAAAGAACTGATGCAGAGGTTGCAGGGTGAGGTGAATGAGGTGATCATTGCCACGAACTCCAGCCTGGAGGGCGAGACCACGGCAATGTACATCAGCAAGCTGATCAAGCCGACCGGGATCAAGGTCAGCCGTATCGCGAGCGGCGTGCCGGTGGGCGGTGATCTGGAATACATTGACGAAGTGACGCTTCTGCGCGCGCTCGAAGGGCGCGTGGAATTGTGAAGATCATCTGGCAGATGCTGCGGCTTCTGCCTTTTTCTTTACAGACAGGCGTCGAGGATACAGCCGCAGATCTCATCAGCCATCGCGGCGATCGTGGAGAGACGGACGGTCTGGAGATTCAGATACGGCTGGGCGCCGAGAGCGCCGACGATGCCGGTGATCGCGATATCGCCGGTCTCCGGGAGTTCCTTGCGGACACCGGCCCCGGGGCGCAGGCTGCCGGATCTCACAAAAACAGAACCGACATGTTCGGGGGCTCCGAGGGAAGCATCCACCGCAATGACTGCGCGGTCCGGGTGTTTCTTTTTGATCTGCGCGATGGTTTCGGGGAGGTTCAGTGCATGGACCGTGCCGGAGAGCGTACCGTACACGTTTAAACGGTCGCTTGCGCTTTTCTCTAGCAGTGTGCCGAGAAACGGGCCGAGACAGTCCCCGATCAGGCGGTCGGTGCCGATGCACAGGACGACCGGAGCTGCGGAAAAACCGGCCTCATCCAGCAGTTCACGCAGGCGGTTTGCGCACAGCGGCGCAGGGTCACCAGGCGAGAGCGGGGCCGGGATACAGGAAACGCCATGTGGAGAAACTTCGTGCGCAAGGTTCGCTGAGTGCAGCGCATGAGAGCCGCTCTGCCGGGGAATGGAGTTGTTTTCGCGCATCGAATGAAAAAAAGTCCACATAAGCTTCTTCCTTGCTTTTCCAATAAGATTTTCTCTATTTTATCCATTTCACGGCGGGAATATTCATATAGCCGCTTCTTTCAACCCTCTCTTTATCCGGCAGATATCTGTCGACGCGTTTCTTTTTTATAAAAATCTGCACACTTTTGTCCAAGAAATGATAAATTCCGCATAGAGTATATGGTAAGGTATTAAGGCATTGGCAGACAAAGAAGAAGGAGTGAGAGGAGTATGGAAAAAGGGCCGGCTCTGCCGAAGAACATACGCCAGATAGGGGAGATCAGCGGGAAGGAGAAAGTCTGCATCGAAGACTATGTGATGACTTGGATCCGCAAGAGGGAACAGCAGGAGGAAAAGGGATATCTGGGTATCTTTTTCGGGGAACGACAGGAGACGGAGGATTCCGTTTACATCTTTATCCGGGGAATTTTTGAACTGCCGGAGGAGATACAGGATCAGCAGGAGCGGGAAAAGATCAGGGAAGAATATGAAAAATACTTTGAAGGGTGGACGGTACAGGGTTGTTGCGTCGTCGGGACATATCCGACGGAGCGCATGAAGACGCTGGCGGCGTGGATCCCGGAGACGGGAAAACTGATCTATCATCTTCAGGAGCAGGAAGAAACGCTCTACTGGACCGGGGAGGAGCAGTACCGGCGTCTGCGCGGTTACTTCGTATTCTACGAGCAGAACCGGAACATGCAGGAGTATCTCTGCGAACTGTTTAAAGACAGCAGCGTGGAAAAGGAGAGCGCGCCGGACCGCGCGATCCACAGCTTTCGGGCAAAGGTACGGGAGAAAAGCGAGATCAGGCAGAGCAAAGTCCTGCGCATGGCGAGTTCGTTTTTCGTTATCACGATCCTGGTCGTCGGGGCGATCGTTGTGAACCGGATCGAGGATATCCGGACTGCGCGCAGCTTGTCGCTCACGGACGGAGAGGTTCCCGTATACCAGCCGCAGCAGAAGGGGGAGACCCTGCAGAGCGCGTCTTCCGGGAGCGCGTCATGGCAGGTAGCGCAGGAAGTCACGCCAAAGAAGGAGGAGTCGTCGGAGGAAACTTCCGCGCAGTACGGTGCGGCTGCCAGTGCCGCACAGTATCATGCGATACAGCAGGCAGCGGAGGAAGCAAAGCTTGCCGGGTCGAACGCCTTCTGGGAGGAGTCCGGGACAGAGGATGACGCAGATCCGCAGTCTGAAGGGATGACGGAGGCGGAGAGCGTTGCGGAAGAGAGTGCTGCGACAGAGAATGTCGAAGCCGATGCCGCTGTGACAGAGAACGTGTCGACCGACAGCACAGCGACAGAGAGCAGTGGAACTGCTGACGCTGTAATAACAGAGGACATGGAGGTCGGCGACGTTGCCGCGGCAGAGAGTATGCTGACAGAAAACATTGCCGCAGCCCCTTCGACAGAAGCCGCGCAGGAGGCCGTTGCCGTGCGCCACATGCAGTCCGGATATGTGATAAAGGAAGGCGACACACTTGCCGCGATTTGCAGCCGGTATTACGGAACGTTGGACCGGATCGCGGATGTCTGCGAGGCAAACGGCATAGAGGACGCCAACATGATTATGCCAGGACAGAGGATCGAACTCCCATAGACGGTTTTCCGAAAAATGTAAGGGCAGGTTGCGTTTGTCTGGCAATTCTGTTATAGTAATTAGCAATGGAGCGCGCCGTCGTGTCGACTTTGTTCTGCTATATTATATGAACAAAGCTGCCCGGCGGAACCATTTGACCGGAAAAAGATGTAAGGTGCGGACAGATGAAAAACGAGTGGAAAGAGAGGTTGGATCGGATTCGCGAGAAACTGTGGTTTTTGCGGCTGGATGAGGATCTTGACCTGGACGGGGAAATACAGATCGAAGAGGCTTCGTTGCCCTCCGGCGGTTCCGACTCAGCGGATCTGCCGGGAGGCGGTCTCAGGGAGACGCTTGCGCGAAGCCGCAGGTGGCTTTTTCGGAAGCGTGTTTTGGCGGCGCTTCTTATTATCGGAATTGCCGGCGGGTTCATTGTATACAACAGCACTCATGAATTTCAGGATTACGTAGTGACTTCTTCGATCAAAAACGAGGTTTCCGCGGGGACGCGTTATGAAGCGGTCGGGAAAAATCTGTACCGCTACAACACGGATGGAATCTCCTGCGTGACCCGGGACAATGAGATCAAATGGAGCATTACGTACAATATGCAGGCGCCGATCGCGGATATCTGCGGGGATACGATGGTGGTGGCGGAGCAGCAGGGCAACCAGGTCTTTGTGGTGGACAAGGACGGACTGGTCGGCAGCTTTGAGACGTTGCTGCCGATCCTCAAGGTCCGTGTGTCGAGACAGGGCGTGGTAGCGGTCGTCCTGCAGGAGAATGACATCACATGGGTGAACCTCTATCAGCCGGATGGGACTTCAATCGTGAACGACAAGACGACCATGTCCGATTCCGGTTATCCGGTGGACATCGACGTGTCTCCGGACGGGCAGAAGCTTGCGGTCTCCTATCTCAAGACGGATAAAGGGGTCATCTCAAGCGAGATCGTATTCTACCATTTCGGTTCCGCCGGGCAGTCGCAGGACGACCATGTGGTCGGGAGCGAAAGCTTTGAGGAAGTCGTGATGCCGGAAGTCTATTTCATCAGCAATTCACGGGCGGTGGCGGTGTCAGACCGGGGCTTTGTGGTCTATCGCGGTGCGGAGGCCCCGAAGCGGACGGCGTCCGTAGAGTTTGACGAAGAGATTCTGAGCTGCTTCCACAATGAGGACAGGATCGGATTTCTATTCAAAGGCAGTACGGAGGAATACCGCTATCGCATGGAATTGTACAATTACAGCGGAAGCCGCAAGGCATCCAGAGATATCGACGCCGAGTACGAGAAGATCAAGATGCAAAACGGACAGATCCTGATGTACAGTGACGCGGGCTGCGATATTTATACGTCGTCGGGCAGGAAGCGTTTTTCCACGGCCTATGAAAAAGAAATTACGGATATTTTCTATTTTTCAGAGTTCAGACGGTATCTGATCGTCACGAGGGACAGCTTTGACAAGATACGGATCAGCTGACACAGGGACAGCGGCCGGGAGGCGGACATGAATATTCTGGAAATTATTATTATTGCTCTTACGGTACTGTTTGCGGTTACCGGTTACCGGAAAGGGTTTGTCAGAAAACTGGCTTCCCTGCTTTCGCTGGTCGTCTCCGTTGTCCTGGTCTCCATGTGTCTGCCGTATGTGACGGATTTTCTGAAAAACAGTACTCCGGTCTACGATGTGATTGTGAAGCAGTGCCGCGGGATCATGGAGGAGCAGATCGAGAGCGTGCTCGCTGCGGGCAGCATGACAGGTTCGGCATCTGATCTTTACGGAGACGCAGGGCTTGATACGTACCGGATCGGCGTACAGGAGGAGATCGCGGCGAACAGCTATCTGCAGGAGGAGCTGATCGAGCGCCTTCCGCTTCCACGGGCGTTTCGGGAACAGTTGCTTGACAACAACAACAGCGAGGGGTATCAGAAACTTGGCGTATCGACGTTTTCAGACTATGTTGTGAATTTCAGCGCGACGGTGATCCTGAATGTCGTCTCTTTCATCGTGGCGTTTCTGCTTGTGCAGATCGCGCTGCGCCTGGTGATCGCCGCGCTTGATATTTTGTCGCAGGCGCCGGTGCTCAGTCTGCTGAATCGCGTGGCCGGACTTTTGCTGGGATTGCTGCAGATGCTGTTTTTGCTGTGGATTTTTTTCATGGCAGTATCGGCTGCGTCGGCGACAGAGACGGGATTGTATCTGATGTCGATGGTGCAGGAAAGCGGGCTGCTGAGTTATCTGTACGATGCGAATCTTTTTATGCGGATCGTTCTGCAGGCAGCGGGAGTGTTTATCTGATAAGCGTTGCCGCACGGGCGATGAAATGGCCGCGCGGGATTGGAACGGAGGATACAAAAGACATGATCATTAGACCGTCTGCAATCATTCGGCAGAATTATAACGTGATCTCTGACCTCTGCAAAGAAACAAAAGAGCCGGTTTTTCTGACGAAAAACGGGAAAGGCGATCTGGTAGTGATGGATATCGGAGCGTTCAATGAGAGGGAGCGTTGGCTGGAGATACGTGAGAGGCTGGTTGAGGCGGAAGAATTGCGTCTGTTGGGCGTACGCGATGTTCCGGCGGAGTCGGTCTGCGAGAGACTATGGAGAATGCTTAAAGGCAATTATGGCGGAATGGGAGGGAGACCTTATGTTTCAGGTTGACTTTGCGCCGGATGCCATGTGCCAGCTGGAACGGGCGGTGCTGCAAAGACTGGATTACGGAGGAAGACAGGAAGCAGGGAATTTCCTGCGCGCGCTTGAGGACTGCATCGTTTCGCTTGGCAAGAATCCGCTGGATGGCGGAATGTATATGAACGAGATCCCGAAAAGATACAGGACCAAAAATATAACGCCCCGGCAGCTGTTGATCTACCAGGTCGACGAACCGGCTTCCTGCGTCAAGGTAGACGGCCTGATTGAAATTTCCAATTGACAAACGAACAGGGCGGTGGTACACTTTAACACAACAAAGGATGAAACCGATGAGAAAGAGTAGTAGGCATCTGTTGTGACATCCCAGAGAGCTGCAGGTGGTGGGATTGCAGTATGGAACCGTTTGCTGAATGGACTTTTGAGGGCGGTCTGAAATCGTCAGGATTTGTCTGTCGAGAGTAGGCGCTGCCGGGAACCGAACCCGTTATCAATCAGGAGTGTATGAACGTACATGCGAAAGTGGGCTTTATGTCAAAGTGAGTGGCACCGCGATAATAAGAATTTATTACCGTCTCAAACGATTGTTTGAGGCGTTTTTTTCGCGAAAGCAATGAGTTGTGCAAAGCGTGCCCTTGGTGGGAAGGCCGGAGGCCTTTCGAGGTGTAGCACGGCTCGCTCACCGGTTAGTCCTTTGAATCGGCCCGGGCGGCCTAAAAGAAAAGGAGAGATTATTATGAAAAAAGTATTGACAGGCGTAACCGTATCTGCAGTCGCTGCGATGATGATCGCAGGCGCTGCGTCCGCGCAGGAGTACAAGGTGGGTATTCTCCAGCTTGTGGACGACGCTTCCCTGAATCAGATTGAGACGGCGATCGAGGCCGAGCTTGACGCGATCTCGGAGGAAGGCGAAGACACGTTCGTCTATGATGGCCATGTGTACAACGGACAGGCGGACGCGACGACCATGAATCAGATGACGTCCCAGATGATCGCGGACGAAGTGGATGTGATCATCCCGATCGCGACCCCGGCTGCGCAGATCGTGCAGGCAGCGACGGAAGACAACCAGATTCCGGTGGTATTCTCCGCGGTATCCGATCCGGTAGGTGCGGGCCTTGCTGAGAGCATGGAAGCTCCGGGCGCGAACATCACTGGCACGAGCGATGCGCTCAACACGAACGCGATGCTGGATCTGATGTTCATCGCGAACCCGGACGTCGACTACGTAGGACTGCTCTACAGCCAGTCCGAGGACGCTTCTACACAGGCGATCGCGGACGCGAAAGCATACCTGGATGAGAAGGGCATCAAATACGTCGAGAAGACCGGAACGAACAACACCGAAGTAACACAGGCGGCGGATGCGCTTGTAGCAGAGGGCGTTGACGCGATCTTCACGCCGTCTGACAACACGATCATGACGGCGGAGCTCGCGATCTACGAGAAGTTCCTTGACGCAGGCATTGCACATTACGGCGGAGCGGATTCCTTCGCTCTGAACGGCGCGTTCTGCGGCTACGGCGTAGACTACACGAACCTTGGCACAGAAACGGCTGATCTGGCAGTGGAAGTGCTGCGCGGTGCGGATCCGGCGGAGACTCCGATCATGACCTTCGACAACGGTATCGCAATGGTCAACACGGAGAGTGCGGAGGCGCTTGGCCTGGACTACAGCGGATTTGAAGAGGTCTGCACGGGCGTCGTAGAGACAGTGACTGCGGAGGAATTTGAATAAAGAAAGGAAGGTACCATGAGCTCATTACTATCATTTCCGGTCGTCATCAGCGCACTGGAGCTTGGCTTCATCTACGCGCTGGTCGCGCTGGCCCTGTTTCTGAGCTATTCGATTCTGAACATCGCCGATCTGTCGACGGACGGCTGCTTCACACTCGGCTGTGCCGTGGGTGCGCAGGTCGCGATCATGGGGCATCCGGTGCTTGCGCTGTTCGCGGCGATGGCGGCGGGCGTCTGCTCCGGCTTCATCATGGCGTCGCTGCAGACGAAGCTTGGCGTGGAGCCGATCCTGGCGGGAATCATTGTGAATACAGGGCTGTATACTGTGAATCTGGCGGTAATGGGCTTTTCTTCCAATCTATCTATCTTTAAAAGCGAGACGATTTATAGCCTGTTCAAGGACTGGCTGGGCGGCGACTGGTATCGCCTGATCGTATCGATTATTGTCGTTGTGATCGTCTGTATATTGCTGGCATGGTTTCTTGGCACGCGGATGGGGCTTTCCATCCGCGCGACCGGCGACAACGAGGACATGGTGAAGGCGTCCAGCATCAATCCAGGCTTTACGGTGACCGTGGGCCTGTGCATTTCCGGTTCTATGACGGCTCTGTCCGGCTGCCTGATCGGGCACTACCAGAAGACTTGCGACATTAACCTGGGTACCGGCATGGTGACGATTGCTCTGGCAAGCCTGATCATCGGAGAGACGCTTGTCGGCAAGCACAGCATCTTTCGCAGGATCGTCGGCGTGATCCTCGGGAGCTGTCTGTACCGCTTTGCGATCGCGATCGCGTTGCGGCTGCATGTTCCGGCTGAGTGTTTGAAGCTTGTGTCTGCGGTGATCGTGGCGATTGCCATCGCTTCGCCGTATCTGAAGCAGCAGATCGCATTCCAGAAAAGGAAAATGACGTCTGCCTCTTCCGCGAAAGGAGGGGACGGCGCATGCTGAAACTGACAAATGTGAGAAAGGTGTTTAACGCCGGGACGGTCAACGAGAAGGTGGCTTTAGACGGCGTGAGTCTGACCGTGAACGACGGTGAATTTGCCACGATCATCGGCAGCAACGGTGCCGGGAAATCGACGCTGTTCAACTGTATCGGCGGGAGCTTTTACGTGGATGCGGGCAGCGTATTTCTGGACGACCGAAATATCACCTACATTCCGGAATACAAGCGCGCGGTAGAGATCGGACGGCTCTTTCAGGATCCGATGAAAGGCACGGCTCCGCACATGAGCATTGAGGAAAATCTGGCGCTTGCCTATCTGCGCGCGTCCAAAAAGACCTCCGTGTTTTCCAGGATCACCGCGCGGGAGCGGGAAATGTTCCGCGAGAAGCTTGCCCTGCTGAACATGGGGCTTGAGGATCGCTTGAAACAGCCCGTGGGACTGCTCTCCGGCGGACAGAGACAGGCGCTCACGCTTCTGATGGCGACGCTGGTCCCGCCGAAGATTCTGCTGCTTGACGAGCACACGGCAGCGCTTGACCCGGCGACGGCCGACAAGGTGATCGAGCTGACGAAGAAGATCGTGGAGGAGAACCATCTGGCCTGTCTGATGATCACGCACAACATGCACTCAGCGCTTGAGATGGGCAACCGCACGCTGATGATGGATTCCGGAAAGATTGTTCTGGACATCAGCGGGGAGGAGCGAGACGGGCTGACCGTGGACGGGCTGCTTGAGAAGTTCAGCGAAGGCGTCGGCAAAGAGCTTGACAACGATCGCATCCTGTTCTCAAAAGTAGAGTAGAGTGAATGATACAAGGCTGTTACAAAATGAATCGCTTGATATTTTTGAAAATCAAACGATTGCTGTTTTGCAGCAGCCTTGTTTTTATATTTCGGGTAATTTCGCTTTCTGTTGAACAGAGTTTTTTACGGAACTGCACCGTAAGCAGATTCAAATCAGGTTCTGACGTTATTTTTCAATAAACAGAACGCCGAGTGTTCCGGGTCCGCAGTGGCTTGAGATCACGCCGCCGGCTCTGGTCTCCAAAATCTCATCAAAATAATGCAGGCCGTCGAGATAATCATACACCTGTTTCACGATCCCCGCGTCACAGCCGGAGTGTGTGATGAACACACGGTCCGGCATCGCCCGGAGCAGCTGGGGTTCCATATCTCTTGCGTAGTGCAGGATGACCCGGTCCAGGTTTCCACGGTACTTGCTTCCGGGCTTCATCGCTCCGTCTGTCACTTCAATTCTGGGATGCAGCTTCAGAGCGCTTCCGGCCAGCGCAGCCAGTCCGCTGCACCTTCCGCCCCGGTAGAGATAGGTCAGGGTGTCCACCACAAAGCTTGCGCGCACCTTCGGTTTGAGATTTTCTATGTTCTTCGCGATCTCTTTGACTGCGGTTCCCTTTTTGGCCTGAATCGCCGCCTGCACCGCCAGCAGACCGATGCCGGTGGAGAGATTTCCGGAATCGATCACGGTAATCAGCTCCTCCGCGTCCAGCTCCTGCGCGGCCAGCCGCATGACGTTTGCGGAGGCCGACATTTCTGAGGAGATGGAAAAGCAGATCAGTTCCTCTTTGGCCTTTACATAGGGCTCAAACAGCCGGACGGCCTCCTCAATGGACGGCGCCGAAGTCTTTGGAGTGGTCTTGTGCGCGTCCGCCCACTTATAGATTTCCTCCGGGGTGAGATCCACCCCGTCGTTGTACTCCTCATCTCCCAGCAGGATGTGCAGAGGGAGGATTGAGATCTCATATTTTTTCAGTAAATCTTTTGACAGATCACAGGTGCTGTCGCAAATGATTCTTGCCATTTTTTTCTCTCTTTTCTTTGAATATAGTGGTGTATTGCTTCGAATGAGTTTTTTATTGTAAATGGAAAATAAGTTTGCCATTCACTACAATTATATTCCCGACCAATAGCTACGTCAATAAGACAAGTCAATGCCTATCAATCGGGAAGATTTTTTCGCTGCTCACGCTCAATCTGCTGTATGCTCTTTTGCGGTGTAGGAAGATCTTCCGGCATTGTGCCACCAAGTTCGGCGATCGTTTGTCGAACCTTCCGTCCGACCTCAAAGTGCGTATGGTTTGCGACTTTTTTGCCGGTGATGTTTTCTTTGCGCAGTTTTTCGTCGGTTTGCGTTGCACGGAAGAGATTTGCGGCCAGTTCGGTGCTGCCCATATGATCAAGAATATTTTGACTTTTCTTCAATTCTTTTCGCGCATGAATTTCTTTCTGACCAAGACCTCCATACAAACCTTGGTAGCCTTTGTTCTGGAATACCGCATAATCGCGTGGCGTTTCGACCCCGGCCTGCTTTGCGGCTTCAGCGAGGGATTTGTTATGTATTTTCATTTCGTTGCGAATTGCAAGGCGTTTTCTGTCCTCATCTAATGAATCATAGTTTTCAATCAGTTCCTGTTGCCTGGTTTTTACAGCAAAGTATGTCTGACCCAAGGCAATTACTTTTTTGCGGGGATCACCATTTTGGACGATAAGATAACAGGCATAGCGGGAGAGCTGGTAATCTAAAATTTTTTTAACCGCATTTTTGGGCATTTCTATCGTTTTGCCGACTTCGGCAAAATGATCAGAGATTGATTCGCCGCTGTTTTTACAAGCTGTCTTTGCCCGTTCAATTGTTTCATTAAATCTTCTCCATTGAGTGTAATCCAGTGCGCCCTGAAGATCTCTGGCGTACCAGAATTCCTGCCCGTGTTCATTGACATGTTTTATCTTTTCGAACAAAGCTTCTGCATAATTGTTCTGATTATCTTCTGTAAAGGTCTCAGAGAGCGCTTGCTCAGAGAATTCATCCAATCTTTTGTTGAAATCGTCCATGATCAGACCTCTTTTTTGATCTGCAAGTGCTAAAGCAGATTCATTTACTCATGCTTTCTAAGGAAAAAATGGTTTTCTGCTTTACCTGCCATATAGTAAACATATTATATGAAAAAGCAACAAAATATTCAACCGTTATTCTATTAAAACTTTATAAATAAAAACAACATCTTTTGGGGCCAATCCGGATATGATTATAGAAAACATCGAAAAAACATCAACAGGTCATAATAGGCCAAAGCTGCGAAAAAGTGCTTGCCAAACGAGCCGAGGTATGGTATTATCTAGTTTGTCGCTGATGCAGTGGCTGTCTGGATTCTGCGTTCAGACCGAGGGGTCCGTTCCCTATAGTCCAGAGGATATTCATGTATAATAAGGCTCCTTGGTCAAGCGGTTAAGACATCGCCCTTTCACGGCGGTAACACGGGTTCGATTCCCGTAGGAGTCATGGACGACCAAAATACGGTCGTCAAGTGCTCATAGCGAGGTGCCATAGCCAAGAGGTAAGGCGCGGGTCTGCAACACCCTTATCCCCGGTTCAAATCCGGGTGGCACCTGTAAAGGGGGTGTCGCAAAATCATCAAAATTAGATGATTGAGCGACACCTTCACTTATTATAACCCAAAAATCCGGAGA
>CANQRR010000020.1 GCA_947626285.1 uncultured Lachnospiraceae bacterium
GCCGGTCAACCGGCTCCCAGCCCCAGCAATTATCATAG
Source organism: uncultured Lachnospiraceae bacterium (assembly GCA_947626285.1). Classification (GTDB taxonomy): domain Bacteria; phylum Bacillota; class Clostridia; order Lachnospirales; family Lachnospiraceae; genus Choladousia. The sequence continues at coordinate 39 of CANQRR010000020.1, forward strand.
AAGATCTGAATTTACAGACTTTCCTTCACACACTCAAGTTTAGAATGACCTTACAGAAAAACTTTCATAGACTCGACTCTCTTTGTTTATCAGGAGTTAAAATCGGCATTAACCGATAACCCCTCTTTATCGGTAGGCGCATGATTTGACGTTTACTTTTCATGTAATAAACATATATATAAAAAGACATCGCCCATAGAACGATATCCTGCTACTTGCTCAGCATTCTTGCGAATTTCCCCAAGCTATACCGCTACCTCTTAAGGAATTGGCCTAACACATACTCAACTGTCTCTGCTGATTCAATCGAAACAAGCTCATAGCAATTGCTGTCAATTCCCATTGCCTTCGCAATTTTCTTGACAAATCCACTTAATACTGTCCCGGGTCCAACCTCAACAAATATCCTCACATTTTGTCGAAACAAATATTGAATAACTTGCTCCATTCTGATTGGTCTCTGAACCTGTTGAATCAATACTTCCTGAATAGTGGCTGAGCCAATAGGACCACCTAAAACATCATATAACACCTCAGTCACAGGGGTTTTAAATTCAATTGTCTTAAAATACTGTTCCAGCGCTTCTCCCGCCGATTGCATCAAACTTGTATGAAAGGGGCCACTAACAGGTAGCGGCAAGCATCTTTTGGCTCCCATTTCTTTTGCCACAATACAAGCTCTATCCACTGCCTTTTTTTCACCGCTTATAACAATTTGTCCTGGACAGTTAAAATTACTTGCTGAAACAATCCCAAAAGTAGCAGTCTTACTACAACAGGTACTAATCTGCTCTTCCGTAAGACCTATAATAGCTGCCATTCCCGCTTCTATTCCGTTCGATGCCCTTGCCATAGCTTTGCCTCTTAATGCAGTAATCTTTATTGTCTGATCTATGTCCCATACCTCCGCCATATTCAATGCCGAATATTCTCCCAGAGAAAGCCCGCATACATAGTCTGGTTTTATTCTGGCATTCCGCAAAATCTGATTGATTCCACAGGCAAATGCCGCCATACAAGGCTGCGTATACTCAGTCTCATCCAGATACCCCTTCGGATTTTCAAAACATATCTGCTTTATGTCAAATCCTGCAGCAGTTGAATCATAGGCTTTCCTAAACTCTGGATATATATCATACAGATCTCTTCCCATTCCTATATGTTGACTGCCCTGCCCTGCATAAAGAAAAGCTATCTTTCCTCGCATCTCTTTAACCTTCCTCTTGTATTATCCTGTAACCATACCATCTTTCAATAATTCATTGAGCCATAGCATTTCAATGAATGTTCCGCTTTCCCCATGTCCAGGGAAATCATACCTAATACCTTCAAGATTATTTAATCTTGGAACTGTGATACTTGCAAATGCTTCTCTGTTGCCCCCTGGAAATCTGGTTATCGTAGGAATTATAAGCAATGTATCTCCTGAAAACATAAGCTTTTTATCAAAAATCATGCAAGCGCTACCCGCAGAATGTCCAGGTGTATGGAGCAGTCGGATGTGGTGGCTGTGCCAACTGCATTCAAGTTCTACTTCGAAAGTAATATCCGCCGGTTTGCATACGAATGGAATAAGCAATGGTTTGCTTTTTACCAGCTTATCACTATATTGCACTATTATATTTGCAAGTTTCGAAAGATTTCCGCTCTCAATCCCTATATTTTTACTACAATCCACATGAGCATATACTTTACAGGGAATTCTGTCACGTAACCGATTAAGGCCATTAATATGATCAAAGTGCTCATGAGTGAGAAAAACTACCGCTGATTCTATTTCACTTCTCTCCACATACTGCCAGAATTCTTCCGTATCGATTGGATCCACGATAAGAGCTTCTTTTCCTTCACAAATTACATAAGCATTAGAATCTAGATAATCCCAGATAAACTGGCGGATGCTAGTTTCATTCCTCTCCACCACTATCATAGACTTGTCCTCCGTTAATTAAGGTAATTTTCAGAAAGCTTTTTACGATCAATTTTCCCATTATCATTATATGGAAATGTCTTCAACTGATAGTATATTGTTGGAACCATATACTTTGGTATCTTTTCCAAAAGATATTCCCTCATATCATCCTCGGACACTTCTCCTTGATAAAAAAGAACAATCTGCTTTTTTGCCTGATGATAGGAAGCACAAGAATTAATCACCCCTTCTTTTCCCATCGCCATGCTTTCAATTTCTCCAAGCTCAATTCTGTAACCTGAATGTTTAATCTGGAAATCTTTTCTCCCTGCAAACACCAACTCACCACGTTCATTGTATGACACCAAATCTCCCGTCCTATACATGCGTTCATAATAATGTTTACAGCAAGGACTTCGGACATACTTTTCATCAGTCTTTTCTTTATCATCCCAATATCCAGCCGACAAGGAACTCCCATAAACGCACAGTTCTCCCAAGACATTTGGCTTATCCTTTCCGATCACATGATCATCATCATCCAGCACAATCAAACCTGTGTTTTCACAGGCTTTCCCCAGAGGTAATGTCTCATTATCTCCAAATTCTCGATCAACAATATAATATGTACAGTTAACAGTCGCTTCCGTCGGACCATAGACATTAGCTATCATTTTCAGGTTTGGAAGATGCCTCTTCCAGTAATTCAATTGCTTTACTGGCATAACTTCTCCACCAAACATAATAAGTGTAACTTCATCCAAAGTGACCGATTCCAAAAGCTTAAAATTAGCAATCGAAACAAAAGCAGATGGAACCCAATACAGAAAGTTAATATGTCTTTCCTTTATAAACTGCAACGCCATGACCGGAAAAGCAAAGTATTTCACAGGAATGATTCCTAGCGTCGCCCCTGTCTTCAAGGTTGTATAAATGTCTTGTGTGGAGATATCAAAATAGAACGGTGACTGGTTCCCCATGATCGTATGTTCATCAATCGGAAATGTATTTACCGCCCAATCTGTATAATCAATCACATTATGATTATTAATAATCACTCCCTTGGGAACTCCTGTAGAACCGGAGGTAAAGAACGTATATACAGGATCCACATCCAAAATTTCCTTAGTCAGGACAGTCGAATCCTTATATAATCCAGTTTCTTTCACTTCATCAAGATTAATTATTTTTATGTTTCTATTTGATGCAAATTTCTGAAACTTTTCTCTTGTTTTTCCGTCCACAATCACTGCAACCGGCTGGAGAGCCTCGACCACGCTAATAACCTTTTCTGCTGGGAAACGGATATCCGTAGGCGTATAGAAATTGCCACTGTACAAAATCCCCATGAACGCCACGATACTCTCTATCGTCTTCGGCAAATATACCAGAACCGGATTTCTTCTTCCTTCCAGATAATTTCTAATATGATAGCCCAAATCTATCGCACGCTTTCTAAGCTCTGAAAAGGTAATACTATTCTGCTCATCAAAAAAAGCTGTCTTATTTGCATACTTTACTGCACTCTCTTCCAGATAAGATAAAACTGTTGTTCTCATATGATCCCTCCTAGCACTATATGATAACGCCATTTTTCTTTAGTAAACCAATTATAGCAGCTGCGGTACAGAAGTTATCCGGTATGATATCAAGTCCATCAATTTGAATATGATATTTTTCTTCCAGCATCGAAACAATCGTTATGATATCGAACGAATCAAGAAATCCATCCTCTACATAGTCCTCGCTACCTTTAAAATCATACTCAGGTCTCACTTCTTTTAAAATCGCATAAATTTCTTCCATTTCCTTAATCTCCTTATCTCTTTTTTTCTATTTCCATCGGAGTAAATCCGATAGTAATCTGCATGCCATTCTCTTTTATAATAACGCTGTTTGCGTTATACAACTCCGTCCGTTTCTTTTCAACCTTCGATTTTTGTTCAATGTAATATTTTTCAACACTGCATTCTATACCATTAAGAGAAAACCTTAATTTAGGCATCAAGCCCATGCCTCGATAATCATATGATCGCAACAGTCTACTGATATGTGGCAGATGCCTATTCAAATCAAGGAATCCATTGTCAGGCAACTCTTTTGCTTTATAAACTCTTCCATTCTTAGGATAAAAAACTTCCCGGCCCTGTATATTTTTTTCTAGCAATTCTTCATAAAAAGAGGTAAAAGCCTCCTGTCCAAGCTGCATCCCTTTCCTTGTTATATCAAATGCAGTAGTAGTGTCCTCAATCATTATAGTTCGCTGAGCGATGATACTGCCATGATCAATCTCCTTCGTCACATGATGCCAAGTTATCCCTGTCTCCGATTCCCCGTTGTAAATCACCCATGTCGGTATATTCATCCCCCTATATGCGGGAAGCAATGCATAATGGAAATTGATGATCTCTACATTCGGGTGTCCAATCAGATCTTCCTTAAAAATATATCGGTTGTTTGCACTGATAATCAATACACTCCGATTTTTTACATATTCCATCAGATATTTCGTTATCCGATTGATATCTAAGATGCTTACATATTCCAATCCATACTTATGAGCAAGTCTAGGCAACATGGAAACAGTCGGCAACGCAGTTTCCAAGATTGAAAGCATATTTTTTCCCACTTTTTTTGCGAGGAGCATCACACAATCACATGCGATTTTGTTAGCACCCATCACTAGCACACTATCAAATCGCATATGCTTCCCCCTGTTCTATTGCTCTATCAGCATATGAAGATGTAGTTATGGAGGTCTTCATTAGAATACCCCCCCCCATTCGTATATAGCTTCAACGCAGGCTTATTTGTTGTCTTACACCATAAGGTAAATCCTTTAAAATCCTTGTGCATATAAAAATATACAGACATAAGTTTCCCTCCTATTCCTTTTCTCCTATATTTTTCACTAACACATATGTTTCTTATGTACGAAGTTCTTCCCTTATCCTCAAAAATAACATAGCCCATTATGTTCCTGACATCTCTAAGACAAATCACCGCTTCATTTTGAATAAATGCTCTTAATTCAGTATCACTAGGGATATAATCACCAATGACAGAGAAATTGGTATCCAACATATATCGTATATCTGGAATATCCTCCTCTGTACAATATTCTACAACTTCTTCCAAAAGTTTATCCGGCTCTGGAAAACCCCCTCGTCGAAATCTCGTATACTGAATGACATCTTTACATTTCATCCTTTTTCTTAGGTCATACTCTTCCAATTCACCTTTGGTCACAATCTCAATCGCCACTGTCTCTATTTCTGAAGTATGGAAATCATCTATCCAGCAAAGGTCATTCCCTACAAAATATAATTTTTTATATCCGCATTCCTGCTGCCAGATAAGCAAACTTCCTTTTCTTATCTCCGCCCAAATCTGCTTATTTAAACATTGTTTTCGGAATTCCTCTATCGTAAAATAACAGTTCGTAAATTTCTTTTTTTCCCGAATAAAATCAGCGTATACTTCGTTAACCTGCATACTTATCATTTCCCCTTCGCCCTTAAGATTACAAATTTGTTTCAATTTCTTCGCAAAATTCCATATTACCGAGTTCCATAATAACAGTCCCCCAAGTTAATCCTGAGCCAAAAGCTGCAAGACAACATAAATATTTATTATTAAGAAACTTGTCTTTTAAGTTTAGCGCAATGTTCACTGGTATCGATGCACCGCTTGGATTTCCATAATTTTCCACGATATTCATAAAACATTTTTCACTTGGGATTTCAGCCTTATCTGCCAGCTTCTGCAACATGAATTTATTAGGTTGATGGAACAGAAAGTAATCTATTTCTTCTTTCTTCAAATTACAATCAGAAAACATCGCGTCAAGCATTGGCGGCACCTCATTCTGAACAAAATTAAAAACTTCCGTGCCATCCATGTGAAGATTATCCAAGCTTCTCTTATTGCCGTCTTCTAATGCTTCAATTTTTGCCGTTTCAGCTGTACATGGGATTGCAAACCCACCTGCAGGAATCATCAACGCCTTCCTACGGAATCCATCTGCAAATAACCTAAAGCGAATAACCCCCACATCTTCGTTGTTTTCTATTATACTAATCGTAGATACATCACCGATTAATGGAAAGTCATTTCTGTCTTGCCTAGATACTTTGTGACTCAATACATCTGCATTAAACAAAAGTACTTTTTTATCTTTCATGTGCTCCAGAAGCATAAAAGATTGAAACAGCCCCAGAAGATATCCACAACACCCTTGCGGAATGTCCATACACAGGACCTCCTTTCCAAGGCAACACTCCCCATGTATAATATTACTAATCTGAGGCAGGAAATAATCCGGAGATAATGTTACAACAATAATTGCTCCAATCTCTCCTTTACTAATTCTCCCATTTTCCAAAAGATACTTCAGTCCTGCAATGCAGAATGCTGATGCCGTGCTATCTTCTCTTGCTAGACGATGCTTATTAAATCCCATGATTTTCTTCAACCTCATGGTCTGTTTAGGCGGGAAATCATAATTTTCCACCTCATCATCAAAGTAGCTCTCTGTCTCCGGCAGAATCGATAGAATCCCACTAATTTTCTTACCCTTGAACACTGCATCCATTTTACATTTCCTCTTTACTTTCCCTATTTATTATGAACATTTCAACAATGTGTTACCCGTTCTCCATTTAGTCCAAATCCATATTCATGAATTAAATCTTGTTCCGTATATGGACTTTCCACAAAATAGAATGGCTCTTTTCTAATCTTCTCAACAATCTGCTCATATGCGTCCTTTTCTCCCAGACATGAGACGTAACTGTCTGCCAGCTGCTCCTTACGCACAAGCTTTTTTTCAATTAATTCATCTTCAAAATAATTATAATTGGGTGGTATCTTTATGCCTTTACAATGGGTATGAATATACTGTATCTTTTCTGTCCTGTTCCCATTATAGTCAATCACACCTCCGCGAAACGGCATATCAAATCGATATGGAACGTCCAACATTTTCTCTACATAATGAACAAATGTAAAACATTCTCCCTGCTTGGCACCAAAAAATAAGAATTTCACTCCATCCATCTGATGCAAAATGTCCAGCCCACTGCCCTCTCCAAGGGAATGATTACTTACTTTCTCAAATTTCGCTTTTAACTCTGCTGGAACAGACAGCGAAAGCAACGGATCTAACGTCCTATACCTTCCCTCCTTCTTTCTAACATACTCAGAAAAAGCCCCCATACTGGTTTTACTGCTACTCACATTGTAGTCCTCATGGTTGCAGAAACTATAGGTAAACGTTGGTACTATAACGTTTTTTACATCCAGACCACAGATCACTTCATAAAGTATACTTAGATATTCTCTCCGATTAAAATTCGATGGAGCTGTACCAAACAAAATATCAGAATGAACAAACAACGTTTCGCAGTCATGCGCTCCTACCTGATATAACACTTTTCTTACATCTTCAGCATCGTATGCCTTTTTGTTTCTATCTAAAAATAATATTGTCACAATCGTCCTCCAGATTTTAAAGAATTCTTCCTCCATCTGCATAAAGGACTCTACCCGTCATAGCCGAAGACTGATCACCCAGAAGAAACAATGCACAATTTGCAATCTGTTCCGGCGAAAGCATCCCTAAAAGTTGTCTCCCTAAATTTGGCTCAATGCCCTGCTCTAATACCTTATCTGCCATTCTGGTTTTGGTCGCACCCGGACATACACTATTAATTCGAATGTTTTTACTTGCTAACTCTATCGCCAATGTCTGCACCGCCGCATTAAGTGCAGCCTTAGACATTGCATACAGTGTCTGACACTTTTCTGGCTGTACTGCCGCAATACTCGATATTGCCACAATATTCATAGCTTCCGCTCGATATTTTCGTTTAACCATCTGTCTGACTATCTCTATGAATGCATATGTATTAACACTCATACATTCATCTATTCTATTTCTGGTGACATTATTCAACGGTAATATCGACGGAATCCCAGCACTGTACACTAGACCATCCAGTTTCTTCCCATCCTTACAAGCAAAGGAGCATAACTCCTCTGCCGAAAAGTCATATTGGGCAAGATCCATTGTAAAAATGACGTGCTTGTCCCCTTGCATCAATTCACGTGTTTCCTGTAAAGCATCTTCATTTCTACCTACAAGTACCACTACCCCCCCCCCTATAAGAAATCATAATCGAAATGCACCGACCGATTCCTGAAGAAGCTCCTGTTACTATATATTTTTTCCCGGAAAAATCAAATCCTGACATCTTTTATCACCTTCCATTCTATATTTTATAAGCATCTTAAAGTGGTATATTTCCGTGCTTTTTCCATAACTTGGGGATTGATTTATCTTTTAGCATCTCAATAGCAGCCGCGATTCTCGCCCGTGTCTCTTCTGGAGTAATAATCTCATCCACATATCCGTGTTCAGCTGCAACATATGGATTTAAATATTTATCTTCGTATTCTCGAATCAATGCATCTTTACTATCTGGATTTTTCTCTATCTCGCGTCTTTTCATAACGGCGACCGCGCCTTCGGCCCCCATCACCGCCAATTCTGCAATTGGCCAAGCAAATACAACATCAGCATCCATGCATTTGCTATTCATCGCAATGTACGCGCCTCCATATGCCTTACGCATAATAAGACTAATTTTGGGTACTGTAGCTTCAGAATATGCGTACAGCAATTTTGCTCCATGTCGTATAATTCCGTTATGTTCCTGAGCAATACCAGGCAAGAACGCAGGTGTATCAACCAACGTCACCAGCGGAATTCCAAAACTATCACACGTTCTAATAAACCTTGCCATTTTATCTGAAGCATCATAGTCTATAGATCCAGCCATATGCAATGGTTGATTAGCGACAAATCCTACCGGTCTTCCGTCCATTTTTGCCAGACCTACTACTGCGTTTCTTGCCCATCCGCTGTGTATTTCAAAAAAACTATCTTCATCGGCAATTGCTCTGATTACCTTACAGACATCGTATACCTTTTTTGAATTCTGAGGAACAATCTCTTCTATGGATATATTCTGGCAAGCATGTCCAGGCTCATTTACCAAAAACGAGTCGCGATTATTCTGTGGAAGATATCCTAGCAACTTCCGAACACTTTCGAGACATGCCCGATCATCTGCACGCACTACATGAACCACCCCACTTTTAGTCTCATGAACTGCCGCCCCACCCAACTCCTCTTTGGTTACTGTCTCATATGTTACTGTCTTTAAAACTTGTGGCCCCGTGATGAACATACAACTCGTTTTCTCAGACATAAATACAAAATCACATATTGCAGGAGAATAACAAGCTCCTCCGGCACATGGACCAAGTATCACTGCAATCTGTGGAATGACACCAGATGCTCTAGTATTACGCAAAAAAATACCCGCATATCCGCTCAAGGAATCAATTCCTTCTTCTATACGCGCTCCTCCCCCATCATTAATCATGATGATCGGAGCCCCAGCATTTAATGCCATATCTTGTATCCTACATATCTTCTGGCCATGAACTTCTCCAAGAGTACCGCCAGCAACCGTAAAATCCTCTGAAGATACAAATGCAAGTCTTCCGTTGATTCTCCCATAACCTGTGACTACACCATCACCTGGAATGTTCTTTTCATCAGCTTCCGGAAAGTGAAACCGTGATTTCATTAAGCTCCCAACCTCGACAAACGTATCCGGATCAAACAAAATTTCAATTCTCTCGCGAGCCGTCAATTTCCCTGCCGCATGTTGTTTCTCAATTTTTTCAGATCCACCGCCTGCCGAAGCTACCGTTTTTCTATCCTCCAACTGACTGAATACTTCCTCACCCCACACTGGACTGTTTCCCTCCGCATCATTCTGTTCATCTAAGTAATTCCTTGATTCTTGATTTCAAAAATGGAATAGTTTATCGATAGCCCCCATCTGGTCTGAGAACCTGTGCCGTAAACGCCCTTGACGCGTCACTTAATAGAAAAGCACATACTTTTGCAATATCTTCCGGCTGCTGCCATCCAAATATTGACTGCTTTTTCTGCTTTTCCTGAAAATTCTGATTTTTGTATTCTCTTGCCATATTGGCTGCCATCTCTGTGTTCACAGATCCTGGTGCAATACAATTTACTCTGATTCGTCTCTTAGCGCTCTCCATCGCGATAACCGGCACTGCTGCATCCATCGCAGCTTTAGAGGCAACATATGCAAGCTCATATTCTCTTGGTCTCACAGCAAGCACAGACGATATTCCAATTATGCTACTGCCGTCATTACTATTCTTCTTTTTAAGATAATTCCTAGTCATTTCAATAAAAGAATAAAAATTAACAGACATGACCTCATGAAGTCGCTCTATCGTCAACGATTTCAATGGCATGACACTTGCAATTCCAGCACAGTGAACAAAACCATCTAGCTTCCTGTCCCCAGCTGTTATCTGCCCAAACAGTTCGGAGAGATAATCTCTCCGAACCGAGTTGCCTAGTAGCGTTCTAAAATCCATAGCAAAAAACTGATGATCTTCGCCTGGCAAGAGCTTTTTCGTTTCTAGTAATTTTTCGGTATTTCGTCCCATTAGGACCACCTTCGCTCCAAGTTCAGCACAATAAATGGCTGTTGCTTTTCCAATACCCGAAGATGCTCCTGTGATCAGAATATACTTATTACTTAAATCCATTGGGTTTTTCATAAACCCCTCCTTTACTAGACTACCTTTATTCCTCCATTTGCTCCATAAGATCAGCTACTGTCTTGCACCGTTTTAAATCTCCTGCACTAATCGTTTTACCGAATTCATCGTCTAGCATAGCGATAAAACTAATAGCTGATACAGAGTCCCATTCTTCAATATCAGACAAAACCTTATCCGCTGTAATGTCCTCTGCCTCCAAATCCATTGTTTCTGCTAATAACTCCAGTTTCTTTTCGTTTGTCATAATGACCTCCTTATTGTATATTAATTTTTATTGCACACTAGTTTATCCATATGGTTAAAACTGCTGATAAATAAAGGCTGCAGCATTGTATCCTGGCCCATATATCCCAAATATAAGAACAGCAAATATACCTGCTAAATAAACTGCCCACCGAATAACTATATTGCATCTTGCAACCGCATCCCGCACATTGCATCGTTCTTGGAACACATCAATAATCATCAAAAAAATGATTGAGAAGATTGCCAATCTAAAATTAGCCTGATCCAGTCCATAACTATACAGCGATCCATCAAAAAGTATCCATGGATTCCATTTTGATACCATATGAAAGAATGCCGTAACCATATCTGTAAAATTTTGGGGACTAACCGTAAAAAATCCAAACGCATAAAGTAAAAATGTACGAGTTGATTGAAAGCAATGCCAAATAACACTTTCCGTATTGATTTTCAACCTCACTGAAAGCTTGGCTAATCTGTTCTCCATCGCTGACGATAGTACAACCAAAATCGTCCAATAGATTGCATGGACAACCGTCATCCAACTGATGCTGTGCCAAAAACTAATAAGAAAGAAAACACCTGCTGTGGGTACGATGCTCACTATCGTCTTTGCTGCATCTTTCCCCCATCTTTTCTTCGTTGCTTTCCTCAAGCTGTTCATTGCCCTGGATGTGAGAAGGGGCATATAAAGATAATCCTTCAGCCAATTAAACAAGCTCATATGCCACCTGCGCCAAAAGCCCCCTACATCTCTCGCCAAATAAGGGTGGTCAAAGTTTTTATCAAGCTTAATTCCTACTATTTCGGAAATGCCAGTAATAATATCCATGCAGCCGCTGAAATCTGCGTATAGTTGAAACGCTGCAAATATAAGCGCTATCGGGAATACCAGTCCCCAGTTTCCATTTACGTTACCAAACACGCCATTTATAAAAATGCCTAGGCGGTCAGCAACTACCATTTTTTTAAATAGACCCCAAAGTGTAAGTTGCGTGCCTTTACAAAATCGGTCATAATCTGGAAAAGTGAGCCTTTCAAATTGTGGCAGAAGCCTTTCAAATCTTGGGATAGGGCCTTCTACCACATGTGGAAAATAAATCATACAAAGTAATAATTTAGGATAATTTTTTTCAGCTTCAGCCACTCTCCAGTGGATATCAATCAAATATCCCATAGAAGAAAATGTATAATAGGATATGCCCAGCGGAAGAATAATGTTTATTGCCAGGTTTTTCCCTGTAAGCTGGTTGAATATATCAATTGCCTGTGAACCGAATTTACACCAACACATCACTCCAAAACAAATAAGCATGGCTGCCACCAGCACATGCTTGCTTTTTTGAGTGTATTCTTTCTTAAGATTCTTTTTTTCTTCTGGAGTAACCGAGTCCGTAGAGCTCATTACATCAAACTTCTTCCAGATATTTTGCATACGCCATGCAGCTACATATACAACTACCGAAGTTGCAAGAACAAACACCAGTTTGTCGATTCCATAGCTGGCATAAAACAGAATACTAAATACTAAAAGAGCAATCCATTTATATTTGTTTGGCGTTACTGCATATGCAATCAGCATGCAAACGAGAAAAATAAAAAAGGCAAACGATATATAACTCATATTATTGATTTCTCCCCTCCTGAATCATTAACCTATTCTCATAATTGATAAGATAATCATTACTTCCCGTATGGAGTACCTTTGTTGCATTATTCGCATCATGCAAATCAAAACTAACACTGTCTAAAACCAGGTTATGTTCATTGTCATAAATAACAACATTCATACCTCGACCATTTCTCGCATAATTCTGTCCGTCAATTGTAATCTCAGCTTCTGCTCCAACTTGAAAACCACTGCTGGTCAGCGAATATCCAACCCCATTATTCAAATAATTAGAATATGCTAATTTTCGATTGGAATACGCCTCATATACGTTTACTCCGTTTTCCATAACTGCAAGATACGCATCACTATATTTCATGTTATGAAAGTCTACTTCCAATCCTAGCGCATAAAGCATCTGACAAATTTCATCAGTAAGACCATTAGCAATATCATCTGTTGCCGCGAAAAACAACGTGATATTGTCCAAGTATGAAAGTTTATCAAAATACTGAAACAAATCATCGGCCAGCTGCAGTTCTGAAAGCTGGCATACCTTGTCATATAAGGGCATATCCTCCTCATAAGCAGCACAAACTTCGCCTGATACTGCATAATTATCTTGAAGAAATCCTTCAAGATAATCTGTTAATTTCAATGCACCCAGATAATTCAAATGTTGTGTTCCAGCCCCTGCATCTTTTGCCCAATCAATGCCTAAGTCTACATCATATTGCAAATCCAGAAAGTCAATCCCGGACAACGCTACCTTTTCTTTCAAAATATTAGACTTCATTAATGTCCATGCCCCGTCAAATGTTATAGGATGTCCAAAAGCCGGAGCTCTAATCAACAATAATTCTGCTCCATTCTCCTCGCATATTTGTTTAATTTCCATTAGCATATCCCAATACTCCTCTGTAATTTGAGGAGCGTAATATATGCTAGTATTTATTTCATTCTGCGGCATACCATCATCCATTACAACCGTCCATCCCGCATTACTATAAATCTCCTGCTCAATTTCATTCATCCAGTCAATTGTCAGACCAGATGGTGTTATCCCGGTACATGGCATATGTCCTTTTCTATACAAATTCAACTGTTTTCTCGCACTAAAATCACTTTGAGATAATGCAGACCATCTGGTATGATACTGATAGAATGGCAATAATGCACTAACAAGCGCATCTGTCTTTTTTTGTTCACCATATTCTTTCGCCCATTGTGAAGCATAATAGGAAGCAAACTTCAATTTATTTTTGCTTAATGGCATAGTATCTAAAATGTAATGATACCCGCCGTCAAAAAAAGAATCCGAAAATAATCCACTTGCCTCCATAACTACAACCTTGGGAGACTGCGTTTTAAACATTTCTTTACAGAGATAATAGCTAACCGGAAAAGGTTGCCCTGAGCTAGACATATTATACGTTACAATACCTGTGTCTTTGTATATTTTCATAGGATCAATATCCCATTCGGAAATGCTTGATCCCAAAAAAACTGCCTGCATAGAAACTTTATTCGTTAATTGATAAAATTCATCCATCATATCTTGGGGAGCTTCAATCATCGTAGGATAATACCAGTTTCGTTTTAATATGTTTTGAGCATATATAAATAGACATATGACTAGCAAAATAAAAAGTATTGTTTTTATTAAATTTCTTTTTATTGTCATGTATATCACCCTCATACCCTTAGATAATTCAAATGCTGTGTTCCTGCCCCCGCATCTTTGGACCAATCCAGCCCAAGATCAACATCATATTGTAAATCAACAAAAACAATCCCATCGGCGTCAGCACGCTCTCTCAAGAGATCCGACTTAATCTGGGTCCAAGAGCCTCCATAAGTGATCGGATGTCCATAAGCCGGAGTCTTGAGTAATAATAATTCTGCATCATTTTGCTTGCAAATACGAGATAAATCAAGCAACATTGTCCAATGTTCTTCATTAATTTCAGGATTATACACTGGTTCCAAAATCTTTTTCTTCTGGAATGACCCGTTCTTTAGTATAGTTTTATATCCTTTACTGTTATAAATCTGTCGCGCGATATAATTCATTCTACTAATCGTCATACCTGTTGTAGTTATCGAACTGCATGGTAAATATCCTTTTCGATACAGATTTACCTCTTCTCTATCACAAAAATTCGTTTCTGTCAAAGATGACCAAAGGTCATGATATTGATATAACGGTAATAACGCTCCAATAAAGGCGCCCTGTTTTTTTCTTTCGCATTTTCTATAGCATATTGCTCTGCATAATAAGAAGCAAAATTCAGCTTATTTTTACTCAATGGCATATGATCTAAAATATAATGATAACCCCCATTAAAAAAGTCATCCCCAAACAATCCGCTTGGAGAAATAACAACTACATCTGGATACTGAGTTTTAAACATTTCCTTACACAAATAATAGCTGACTGCAAACGGCTGTCCAGAACTGCACATATTGTAAGTAACAATTCCGGTGCTCTTATAAATATCCATCGGGTCAATATCCCACTCATAGCCACTGGGGCCAAAAAATACTGTTTGCATATCAACCTTATCTGTAAGCTGATAGAATTCAGTCATCATATCACTAGGTGCCTCGACCATTGACGGATAATACCATTTTCTCTTTAGTACATTTTGTACACATAAAAACATGCAAAGAAATATTACGATAAAGGATATCGTTTTTACTAATGTCTTTCCCATTAAATTTCCTACCTCTTATATCGATATATTCTTTTTTCGAATAAGCACCTCATAAGCTTCATTAAAGAAAATTGAAGCCACTAATGATAATAATAAATAAATTAGAACCATAGTTCTATAATTCCTCCCAGGTGCTAGTTTACATAAAGCAAAACTCACAATCATATGTAAAAGATAGAACCAATAACTTATTTTACCTAGATAACATATAATGGTCGCTACCCCCCCCCTAGATATTAGAGGTCTTATCTCTGTTATTATAAGAAGCAATGCTATCGCTGGTATTACTACGAAATCAGCCTCATCAAAACCTCTTGAAAACATTATTCCACATATTGTTAAACCACAAAGCAGTTTAATTGTTATTCCATAAAATCGTATATGTTCTTTTTCAATATTCAATCTTCTATTAATCTCTTTCGAAACAAATGGCAACACCGCTCCAATACTCATTTCAGAAAACCCACGTAAAAGTCCTCCATTAAAGACGAAATCATATGAACCTTGCTGTGTTAATGTACCATATTTTCGAGCCAAATAAACAAGTATCAAGATACTTATAGCTGGGGCTATGCCAATAAATAAATCAAGATCTCTATCAATCAAAAAAAATATTATCCATGTCAAAAATATGAGCGTTGAAATATACCAAACACTTCTCATGTTAAATTCTGCTGGCATCCCCAAAAAATGAAGACAAACCAACTGCCAGCGAATTCTCCACAAATATGATGCCAGTTCTCTGATTCCAAATCCTTCAAAACTCCATTGAACTAATAACATAACAATCGTAGCAACTAAATATGGCGGATATAATCGCTTTATTCTATGCGAAAAATACCTGAACGTATTAGAAAATGCACTACCTTGTTTTTGGCTTTTGACCCAGTGCTTCATCATAAGATAACCAGATAGCATAAAAAAGAAATCAACTCCAAGATATCCTCCTGGTATAATACCACGTGTTCCTGTATAATCCTCACTAAAATGTAAAACAGCTACCGATATTGTAAAAAAAATACGATAACACTCTATTTCTAAATTGTCCCTTTTAGATATAGTCTTCACAATCACCCCATCAACCTTTCGCACTCAGAACTATATTATTTTTTAATGTACATTAAAAACTATCCATTTGCTCAGAATATAGTTCAAGATTATATTTATTATCTCTGTGATAAATTTTGCCCACAAGCTAGGAAACCTAACCCATATAATAAGAATATACAAAAGTGATTCTTGAATGCCCAAAGTAATAATCCTAACACTGATAAACATATAAAACTGACGCCAAAAATAGCGTTTCTTATTAGAATTTGCTTTAAATACCCATTTTCTGTTTGTAAAAAAAGCAAATGTTACACCTGCACTCCAAGAAATAACATTAGATACAAATGCGTTCAAAGAAACTATTATATTAAAAAAAGCATATGTTGCAATTCCGATACAAAATGTCAAACCTCCAAAAAGCAGATATAGACAACCTTCTCTATGTGCTCTATATAAAGAAATAACTTTATGTTTACCTTTTATTTCCATTATCAATATCCCTTTTCAATTTTAGGCAAATTCAATGTCACGCCCATTTGTTCATGTTATACTTTTTAGCACAGATAGCATCCACGCTTATTTCTTCTTGTCTTAACTGATGTTGGTACATTTCAATTTTGTCTGGCTGCCCAACCAAATCTGGAGAAACCACACATATTTTATACCCCAACTTCCGTAGCTCTTTATAATTCTCTTTGTCAAGTGGCATTCGAGTGAAACAATCAACCCATACCCACTCTACTTTTCCTGCCATGCTTCTGAGTGTATCCATACCTTCCAGTTCGGAAAAACGCAACGCTATATTCCGCTCTCCCATATCTGTTAGAAGCTTAATCATTGGGAAACTCGAATCAAGGAAAAAATATCTAGAAACATTATACATTTTTATAAGTTCATGTACTTTATATTCAATCCGCTCACTTTTAATATTTAAAATCATAAGCCCATGATGGTACTCTTTTAAATAATCCTCAAAATCATCTCCCTTCTCAAACGGATTATGAGAAATATATATCTTCCCATCCAGACTATCTCTTAAATCTAATTCCACACCATAACAATCATCCAGTTTTCTTAACTCTGCTATCGTATTAATCCTATGCGCTATATATTCCATTGTCTTACCGTTCCTTGTTCTTTTATGTTCTTGCTATACGTCATGATACGTTTTATCATCTGAAATTTGGCTTTCAGCCCTGTATTCCAGTGTGATTCTCCATAAATTCTCGGTGGAAATCTAACCGGAAAACGAATAACATTCAACCCTCTTACTTTAGCCATATAAAAGGCATATAAATCTAGGGCAAAATCATATGGAGGATCTTCCCAGCTTTCCATAAATTCTCTGGAAAATATATTAGGCTGTGCGTTAATATCAAATAAGCTCTTTTTCAGATAACACGATTCAAAAACACCCATTCCAAAAGTAAAAAAGTAATCTGACAGGCTTCTGCCTTTCCGATTACCCTTAACATAAACTTCCGTATTCCATTTATGTTCTTCCAAAATATCATATGCTTTCATAACATCTTCTGGATCTGTTTGCATATCCGCATGTGTCCACCCCAGAAACTTTCCAGTTGCTGCACGGAGTCCTTGAAGGATTCCATATCCATAGCCTTGATTCACAGGCACTAAAACACTCCGGGCAAATGGATATTGCGGCAATAAACGCTTAAGAACCATTGCCGTATTATCTGTAGAACCATTATTAACCAATATTACCTCTGCGTCTTTGTCATGAAGAGATCTCTTAAATCCTTCCAGAATCTTCGGGATATTCTCGGCTTCATCATAGCAAGGAACAATAATTGATAAATTCATAAACTTTATTCTCCTTTATTTTGTCTAAATGTCATAAAATGCCTGTATTCTCTCCACATACTCTTTTGGATTTACTCCAAGAAGAGATGTACCCGCAACAAAAATATTAGCTCCTGCCTTCTCCAGCGTCCTGATATTGTTCCTATGCACATGTCCATCTACCTCAATGAAAAAATCTTCTCTGTTCTCCATTCGATATTGGCGCAAATACTCAATTTTTTCTTCCATCCCTCTAATCATAGACTGTCCGGAAAAACCCGGTATTACAAGCATAACACATACACCGTCAATATAATCTAGCAAATGAACAATTGATGGAATAGGTGTCTGAGGTCCTACAGCCAGTACTGCCTTTGCTCCTTTAGATTTTATAACTGTCAAAGCGTTTAGTATACTCCATGAAGATTCCACATGGATTGTCACTATGTCGCCCTCCCTAATTGGGAACCATTCTAAATCCGTAGCGGCATTTTCCACCATAAAGTGAAAGTCAATCGGTATTTTCGTAGCCTTTCTCAACCATTCCACATAGGTCGTTCCCAACATCAAATTAGGAACAAAATGTCCATCCATAATATCGATATGTAAATAATCTACATGATTATCCTCGAACATTTTTAACGTCTCACTTAGATTTCCATAATCAATGCACATCATAGAAACAGAAAGTTGTCTTTTCATAAGCTATCTCTCTTCCTCTCGTAAGAATTGTAATCATGGTTTAACTATTACTCGTAAACCGTCACGATTTTCTGCAGATGCAAATGCATCTGTTATATTCTCTAATGGATATCTATGGGATATATACTTTTTCATATCTATCATTCCAGATGCTATTAAATTGAGCGCCTGCCTATGCTGTTTCGGAGTTGAACCATGTGAACCTGTCAAAACCATCTCTTTATAATGGATCTTGTTTGGTTCAATTGTAATTGTAGTGTTTTGTGCAAGGCCTCCAAATAAATTCACTCTTGCACGATGCCCTGCCATATTGATTGCATCAAGATGCGTTCCGCTGGAACCATTTGCCGTTATCACTACATCTGCTCCAAGGCCTCCGGTAAGCTGCACAACACGCTCTACTGGGGATTTCTCGCCAGACCAGATATACTCATCCGCCTCAAATTTCTTTGCCTGGTTAATCCTTTTCAAGTCATTATCAATCATAACAACTCTCGTACTTCCTAATAACCGCGCTACGGGAATCATCATACAACCAATCGGTCCCGCGCCAATAATCACTACAGTATCCCCCATTCGGATATGAACTTTCTCCATTCCATTTATTACACATGCGAGTGGCTCTGCAAGAGCTGCCTCTTCATATGATATTTTTTCAGGAATAACATGAACCGGACCATAATGCATCACCATCTCATTCAGTAGACAGTATTCTGCAAAACCTCCTGCGAACTGATATCCCATAGCATAATTTTCAAGGCAATTGTTTCCTATCCCACTTTCACAATATATACACTTTCCACAGGGTACATCAGCGCCTACAGCCACACGATCTCCTACTCGTACTTTTGTTACTCCTGCACCAGTTTCTACTACTCTTCCAGCTATTTCATGCCCAAGTATCTGCGGAGGAACAACACGATTATTCCCACTATGAAAAATTCTTATATCTGAACCGCATACTGCACAGGCCTCTACTTTCAGCAAAACTTCATTATCACCCACTATTGGCTTAGGAACATCACATACCTCTATCCTATCAATTCCCATATAAACCGCCGCTTTCATCTTCTAACTCCCCCTTGTTCTAATTCATAAACATACTCTTAATATTGACTTGTCCTTTTTTCCTGTAAAAAATGTCATCAAACGCTTTTTGTGCATTTTCAAATCGGTATGTTCCAGTAATCAATGTTTCTAGATTCAGAATTTTTCTCTCTATAAGTTGCTGCACAATATCCCAAGAATTACTCCTAATTCCAAAAGTAGAATTCCATGTGCCTTTCATTACCAACTGTTTTCTAAGAATTTCCCAGTAAATATCTCTTGGCAGCCATATGTCTTCTTTCGGATTGCCAAGACATACCACCGTTCCAGATGGTGCCGCTACACGAATAGCACCAGCCAACGTCTCCGATGTTCCGCAACCTTCAACCGCAATATCCGTTCCCCCATTCAGCATTTGTGTGATATATTCTCCTGCATTTTTCTCAGTACTATCTACTACATCCGTAAAGCCAATTTTCATCGCAAAGTCTTTCTTCTCCCGGCTACGGCATACCAAAATGATATCCTTGCATCCACATCCCCGAGCCACTTGAGCTATAATCAGTCCTATCGCTCCTATGCCAAATATCACAATCGATTTGCCCATAAGGGTACCCGCTTGCTCCAATGCACTTATTGCCACAGCCGCAGGTTCAAACATAGCAGCTTCGCGGTAAGAGATACTGTCCTGTATTTCCAGTAAATTCCAAGCATTCACTGCTAAATATTCGGCAAATCCCCCATCGCATCGTGACCCATAATAATTGTAATGACTGCACTGCGCGTAATTTCCTATTCTACACTGTTCACATTTCATGCAAGGCACTAAGGGAAATACCGTGACTCTTTTCCCTAGCCATCTTTTTGCATCCGCCCCTGTATCTACAACTTCACCAGCAAATTCGTGACCTATAATCGTGGGATAATGATAAGTCCCTTTGGTGTAAACTCTTTCAACATCAGAACCACAAATACCTGCTGCATGTATTCGAACTAATACCTGTTTCGGACCAACTTCAGGCATATCTACCTGCTCAACGCGTAAATCGCGAATATTGTGAAGAACACAAGCTTTCATTTTTGCCATTGTCATTGATTAATAACCTCCCGGAAATACTCTACGCTAGCCTTTAAGTCAGGGATAATCCGTTCTTCATAATCACAGTGCTCTCGATGACTTATCTCAAATGCTAGCAGGGCGTCCTCGCATCCTGACTCTCTGATGCATTTTAGCAGCTTTCCTCGTTCTATAATGCCATCTCTGTTGTATTCTTCTGTAAAAGGAGAATGATTAGAACGATTCAATACAGTCTGCTGAAGATGTATAACTGGAGCATTAGCTCCAAAAGCCTTCACCCATACATAAGGATCTCTCTCTGACGGATCTGGAGCATGGCCTACATCTAGACACACTTTCATAGGTATTCCGCTGTTTTCATTAACACGATCCAACAGATACTTTGTTTTAGCAATTGTATTACCCATCTCTCTTGGGACGCTCATTGGCTCAAATATCAGTTCTTTATATCCAAGCTTTCGGGCTCGCCAAGATAATTTCTGCCAACCTTCTATACCTTTTTCAAGAATATACTCTCGTTTTTCCTCATTATTATAAGTATCGAATGTCATGATACCAAAATGTGATCCTATATTCCTTGCCTCGAATTCACTTCCTATTTCTAGAAAACGCTCAAACCATTGCTGCCACATCTCTCGCGCTTCTTTATCTGGATTCATTAAATGATTTACTCTCGTAAAAGCACTAGTAAAAAGGCTCTCAACTTTAATATTTTGAGATTTCGTTATAGCCTTTATTCTCCTAATTTGATCCTTTATATATTCCTTGTCCCAGAATGGATTTATTAGATCAGCTACTAACTGGATATAATGTAATCCTAGCTCCTCCGCCACAATCTGTCCCCAAACTTCTGGTTCAATGTACTTGTTAATTGCAAATCCCATATTTATTCCTAGTCTATATCCCATCTTGCGATCCTCCTACAATCATCCGAATCAACAAATTCCTTAAAGTGCCTAATCATTTTCCAATAATTCTCGTAATCCTCTGGGGAACCATAATTCAAGAATTTCTGTACTTCAAATACATGTGCTCTATAACCAAGTTCTTTGACATGCTTGATAATTTCATCTACATAGAACTCATTATTCACTCTATCATTTTCCTCAATCATCTTCTCCGCTGCCCGAGTAAATATCTTTCCCTCTCGAAACCAAAATGTTGCCACAATAGCATGATCATTCTGTGGCGTATTAGAAATATGTTTCTTTACAGAAACACTGATTATTTCGTTACTCTCACCAACACAAACCCAGCCAAACGCATCTGGATTGTCCTCGACTCTGGGATCATTTCTATAAGTAAACACAATTACATCCGTTTCTTTTCGTAACTGTTCAAATTTATCTCTGTCATATTCAATCCCGTTGTCACAAGCAGCTATCAATAATTCATCGTCGGGGGCAATAAACTCTTCTGCCAGCAAACATGTGCATGCCTGTCCTTCTGTTAATTCCTTAACCGAAAAGAAAGACGCCCTACGATACCATCTCCGAATTTGCACATCAACTCCCTGTTCAAAATGGAAATCCCTCATTATAAAAGCGATATTCTCACCATTCATCTCTATCCCCGGAAGATCTTTTACCGAGCATACTACCATAGGACATTTCTCACCAGTCTTTCTATATATCATTGGAAGAATCGCCTTATTCTGTACATACCCAATTTCCTTAAATCTTCTGCCTTCACCGGCCATCGGTATTAAAATTCGCATGTGTGTTCCACCCCTTTATTGTGTTAATCCAAAATAAGAACTCCTGCAAATCTGCAGGAGTTCCCCATGTATAGAATTTTTGTCCAAATATTGGAACCCATACTTTTAATCCATCTTTCACCAAAAAGTTATATGGAAGGCTTGCATAATATTCTCCTTTTAACATCACTTTCTCATCCACAGTTTTCTGATAATACTTTTTCAACAAAACCCCATTCCTAAAAAAATATGTTCCCGACGAATGTCTCCCTAGATAACGATCTTGACTAAAACAATACTTCTCCCGAATCTCCAATAAATCATCATTCGAGTCGCATAGACACGATGCATAAACGTTAGACTTCGGAACAAGACATGGTTGGAATCCTGAGAAAGCAATGACAGCACCATCACATCCTCGGTCAAGCAATTTCCTTCTGCATTCTGCCCAATTCCAAGGTGCATAAAAGTCACAGTAATTAACTATACACGGTTCTAAATCATCAACTGCATCTTTGACACGAAGAATATCATAAACAGGTCCTAATTTTACCCAGTCACAGATCTTCTGAACATCTACGTTCCTAGCAAGAGAGCGTAGGTACTGTTCATCTAATTGTCCATTCTGAAAATGTTCTTCCCTACACACCAGAATAAAATTATCTTCTTCCGGATTATACATCCCTTTTATAATCCACTCAATGATGGGCACACCTAACACTGAAATCATTGGCTTTAGCTCTTTATACCCAGCTGCGACAAATCGTGAACCATAACCTGTCATAGGTATGATAATATTCATTTTAATCTCCATTCCGCCGCCCTTCAGTTGGCGGCACAAATAGTTATGAAAGTCTCGACTCCCTCTACGTTTTCTCTTATACTAAAATTGAAAAACTATACTACAAAGCACGGGAGGGGGAGTCGTAAAAACCTTCTCGTTTTAGACAGCATAGAAATCAGTGTAAGTTCCGCCTTTCAAGCACAAATAAGTGGATCTCTTAGACCGTACACTAAGAATTGTTTTAACTCTCGTTAATTGTGTGGCGGTTCAGTCAATGGCTTCTCCCTCTTTTTCAGAAAGGGGTTTTTGACCATGAAAGTTGTTTACCAAACCTGTTATGGCGTCTCCGCAAATCTTTTCTCGTCGCCACCATCATCAAAACCACTTCCGGAGTCTAGCCTTCTTATCACAAGAAGCGTTTCTCCACCTTTAACAATTCTATTCTTGAGTTCAAAAATTGGCTGTTGGACAATTCCTGCAGTGATATCTGTATGGAATCTACCGGTAAGTATTGGGGCCTGTGTTCAACCTTTTGGAGAACGACATCAACGTCACCATCGCCAACCCCAAATGGGTCAAGGCTGTCAAGGAGAACAATGACGATACCAAGAATTTCAAATGGATCGGGGATCTGTTCAGGCTGGGGCTTGTGCCAGGAAGCTATATTCCATGCAGGCCGATTCGTATCCTCAGGGAGTTTACGCGGTACCGGTATAAACTGACTTCCTGCAGAAGCAGTGAGAAGAATCGATTTCAGAATACGCTTACCGTCTGTAATGTCGCATTGGATTCGGTGATTTCTGATATCTTTGGGAAATCAGCCACTTCTATCATCGATTACCTCCTTGAACAGTCCTCGGGTTCCATCAACCACGAAGAAATAGCCTCCAGACTGCTCCGTTCGCTCAAGAAGAAGTCTAAGAGTGTCATCGAGTCCATCGAGGGTTATCAGATGACTGATCCCCAAAAATACCGTATGCGTCTCATCCACGCACATATGGATTATATCACATCTACGATAAATGATATAGACTCTATGATCGATTCTCTAGTTGAACCTTATGAAAATGCTGTCCAGTTACTCTATATCATCCCCGGTATTGACCGCAGCAGTGCGGTCACTGTCATTTCCAAGATCGGTACTGACATGACACAGTTTTCCAGCTCAAAACGTTTATGCTGCTGAGCCGGTTTGACTCCCGGTAATAATGAGTCAGCCGGTAAGAAGAAATCTGTTCGGATCACACGTGCTGGTGTCTACCTCAAACCCGCATTAGTGCAAGTCGCCCATGCAACCGTGAAATCCAACAAGTCTCCTTACTACAAAGCCAAATATGACCGTATCAAGAAACACCGAGGGCATAAGCGTGCTATCATAGCTAGCCCGTATGCTCCTGACCTGCCTTTACCATATGTTCCTGAAAAAAGAGGCATTCCAGCCATCTGATATCCACTATGAGGAGCTCCCGGAACAGCTTCTCCAAAAGCGGAAAGAACAATATATCCGGCAGGCAATAAAACTATTGGAAAAGGAAGGGATGACAGTAGTGCCTCCTGCTGTTGCCTGATAACCTTTTTTGTAATATAAGTTTTCTTACACTCAAAAGCGGCAGTTTCTGGCGCTTTTTTCGTTATGCTTCTGTTTCTACTTTACGTCTTCACACTAGCCTCCTTATAGTTTAATAATTGGTTTCTAACATTAATTATCTCATGCATGGAATATCGTTCACATGCGTATCAAATGTAACACAGTCCATTATTGCGCCTGTATTACAATCCGTTATAACAAAATTAAACCCCCTTCCTTTTATCGCGTAATCTATACCATCAATCACAATTTCTGAGCTATTCCCTGCGTTTAATGTTGCACTTTCTAACTTTAATTCTCTATCATTTTCTAAATTATATTTTGAAACTATTCTCTCGTCACCACCCATTTTATCTACACACACATTTCCCTGATGTATTAATGCTAAAAAGCTGTGATATTGATGTTCTAATAACACATCAGCATTAGAAATTCCAAGTCTTTCAATTTCGTCTATAATGTTTTGGTTCAACGCATATCCTTGTATGTCTTTCACTGAAATAAGAATATCAAGTGAGTTTTTATATTTGTTTAAGCATTTCAAATATTCTTCAATATCACTTATTCCATGAAGATTATCTGTTATATCAGCCGTTTCTTTAGATTCTCCTGTGCTTAAACATAACCAATCATCATACGCTTCAGCCCATGTTTGTATATTACTAAATCTCCATTGCTGATTAAAGGATCCTGTATAAGTTCTCAGATATAACTCTCCCGTCTTAATATCATAAGTAATTGCCTCTTCACCTTGATTTATGGAAAAAAGCTGATTATTTATTGCATTAATACTCCATCGGGAATATTCTGATTTCCCATCTCCACTTATGATTATATTCCTTTTTCCATTGTTTACCTCCGCTGTGGACATTAAAAACGCTTTTGAATCTGCAATACATAAATACGATTCCCCTGCATAAGTAATCACTTCTATAGGATACGCATTACCTGTTGTAAGTCCAACAATACTAGATCCATCCTTATCAGTTGTAACCGATATCATACCTTTTGGTGAGCTAACCAGATAACTATCGTTTGGCAAAATATTTTCAATCAGTGTCTGATCATTTAGATATTCATAATAATCTGTTGTGTCTTGTGTGATAGTATCTCTCCTCTCATTGGAATATAATCCTTCCCAAAACATTAAAAAAATAGCTGCTACACAAAGCATAATCTTAGTAGAAACTCCAAGATTCTTTTTTGTATGTCTCTTTTCTCCTATAGCGATAATGTCATGCCTTTTCCCTTGCAGCAATAATTTATATCCAATACACGCGTAAGGAATCAATGCCACAAAATAATATATTGTGTATCTAGCCTTCGCTTCCCAAATCAAGTGAAAAAGGAAACCACCTACAATAATCAGTGGAAAGATGAAAGTATTAATAAATAATTCTCTATTATTAAAAGATAATATTAATGCTACTATAGCCCCAAAAAGAATTAAAATAGTCATAATATGATACAATATCATTGCCCTATACTGTCCCGGATAACTTAACAAACAGTATACCCATTTCGGTACTTCAATATTAGAACCCTCCCTAACTGTTCCAAAACATTGAAATGATGGATTTGCCCAAATTGACGCAATTTTTTTTGAAAAAAAATCAAATGTATATTCTGGCTGATTCTTAAATCTTTTTAATATTTTTTTTAGCTCCTTTTTCGCAATCCTTTCCTGGATTTTCGTATCACGCCCGCTTTCTTCATAACTTGTCTCTACATACTCGTTCCACCAGCCTGGAGCTAACGGACTCTCTTTTAGCCCCATTGTTATATATGCCCAAGAAGAACATGGATTCTCCATATTATAACCAGAAATTACTTCTATAGCCTTTTCCGTGATAAGAGACTGTGCCGTACAACTCAAGAGAAATAAACATATTATAAAAGCATTCTTTTTTCGACGTTTATTTATTAGTTTCACTATTGCAAATATAATCATAGCAATAAAGTGAATTGTCATATTGTTTTTAATCGCTACTGCTATACTTATAGCAATTGAACTAAGAAACGCATTTTTCCAATTATAGTCCTTAAAATAGAGCATTTCATGTTTAACTGCTGTATATGCCAAAGCCATTCCCACAATATTTCCATAAATTATAATTGAATATCCAATTAAAGGAAAAAACAAAACCCCTATTATCAAAACACTTATTTGGCATAGTCTATTTTCAGTATATAGTCCTACTATTTCAGCAAACTGCTTATATATCATACAAATTGCAACCGCATTAATTATCTCAAACACTATATAATTCTTACTTCCAAATATACAGGAAATCACATATGCATAAATAAAATAGAACCACTGAAATGGATATTTATTCATATATTCCCCAGGTGCAAACATACTTGCATCGCCTCTTATAAATCTATAGATGTACGTTTGAATTAATCCTTCATCTATCCCAGGAATATATTGAGTGCTAACAGCCCAGATTAAAGCTAGCCCCAAAATCAGCCAAAGCAAACCATATTTAATCATTTTATAGCATTTATCATTCCGAAAAAAACAATTCAGTTTACACAAAATGTGCGTTTTATTTGCAATAAACAATACTAAGAGAAAAGAGCCCAATACCAGGAAATTCTTTATAATACTATCTTCTACAAAATACGTAACTTCCCATTTCACCAGATAACTGGTCATTTGCATATTGTAAAAGAAAATCAATGAAATCACGCCAATACAAAAAAAGCCTATTCCATAAACACAGAGATTTTCTACTTTAGATCTTAAATTAAGCATTGATCTGTTTTCCTGCATTTCTTTTAACCTTTCGTTTATCTTTCGATATTTTCAACCTTAACTATCAGACAACATGGTATTAGAAACCACTATTTTATCCATGACGTTCTTTCCTATCAGTGAACCGCTTTGCTACAGATCCAGATATTTCTTCCAGAAACTAATGTTCTGCACTTCTTTGCATCTGTTCCTGTATTCCTCAGCAATATGATCATAGTTTCGTGCCATTTCCAAACTCAGTTTCAGCATTTCTTTCAGGCAACGTATCGCTTCTTTTCGGCTGCGTTCAGTGATAAATCCCTTTTGTGTTGTCACATCATAATTCAGTATCCGTTTTGCGCGATAAGCATTATATGGACAGATTTTGGACATAGGGGCAATATTGTCACTTTTTGCCCACAGTAAATAACCATTTCCGCAGGCTAACCGCAACAGCCTTCTAAGTCCAGAATCTCTTTCTTTGAGGCTTTTTTCATATTCCGGATAGTGGAATGGCAACGGCAGCTTTTCTATCGGCTGTGCCTTATAACCACCGGCCATAACATCCTGATTAATCTTTTCACCATCCGAAGTTTTCAACCAATCGATTCCCTTTAGGAAATCTCGCACCCCTCGAACGAGCAAATCCACATTTTTATATCGATAATACAGGATTTCTCTTACAATCCAGCCTCGAACCTCTTTTATGGCCTCTTTCTTCCCATACTCTGGAAAGTGCAGTGCGTTGTCTATGAACTGATTCCTGAGTATATAGTAAAATAAAGACGAAGAATATTTGTTCTCAAATGTTTCATGCCAGACACAAATCCCATTCATCAAGATCAGTGTTTTCATATTACGCAACCCATACTCCACATCATCCCCGCGGATAAAGACCGGCATCGGCAAATTGTCCTCTCTTGCCACAGAAATAGGGAAACAGCAGTACCACCAAGCGTTATACTCAGTATACTCCTCCACCTCATTATACAGGCAGGCATCAACCTGACTCATGTCCATATTTTGCTTGAGAGATTCAAGCTTTCCCGCGTTCCAAGATGCCCCTGACTCTGTCTGAATATTTCCAACATCACTGCGCATCATTGCCCCGCCGATAAACGCGTCGACATATTCCTCTTTTAACATCGTCAGGATGCGATAAGTCCGAAACAATACTTCCGGATCCAGAATAATATCGTCATCCATCACAAGAATGTGGGTGATCCCTGCCCTCTGTTTGTTCATCTCTATAATCTCAATCATGCCGCGGGTGAAGCCTGCAGCCCCGCCAGCGTTTTTGTTCGTGAAGATATGGATTTTTTCATTAGTGAGCTTATCGGCATCGAGTGTATGTCCATTGTCAGCAACAAACACCTCAAGATTCCCATACAACTCCGAATTCGGATTTTCAAGAATTGCCTTTCTTATAGCCTCCAAGTTTCTTTCGACAAATTTTTCCCGCCGATATGTGCAAATTGCAGCACCTATCCTCACATCCCGCACATTAGCCTGGGAGGCTTCCACTGAATAACTCCCTCCTTTGAATATTCCGTCTACACTTAATGCTTCCAGATAAAAGAATGCCATGCCGTTGCATTCGGGAAAGTCAAGTCGAACAGACTGCAGCCCCACATTATGTATACAAGACTCTAACACAATGCTCTCATTGATCTTATCGTGAACTTTCTTCTTATAGCCCAGGCGGATTGCAAAATCACCTTTCAACGTCAGGGTCAGGGAGATTTTTCCCATAGTTGTATATTTCTTCCATTTATCAACCGATACACTGTTAAAATAAGTATCCCCGCTGACGCAGCCACCTCTGGTGAAACGGATTTCCTCTCCCACACGAACCGCTTTCTTATTTGTTCTAAAATACAATTCTTCTTTCATGCAAATATCTGTGCGCGGCCACAGAATATTCTGTAGTATCATATCGTCCTCTCCCTGTCTCTTTGCGTATACTTGATAATCCTATTTCGAAAGACCGGCACTTTATAATTCATTCCGGATCATTTCATCAATCGCTTTGTTGGCACGCCGATATATATTCCCGCAGTCCACACTATTCCGCCCGGCTTCGCTGATCAATGCCGTCCATTCGTCCTCATCCACTTCATTAAGCTTCGAAAACAGTATCTCTTTATTCCTAAAACCGTAAAAGTCATACAGGTAATCCACTTTATTGTTATAATGTGGATGAACATCATTCTTCAGGTTTATTACATTGCATCCCAGATAATTTGCCAGTAGCGTTCCATGATATCTCATGCTTATCACAGTCTCGGCATCTCCAACCAGCTGCGCAAATTCCCGAATATTTCGTGGCATTTTCTCGACTATGAGCCTGTCACTCTCCAGATCATTCTTCAGTCTCCTATAAAATTCCGTATCATTTTTCTCTGGTTCAAAAAAAGGAATGCATACCAATCTCTCCTCATCGTTTTCTGTCCATTTCAAAATCTTTTGGGTGAATGCTTTCAGTTCTTCATAGTACCTGCCATAATATATGTATATCAGGCATATTTTCTTAGATTGGGCAGGCTTTTTATACGAATCAGGATCCGCTCCGGCAAAAGCGATATCGTCTACAATCTTTATCTTTTCAACACCGACACCGCAATCGACTAACGGTTTTAAGCTGTTTTTATCTCGAAGAGATATATATTCTATTCGATTGATAACCTTTTTCAATCTTTCTATATATTCCGGAACGACCAGCTCCTGCGTACAGCTAAGCCCGTACCATATTACCTTTTTCCCAAATTCCTCCATCCTTAGAGAAAGATTTGGAATCGTGTAAAGAAGCGGCAGTTCCCTATTATAGCAATCGTAATTGATGTCATCTATCAGACAGCCGCCGCCAATTATCATCGCGTCAAAATATCGGGCCAGAAAATTGATATCCGGCACACTTTTCGGGTATCCTATGATCTTCACGTCTGGATATTGAAAAATATCAATCCTGGGATTTCTTTCAACCATCACGGTTATCTCATAAGCCTGTTTAACCTTCTCCTGGCTTAGCAGCTTGCTAAGCAACACCTGCAGCATAATTTCGTCGCCATAATTTGGCGCGCCATAATATCCCATTACCAGAAGTTGTTTCTTCCCCCCCCCCACACACAATATTATAGAGGAGATACCTATAACCAGAGTTTTCTTCAGTCAATATACTCATGAGATCCCTGTAACCGGAATTTACCTCGGTCATTTTATTCATAATGTCCCTGCACTGGCTTTGTAAAACTGCTATCTCACTCCTGAGTGCCAAATTCTCAGAAACTAGCTTTTTCTCTAAATCTTCTAAGGTCACCGCTATTTCGTCTATTCTCCTAGCGCCTTTCAAAATCTCTCTGCCATAACCTGCCAGTCTCCCTATCTTCCCTGCCATCTCTTACCTCCCTTTTGAGAGTATTACTATCATGTCCCCAGCTCCTTATCCGCCGTCTCCAGCGCTGCCTCGATCACCTTGTCCATGTCATAGTACTTATAACTCCCAAGCCTTCCCCCGAAGATCACATCCGACCTCTCCGCAGCTAGCTTGGCATATTCTCGATACAACTTCATGTTCTTCTCATCGTTGATCGGGTAATATGGCTCATCTCCTTTCTTCCACTCGCCCGGATATTCCCAGGACACCACTGTCCTCGGCTGCTTTCCAAACTCAAAGTGCTTGTGCTCGATCACGCGAGTGTAGGGTACCTCCCGTTCCGTATAGTTCACCACTGCGTTCCCCTGGTAGTTCACACAGTCCAGCACCTTTGTTTCGAAGCACACGGAACGGTATTCCAAAACACCCAACCGGTAATCAAAAAACTCATCGATCTGCCCGGTATAGATCGTCTTTGCCGCAGCGTTTGGGTTCTCCTTTACGTACTCCCGATAGTTCGTCCCGCACAGCACTGGAATTCCCTTCAACAGTCTGTCAACAATCTTCGTATATCCCCCAATCGGAATCCCCTGATACCGGTCATTGAAATAATTATTGTCATACACGAAACGGAACGGAAGCCTCTTAATGATAAAGGAAGGAAGTTCCCTGCAATCCCTCCCCCACTGCTTTTCTGTGTAACCCTTAATCAATTTCTCATATACGTCGCGCCCAGCCAAAGACAGAGCTTGCTCCTCCAGGTTCTTCGGCTCCGTTATCTGTTCTTTTCGCCGCTGATCCTCTATAATCTTCTGCGCTTCCTCTGGCGTCCTGATCCCCCACATCCTGCTGAATGTGTTCATATTAAAGGGCAGATTGTATAATTCGCCTTTATAAACAGCAACTGGGCTGTTAATATAATTATTGAACTCGGCAAATCGGTTGATATAGTCCCATACAGCCTTGTTGGACGTATGAAAAATGTGCGCCCCATATTTATGAACCTGTATTCCCTCTATCTCCTCACAGTAGATGTTTCCCCCGATATACGGGCGTCTGTCGATAACCAGACATGATCTCCCCTTCTCCGCCGCTTCATGCGCAAAAACAGCGCCGAACAGCCCTGCGCCAACAATCAGGTAATCGTATTTCACGATCCTTCCTCCTATCCTTTCAAAGATTTTATATATGCATCACATACTTCATCCGCCGCTCCGCACATTCGGGCGATTCCCCTGTCCAGCCAGAGTGCATGACCACAGACCTCTTTCACTGACTCAATGGAGTGTGACACATACAACAAGGTAGCCCCACGCTCCCGCATCTGTTTCATCTTTCGCTCACATTTCTGCTGAAACGCATAATCCCCCACTGCCAGTACCTCATCGCAGATCAGGATATCTGGCTCCACTACGGTCGCTATCGCGAAACCCAGCCTTGCCGCCATGCCGGAAGAATAGTTCTTGATTGGCATGTCCAGAAAATCCTGAAGCTCCGCAAACCCCACAATCTCGTCAAAATGTCGCCCCATATATTTCTCGTCGTATCCCAATACTGCCCCATTCAGATAGATGTTCTCCCGCGCCGTCAACTCTCCGTCAAAGCCTGCCCCCAGCTCTATCAGCGGAGCGATCGCCCCATGGACTGTCACAGTTCCCTGATACGGTTTCAGAATCCCGCAGATCAGTTTCAGCAGTGTGGACTTGCCGGAACCATTGGTTCCCACAATCCCCCATGCCTCACCCTTCCTCACCTTCAAACTCACATCCTTAAGTGCCAGAAACTCTTTAAACATGAGTTCCCGTTTTACCAGTTTGACGAAATATTCTTTCAGGTTATCGATTCGTTCTGACGCCATATTGAAACGCACAGTAGCATGATCCACGACCACCGCATAATCAGTTTTCCCGTCTTTATGCCTGTTTATATAACTGCTATTTCCCATGCCATTCCATCCTAAACATACAGTATAAATTGATCCTGGCTCCTTACAAACGCCCATGTGCCGACCATCAGCGATACAAACGCCACTGCGAACCCATACAAGATCAGCCGCGAATCCGGGAACAAGCCTTCCAGAACGATCGTCCTAAGCTGTGTGATATACGAATACAAGGGATTAAAATGCTCAATCATCCATATCAATCCGGGCGGCAGCATTGTGATCGGATAAAAAATCGGTGTCAGGTACATCCATGCGGTCAAGAACGCCGCGTAGATATGCTGGACGTCCCGAAAGAATACCGTCGCCTGCGCTAGAAACAGCCCTAGCCCAACACAGAAGATATAGACCTCCAGCAGGATACCCGGGATAAATAACATATAAACCTGAAAGCGCACATGACATACTACAAATACGATCAACATTGCTCCCAGCGCAAAAAATGTATTTACAAGATTGCTTGTCACCTTGGATAGTGTGAAAATATATTTCGGCACATATGTCTTTTTCAGTAGTGCTGCATTCCCAGTGATGGAGAACATCGCCTGATTCGTTGCTTCCGACACAAAGTTAAAGATCGTCTGCCCGGTTATCAGATACACCGGAAAATTCTCGATATCGAACCGAAACATATTTGAGAACACCAAAACCATAATGATCATAATCATCAGTGGGTTAAGGATGCTCCACAGGTAACCAAGAAAACTCCTCCGATATTTCAGCTTGATATCCTTCGCCACCAGCTGTCTCAAAAGCGGCCGATATCGCCGGAAATCTTCCAGTCTTGTGATCATCTTCGGTATCATATTCCAAGATACTCCTTCCATGTCTTCAGATCTGACATTCTGTCCGCTTCCTTTCGATAAGTTTCCGCCACTTTTCGAAAGCTGATGCATTCTGCCGTCATCATAATACAGCGCAGAATACCCTCTAATAGCTTGCGGCAATTCTTCTCAGTGACCAATGCCAATCCACTGGTCGGCTCATACAGAAGAATCCTCTTTCGTCGGAACGCATCATTAAGACTATCTGTCGGCATGATGACTCTGATCCGCCGATCTCCCGGTAGCAACAAGCCAATCAGAGTCAGCCCATAACCATAGACATGAGTTTTTTTTCGTCGAATCCCCTTTTCATATCTGACATACGATTGGGGTTCTTTTAACCCGTCTTCCCTCTGCTCAATCTGTCCCCGCACATCCTGATACTCCTCTTCTGTCAACTCATCCCGTAACTCCCCCAACGGTTTCATCCTGTAATACATTGACAAAACCTTTTTGTTCAATTCCTCCGGGGCTTGCGCCAGCAACCACTCTGGCCCTTTCAAAAAGTCTGTAAAACCCTGATATATCAGATTTAGATCACAATATTTGAGTCTGACCATAGCAGCTGCAGATGCCAACAATACGATTTTCAATGCCGTCAACGTCTGTCGTTTCTCCTGATGCAACGCAGTTTCAATCAGGCTGTTTCTGATATCATAGTACAAACTGCTTCCACGAAAACGGAGATCAGCCCCTATATGCCAAACGCTGATTCCATTCAAAAAGACAATCCCTTTTTCTCGATTCCTCAATCCGTATTCTATGTCATCATGATGAAAAAACAGCGGAAGCGGCAGATTATCTGCTCTCACTGTTCCCATGGAATAACAGCACAGCCACCAGCCGGAATATATTTCTCTCTCCATTTCCGTCCCCAGCAGATATCTACTGCAGGCATTGGCACAATTTCTTAAATCCAGATCCCCCTCTGGAGCAATGATCCGTCCGGATTTCCATAGTTCCCCGGCACAATGCAGTACATAAGGCATTTCCTCTCGTAGCATCGTGCCGCCAATCGTGATATCCTTCCATTCTTCCTTTAGCGTTGCCGTTAATCCATAAATCCTTACAAATGCATCCGTCTCAGCAACAGCATCGTCATCCATCAATAATAAATGGGTAAAAACTTTCTGACTCTCTGTTTCCATTATCTCAATCATCCCGCGGGTAAATCCCCCAGCTCCACCGGCATTCCTGTTCGGCAGGATTACTGCCTTCCCTGCATAGCTGGCCACAAGTTCCTGCACTTCTTCGCAGTCATTAAGAGTCTTTCCGTTATCGACAACATAGAGTTTTATCCTAGATGAAACATCCAGCTCTGTTCGGTCAAAGATGCGTGTCTTTATCTGTTTCAGGTTCCATGTCACATATGCCTCACGCTTATAGGTACATATCACGGTCCCGATACGGACATCCCGAACTTGTCCTTCCGGCAGAACTGTCGTATAAAAACCAGATACAAATGGCTCTATCGTAGCCGACTCTTCTCGAATAAGAGCAAACCAAAAACATCCGTCCCCATATTTTTCATAGGGGAACGGTATGTGATATTCTTTCCGCATTTTGGAATTCAGGGGAATAGTGTCAATATCCTTCCCGTCATGAACCAGAATCAGAGCACTGTATCCCTGAAGCTGAAGATCCAGACTCAGATTTTCAATGCATGTGTAACGTTTCCGTTTTTCTATATAAAACAAATTAAAGTACCCATCAAAATCTGTTCTGTTTTCTGTCCTGTAATAATATAGTTCCTCTACATCGCATACCGTTGCATCTGGCAACAGAATGCTCTGAAGCTGCACCATCTTCTCATCCAATCCGTTTTCCTCTTTCCACCTACCGATACTTCCACCTTACGAGCCAGCCCGCCAACCCATACAAATGATATCCACTCCGGCGCAGGATGGACACCGCCGGATTTTGATTTCTGTTGTAGATTTCCGGGTATCTTTCTTTCATCTGTTTGTCAAGCTGCATCAGCTGTTGTTTCCTTTTCTTTGATGATGGATAACCCAAAATAATCTTTATCTTTCCGGCTGTGTGTATGGACAAAAGTCTGCATATATAGGCTGCTCTCGCCGGTGTGCAGGGAATCTCCCCGCCAAGTTTTCCATAGAAACACAGAAGCGAATCTGCCACCTTGTCATAATCTTTCTCATTCCTCTGCATCTGTCCAAGTCCCACACTCTGACCACCGCGGCCGATGCGATAGCGATAAACATCCGCATCTATGAAACATATTGTCCTCACCCACGGAATCGGATAGGCAACATATTCCTTGTCCACATAATAACAATGCTCGTCTACACGAATCCTGTGTTCCTGCAGGATAGCTGTCCGAATCGTCATATTATGCATACGTACATAAATCCTGTCCGACACTTCATCAAATCGGTAGATTTGTCCGTATCGGACACCCTTAAATGGTTCTTTCTCAGGGCGTTTCAGGCAGAATGTTTCACTATGCCGTTTATCCTCCGTCGCCCACTGGAAACTCGAATAGATGATGTCTGTCAGCTGATCAGCCTGTTCCCTCAGGGTATACATTAATTCCGTGAAACCTTTCTGGTCTACCCAGTCATCCGCGTCCACTACCTTGAAATACAGCCCTTTGGCATGCTCAATACCCCGGTTGATGCCAGAGCCGTGCCCACCGTTCGCTTTATGGATCACACGAACAACATCCGTGTACCTAGCGGCATATTCATCCGCAATCTCCCCTGTCCTGTCCGTCGAACCATCGTCGACCACCAGAACCTCTAAATCATCTGGTGGTTTCGGGAGGCAGAAAGAATCAAGGTTCTTCTTCAAATATACCTCCGCATTATATGCCGGCACCACGACGGTTAGTAGTTTCATGCGTACTCCTCTTTCATAATCCTTTCCACCTCTTCCAGCCGGTACTTCCCCAGTGCAGAATAATGTGCCTCCACCGATTGCGACAGGTCAGCATCAAGTGCCCTGCGGATGCATGCGGCAGTGTCCCTTACATCTTTCGGGTCAAACCGCAGCTCTCTCTCTGGGACCAACTCCCGGTTCCCCCGGATGTCTGAGCAGACCACCGGAGTTTTTACCGCAAGCGCTTCCATAAGTGCCATCGAAAGCCCCTCCTGTAGCGATGGGAACACGAACAGATCTGCCGCCTGACACAGCTCCGCGATGTCCGTACGGTAGCCCAGAAACAGCACTTGCTCCGCAACGCCAAGTCTCTCTGCCAGCGTTTCCAACGCTTTCTGCATCCTTCCCCGGCCGCAGACCACATAGCATAGGTTCCTGCCGGACTCAGCCCCGATTCCCGACTCTCTCGGATTGTTCCCGTTTACAGACAATGCGAGCGCCCGAATCACAAGCTCCTGATTCTTCCTTCTGATCAGCTCGCCTACCGAGAGCAGCATCTTCTCATTCTCTCCGATGCCCAGCCTTCTGCGCACCGCCTCCCGATCCGTGCTCCCCGGTCGGAATCGCCTTATGTCGATGCCAACCCCGGGAAGATAAGTTATTTTTCCTGCCCTCAGCCATCTTTGGGCTCTTTTGTAATCCTCCCGATTGATCGTATTCAGGATATCCGTCCAGCGAGCGCACAACCATTCCAGCGGAAAATAGAGAAGCCAGTTCTTTGCCGGCGCTCCCTTATAAAAATGGAACCCGTGGGCAGTGTAGATCACCCGGGTTCCCTCTCTTCTTTCCTTTCGAAAAGCCAGCCGTGTCAGGACCGCACTGATCGGCGCATGGCAGTGAACGAGCGTAAAGCCTTCCCCTGCTAGTCTCTTCAGCTGGCGGTATGACTTCAGGTGGCTGGAGATATCCCCCGGGTCCCTGCTAAAATCCACCTGCACCACCCGGCAACCCTGTGCCTCCATCTCCTCCTGAAACGCCGTAATCTTGCGCAGCGGTCTGGTATTCCCCTTCTCCGAGCAGAAATTTGCTGCCAGGGTCACCTCATATCCGGCCTCCAATAACAGTCTTATGTTGCTCCGGTTAAAATCATCGAGCATGGACGCCATGGAGGCCGTCATCAATGCTTTCCTCATGGTTCCTTCTCCTCAAACCCCTCTGTGCTCTCTTTCATGAAAAGTATCCTGAATGTCTTGAGGAGGATCTCTATATCCAGTAACAATGAATAATTCTGTATATACATCAGATCCAACTTCAGTTTGTCATACGCCGTGGTATTGTATTTCCCGTACACCTGCGCGTAACCGGTCAGGCCGGCCTTTACCTTCATCCGATATGGAAATTCCGGGATCTCCTTCGTGTACATCTCCACATGCTCGACCCGCTCCGGGCGAGGGCCAACGATACTCATATCACCCTTCAGGATGTTGAAAAGCTGCGGAAGCTCGTCCATCCGGATCGCGCGGATAACCCTTCCTACAGGCGTGATCCTCGGGTCGCCATCCGTTGCCGGAATTGCGTGCCCATCTTTCTCCGCGTCCACAATCATGCTCCGAAACTTGCAGATTGAAAATACCTTCCCATCCTTAGTGCAGCGATCCTGCCGATAAAACACCGGACCGCCGTCATATCCCTTGATTGCAATAGCGATTATGACAAACAGAGGTGACATCACTATCAGAACCGCCAATGACAGGACGATATCCATCAGACGTTTCGCAAATTTCTGGTCCGCCGTCAGCCCCGCGTTCCGAGACAACAGCAGTGGCGTGTCAAACATATGCAGCTTTTCCGCGCTTCCTAAAAGGATATCGGAAATCTTTGGAATCGTATAAGAGCGTATGGATTTCCCATAGCAGTATTTCAGGATCACGTTTCGTATATGCGATGGGACATCGCAGATGACGACCCCCTCGTACTGACTGATCTTCCGCTCAAGCTCCTTTTCTCCGACACTGATATGCACGGACTCGCAGACCTTGATCCGGTCACTACGGGTATGCATCTTCCCCATCAGGCTTGCGATCGGGTACTCCCCATAGATCAAAAGGACATGCCTTCGCGGGTAGATGATCCGATACAGGCGGGTGGAGGCGACACTCCATACGCAAATCGCGATGAATTCCACAACAGTCATCGCCAGCAGCGGTCGTACGCTTTGAAAATGTTTCGTGAGCAGGGTGACCAGCAGGTAGGACATAAAGTTTGTACAGATGCAGGCAAATGACTGCGAGTAGATCAGGTTCCACGAACGCAGGTACCCCACCTGAAAACCACCATGAATGATATTGAACACGATAAGCAACAACCCATACACCGCCACCATAAGCCAATGACCGGTTCGATTATACGGAATCTCCATATATTGATTATAATAGGTGACCCACACATATCCGTATGCAATGGTCTCCAGCGTCAGAATAATCCCGCTGAACAGGAACCTTACGATCCGTTTGTACTGTTCGCTTATCTTATACTCTTCTGACCGGTTTCCCTTTGACGGCGCCATGCTCCCGTTCCCACTCCTTCTCTGTACCCCTGACCTTTATCTTTTTCCCGTTTTCGCATGCCCAGCAGACCTGTCTTCCTTCCGGTACAGGCGCTCCGCAGCATACGCAGGTACTTCCCAAAAGTTTCCGGTCACTTTTCCCTGTACGAATGCCTTTCACTTTCAGAATAAACCTCCCACTTGTTTTACTGAAAACATATTATCTTCCAATTACTTTCTTTACCATATCGACGCCCTTTGCACCCAAAATATCTTTTGCAAGCCTCTTTGTCGCTCCTGCGACAGACACCTCAAGATTATCTATTATCTCATGTGCCGCACTATCATTCTCGCGCTCCGTGAATACTTCCAAAAGCAAAGGGCTTTCTGTCATTTCAGGCTGAATAAATATGTTCATGGCTGTGAGATATTCTTCTTTGTCTGATGCACTCAGATACGTAAACCCCATATCTTCTGCATAATGCCTTACCAGATTCCGCGATTTATTCCCAAAATGTCCTGCTGCAGCGATATAGGGATCGATCTTATCCCCAAGACCAGCTACCGTAGCCAAATTCTGGTATGCATGAAATTCGTTTCCACAGCCATTGTTCACCAACATAATGCGGACATTATTTCCAATTTGTCGATTACCCAAGGCATTCATATCATAGAAAAAAGCAAGGTCACCAAACACCCCGAAAAAAATCTTTTTCGAATCCATCAGGGATGCGCCTATTAAGGAGGAGACACCTCCATCAATCCCGAATCCTCCGGTATTGGCATAACAGCATACACTTTTCGGTGCGCTGAAATAATTCCACATGCGCAGTGAGCTTAAGATGCCAAGATGAAGGATTGAACCTTCAGGAAGCTTATGCAATGTATGCTTGGCTATCCAACCATTGGAAAATGGCAATTCCGGTATTTTCCCTGCCACTTTATCATATTCTCTTATCCACTCATCATACAAGATAGTTCCTTTATCCTGGATATCCTTGTTGGATACCATTTTTTCAAAGAAGGTATCCTCTTCCATCTCAAAAATGTAACGCAACCTGCCAAACGTGTCACGAAGTTCTCCATCCAGGTCAACACGCCAGACATGCTTCGGTCTGATGTTCGCATCACTGCCGGATACCTCGCCAATATGGATCATGATATCCAACTGACAGCATACCGCACGATACTGAGCTTGGTTCGTTATTAAAAGATATGGCAGACCATACCTCCCTTTATAGTTTCCTGTAAGGTCGCTCAGGACTACTGCATTATATTTTTCACAGAACGCGTCGACCGCTTCTGTTAATCTTTGGGACCACGCTTTATGTGCTCCTACAAATATTCCAACCCGATTGCCTGA
The DNA here is from genome assembly GCA_947626285.1 of uncultured Lachnospiraceae bacterium. Lineage (GTDB taxonomy): Bacteria > Bacillota > Clostridia > Lachnospirales > Lachnospiraceae > Choladousia. Next base: position 40,575 of record CANQRR010000020.1, read on the forward strand.
CAAAACCGGAAATGGGTCGTCTTGTTTTATTCTTTTAATTGGTTGCACTTTTGGCAACTCTTTCATTGAAAATAACGGTTTATGCGCAGTAATGAGGTTGATGTGGACCGGACCGCCCCCATTCCTTTGAAGTTCCAAAAGAGCTTTGTTGATTTTTACATAGCAGTCCCAGCGATCATCCTCATCTTTAATCTGAGGCACCTCAACACTTAGTTTTACGATATCCGGCATGGGTGAGCGACGGTCTGTGACTTGAGGTACGTAATGCCCAATCTTTTGGCTGGAAACCGACGATGTGATTGCCAATACCGGCAGTTTTCTGTAAAAGGCCTCTGTCAGCCCTGAAACATAATTTCGCGAAGCTGTTGCCCCGGTACAGCTAAGCGCTACCGGTTCTCCACTCTGCGCCGCCATTCCACAAGCCATGTAAGCAGCCGAGCGTTCATCTACAGAAGAATATATTTCAAAATCCGGATCTTCTTGTATGCTTGCTACAAAAGGTACGTTGCATGTACCCGGGCTAGCAATAATACGCCGAATACCATGTTCCTTCAATAACGCAATCAATAACAATGTATTTCTCTCATCTGTATAATTCATCTGCATAAATGGATTCCTCTTTTTCCCGTTTCCAGCAGTCTTTCCTTCTACCTGGCTTTACAGGAGATGCCTTCAGCTGCCTGTTCACCGAAATCGCTCACATTGCGTGCATTAACCCCTCCTACGAACAAGATCCAAAAGCAACTGTCTCCCCAGCCCCGCCATCCTTACAATGTATTCCATATTCATCAGGACGATCGCGCAAAAGGTCAGTATCGAGCCCCATAGGAGCCGTAGGTTCGATGAGACCAGCAGCCCAAGCAGAAGCCCCATGGACACGGCATGTCCAGGGGTCCAGAACCTTAGGCACAGGTACTTCCTCGTGTCAAAATACCGGTAGACCATTATGATGATATAACTCGCCGCAGCCGCCATGGTCGCCCCGGCTGCACCAAACCGCGGGATCAGCAGCGCGTTCAGGGTGATATTGGCTGCCGCCCCGATAACCGCCGACAAAAGATTTCCCTGCATCTTCTTCTCCACATAGTATGATGTCCCGAAAAACGTACCCATAGAGAGAAAGAGGTTGCCAAACACAAGGAAGGACGTCGCCCGCCACGAATTGAAATAGGCGTCCGCATATAGAAGGCCTACGATCCGCCTGTTGCACAGGAGCAGCAGCGCGGAGACCAGGAGCATACCCCGGAAGAACATGTCAAGGGCCCTGTTATTGAACTCCTCCCGGTCGGCGCTTCCCCTCTCACTGATGGCGGAATACTTCCAGCCCTGCATCAGTATCGTGCTGAACGTGGTCAGCAGCGCAGGGATCTTATACGCGACCGTCAGCAGGCCGTTCTCCTCGACGCCCCTCATGTAGCTGACCATAAGATGGTCGGAGGAATTGATCGCCCACCACATCATCGAGTTCGGGATCACCGCGATGGAGAACAGGACCATCGACCTCAGCAGGGCGGCATCGATCTTTGAATGCCGGTACCCTTTGTACTGCTCCCCTAGGATGAACGCCATCACGGCGGTCGTCCCGGTCGCTATTATATAGGCGAGGAGGTATCCCCGCACCCCAAGCTTTAAGCCTACAAGGAAATAAATGTTCAGGCCGGCGACCAGCGCAGTGTTGACGATGTTGCAAACCGCATACCTGAACAGTTTCTCTTTCCCTCTCAGGTAGCCTACCGTCGCCTCCCGCAGTGCGCAGAGGACCAGGTAGGCGTAGATATATCCGGCATACCTACTGACCCGCGGCAGGCAGCGGATGACCGGGACAGACAGCAGGGAGACCGCAAAACCAAAGGCGATGACCAGGAACTCGATATGCCTGATCTTGGAATCGTCAGCGTCCTTGTCCAGCAGAAAGCGCATCATCGCCTCGCCTATGCTGAACATGACGAGCGGCGACAGCAGGGTCGAGAACGTGAACACCAGGTCCGCCGTGCCGTACTGCTCCGTTGTGAGTACATGGGTATAGAACGGCACAAGGATGAAATTGATCGCCTTCGCCGCAATCTCTGAGAGTGCAAACATTGATGTGTTCTTCAACAGATACCGAGACCTTGTGTTCATCATCCGTCATGCCCCACTTTCAGATCCGGCACAGGTTTTTTCTCAAATAATCCATAGTGCTTTCCTTTTCCCTGCAGATGATCGCGTTCGTCCGTTGGTAATCCGGCACCGATCCATACATCTCCTGCAGCTGGGAGAAATCTGCTATCCTTCTGGAGCCCAGCCCAAGGCGATTCAAGAGGTCGCCCAGCTTCTGCCGGTTGTCCGGCCGTACCTTCGTCACAAAGTTCTTGTTGTATCTTACCGAGAACACTGTCCCATGGAACGTGTCCGTGATAACAAAGTCTGCGCCTTTTATATAGGCGAGCAGCTCAAGGGGGGATGCCGGAACCTTCTGGTCAACCCACGGCTGCGCGTCCCCAAGCGAGACAAGCCTTTTCCCGTTCCTTTTGCAGAAGTCTTTTATCTCTGTCTGCTCTTTCTCAGAATAGGGTCTTGAATGGTATGTGTAAAGGACGACATAGTCCCGCAGCCGGAAAGGGGGCTCCGGCAGCGGGAAATCGCTTACCAGGACGGGGTCCAGGTGCATCTCGGGCTCAGCCCCTGTCAATGACCGGATCACATGCCTGGTGTTCTCATCCCGCGCTGACAGCGCCGCAAAACTTTTCAGGTATGTGCCTACCCTTTCCGTAAGCCCATGCCGCTCCAGCCCTTTCAGGTCCGTATACCCGCAGCTGGCTGCATAGCTCACCACTTTTTCCGCGTTTATCCCCTGTCCGAACAGCATCGGGGAGAACCCGACGTTCTCCCCCGCCTGCAGGCAGTTGAACACCTCATCGCTCCCGACCACCGCAATGTCAACACGCTCATCGAACTTATAGCGGTATGACACCCCCAGCTGCGGCAGGAACCTTACACGGTACTCGATGTTAAAATCTGTTTTCCCCAGGATGTAATAGCGGGCATAATCCACCGCCCTTACCAATATCGGCGCATACATCTTCACAAGCATCCATGCCCTGGACTTCCCGGAGTACGGAACCACCGGCTTCCCGCACCGATAATCGATGAATGTCACCGTATGGCCCAGTGACTCCACCAGACGCTTTAACCCATATGCCTGCAGGAACGAGCCATAATTCGATACCCGCTGCATTGATATTATGCCTATCTTCATATTCCGTCCTTAAGTGTTCCTCTATTCCTGTGGTATCAGATCCCCTAGCGGGCGCGCGCTCGCAGTGTCCTGACCCAGGTACTTCTTCACCAGCAGTCGTGCACCAATGAAACAAAAGAGGATAACACACCAGAACGGTACCCGGTACATAAACTGAAGGCAACTTATTGCCTCGCCCCTTGGTAGCCCGAGAATCCCTTGTATACTGCATAAGACCATAGAGAGTACTAGCAACCCATGCCGGGCAGCTTCGACAATAAATATCAGCAGAAATCCTAACAGAAAACTGTATACAAGTACGCCCCCTATACCGCCGTCCACAAAGGTCTCTAGCAGATAAGACGTCCCACATCCGTAGCCTTGAAGGTAGGAATCTCCCAGAAGTATATAAGAGATATGATGCGCCATGCTGTTTCCCCGGGTCGCCCTTAGTATGTTGTTCCCACTCGCCAACCCAGGTAGTCCGGTAATCAGCTGGCCCAGTTTCCCATACTGAAAATAATCAATGAGTCCGCCTAAAGAATAATGCGGATTCGCCGCATTCGGCAACAGATTGACTGCGCCTAGCCCGCTGCTGAGCCAGGCAAACGTGACTCCCTGCCTGTAAAAAAAATCCATCACGGCGGAGACTGGGTTAAACTGCGCCACAGATACACCATCGCGGATATAGTTATAGATTCCTAAAAAGACTACACCAGACGGAACCCCCACAATTAAAGCCATTTTTTCAAATTTCCCGACCCATGTTCTGGTCCCGGCATAGAAGTCCCGTAAAATATAGTATATCAAGGACAACAGGATTGCTTTTACAACCGGCCCCCTTGCCCCTACGATCAGGTCCGGGATAGTTGAAAGCACATACAACACCAACGCTGCAAAGGCATCTCTTTTCCGTGGCATTGTCGCCAAATATACGCATATGGCCATTCCCAGAAAGGTAGAAAGGGCATATACCAGATAGGGAAGTTTGCTCTGGTACATGGTATAGTATTCCACATATGAATGGCTCGCCATAAACGCGATCTTGTCCAGGCCTGATATATAAGATGCCACCAAAGAAACGGCAAGCAGCAACAACGAGAGTTTCCTGACCATCTTCACATAACCCTTATGCGCTGTAAACGACCGCTTCCCGATGATCTTATAGTGCATCCGCAGCAGACATCGGTTCCCCAGCACTGCCCCCAGCCAAATCGCGTATAAGGAGACAATTATCACTATCATAGCGGTCTTCGCGTCTGCATCCTTATAGTAAAAAAAGATGGGCATAAGCACCCAATCGTTCCCTTGTACCCAATCCAGAACAGGTCGCCCCAGAATAAATGTGAAAAAGGTGATATTAAAGAAAAAGAAGATCACCCTTCTCTTAAATCGGCTTAGCGCATATAATATATTATTTACCCACGTTAAGACGGCACACAGCAGGAGCAAATTAACCTTTTGGGGGCAAAGCAGATAAATGAAGAGAACAACAAATGAGGCGAAAAAGCATATCATTTGTATGGGCCATGTCTTTTTCATCAGTAATTTCCCCCAATAGCCGTATTGCCATGTCTTAAAAAGGCATATCTCGTCAATCTGGCGCATAGCTGCGGACTGAAAAACAGCGCTAAAGCCTGCAGCTTTCTTCGCAATGTAAATACCTTCCCACACAACACAGCAGCAATATTTTTTCTTATAAATTTTGCCACTTCCTGATACTTTTCCAAATTTTGCAGCTCAGAAACCACTAACTTATCATATACAAACATGTATGTGTATACTATGCGGCAATATACCAGCCATTTCGTATTTCTCAATTCTTCAGGGATACATTGGAGCACCCGTTTATATGATCTGATATAATTCAAATGCTGCGGCTGAAAAACGCAGTTGGTGATGCTTTCCTGCCTTTGAAAATAATAGTATAGCTTTAAGTTGGATGACACTACCGTAGATGCTTTTAAAAAAATATCCGGGAAAATATACACATCCTCATAAGTCTTCCCTATCGGAAAACTGACACCAGAGAAAAGCCATTTCTTATATAATTTGTTCACAGCATATGTAAAAATGCCTTTCCCGCTAAACGCCATGTTCATCGCTTTAATATTCGACATGCATAATATCTTTTGTTCGGGTAGTTCATGATCGTCAAACCCATTCTGCAGCGACCCTTCCCGGACATCACAAACAGCTATATCCGCATCAGCCATTATTATATTATGGTGTAATATACTGATCATCTCAGGATGGATATAATCATCGCTGTCCACAAATGCCAGATATTCCCCTCTGGCAACGTCGATACCTGCGTTCCGCGCCGAACTGAGCCCGCCATTCTCCTTATGGACCACAAGGATCCTGTCATCCTGTTCGGCAAATTCATCACACAGCTTGCCGCTTCCATCTGTAGAGCCGTCATCTACCAGAATCACCTCAAGATCTGTAAATGACTGTTTCAAGATGGAGGAGATGCACCTTTCAAAATAGTTCTCAACGTTATATACCGGAACAATGATAGACACCTGGGGCATTGTCCTGCCTCCCGTTACATAGATATAGCACTGATCGTATCAAGCAGCCCCCTGCCTATATCCCAGTGCGCGCTCCAGCCCAGCTTCTCCAGTTTATCTGAGCAAAGAAGCGCTTTTGTCGCTTTCGAATATCCTGCCTTCTCTGTCTCACCTGGCAGGTCAAATACGACCTTTGTCCCAGCTGCGGCGGCTGCCAGCTCCGCCAGCTCTCTCAGCGTGACATCTGAACCCTTGCCGGCAATGTTATACGCCTCCCCGTCCTCCCCTTTCAGGAGGACCGTCAGCAGTCCCGACACCGCATCCGCCACATAGCTGTAGGAGTACAGCTGGTTTCCCTCGCTCTTGAGGACGATATCCTGTCTTGCGATCCCGTTCCTGATAAACTGGGAGATCGCCTTCGTATCACTCAAGAGCATGGTCGGACCATAGGTCCTCGCCAGCCTGGCGATCACAACATCTAAGCCTTTCGCCTTTCGATATGCCTGGCATAACGCCTCTCCCGCGCGTTTGCTCTCCGGATATCCGGCCCGCAGGGTATTGCAGTCGATATACCCGCAGTATCCTTCATCGAAATATTCCGTGTCCCCACGGTTCTCCCCATAGATCTCTACGCTGGACGCAAACAGGAACCGCTCTGCCCTGCTGCTGCAGGCATATTCCAACAGGCTCTGTGTCCCTGTGATGTTTGCTGTGATCGTTCCGATCGGGTCTGACGCATACGCTACCGGATGGGTATTGCTCGCCAGGTGCAGGACATAGTCCGCCCCTGGCAAATCCCCCAGAGGAAGGTTGATGTCACGCGGGACATAGACGAAGCGTCCCGTGTCCCAGTACTCTCCCAGCCTCTCGCGCGCCATGCGCTCCGACCTGCTCACCGCCAGTATCTTCCTGACTTCATCCCGCTGCATCAGCACATGGATCAGAAAGCTCCCGATCATCCCTGTCGCCCCGGAGATGAGCACCGTCTTCCCTTCCAGCTCTTCCCAGGGAAGGTCAAGCCCGCATACATGATCGATGCTGCTTTGGTATGCCTTCACTTCAGCCATGCATCCCTCTCCATCTTCAGGTATGCCTTGAACATCTCAAGGTCATCCTTCGTCGTCAGCTTGATGTTCCTGTCCGACCCTGCCGCAAAGTACAGCGTCTCCCCAAGGTCCACCATCATCGTGTTCGCATAAGCGGAACCGTGGATCCCTATCCCTTTCTCAAACGCCTCGTGGTATGCCCAGTCTAGTTTTCCAAAAAAATAAGCCTGCGGTGTAGCCACGCGCCGCAGGGTCTCCCTCGGGATATATTCTTCTGTTGATATCTCATCTTTCACTTTGAATATCTGTTCATTGTATGGCATGGATGTGACCGCGTTCCCATACTGCCGGCACTTGATGATGACATCCGAAAGCACCGTGCCGTCGATCAAAGGCCGGATCCCGTCATGGATAACAATGATATCGTCATCCTTGCACTTCCCTTCCAAGCTGAATACCCCGTTGCGTATGGATTCCTGCCCGGTAGCTCCGCCGCCCACGACCCACCTGAGCTTTGTGATATTGAACTGTTTTGCATAGGCCCACAGGATATCATGCCAGCCATCCAGGCACACCACCTCTACGGCGTCGATCTCCGGATGTTTCTGGAACCCCTCCAGTGTGTAGACCAATACCGGCTTATCATATACATTGATGAACTGTTTCGGTATCTCCTGCCCCATTCGGTGCCCGGAACCGCCCGCTATGATCAATGCTACGTTCATGCATTTGTCTCCCCATCTTTATCTGACACAGTAGTAGATTCCTTTATATTCCCTGTAGCTCTTATGCAGATCCAGTTTGGCTGTGTCATGGTGCGGTATCTGCTTATCCTCCGGCGGCAATTTCATATAATCGCCAAAGGCGATTCTCAGATACACGTCATAGCCTATGGGGACCGGCATTTCCGTACCCTCAAACGGCAGCCATACCGCGGAGGAGAATGCCTCCTTCGGATAGCAGTTTCTCATATATCCTGGACCTGCACAAAGCTCCGTGATATATTTGCAGTCATCAATGTCATATTTGGACATCTGTTTCTCTGCAAATTTCCAGATTCTGTACCGTATTTTTTTCGAATGGAAGACCCCCAATACAGCCTTGCTCCCCCATTTCATAAATTTTCCATGCGCCTCCGGGATTATCTGTGTACAGAACAATGAGTATACCATCGCCCAGATGCATTGCATCTTTCTCTTTATCTTTGATGCGGGGTAACCATCGAGTGGGAAAATATCCAGTGCCACCCCATGTACGATGTCAAGACCTGCTTGATAAGGCTTAATCAATGTCGTCTCTTTATCCCGGATTGTAATAAATTCATTATGGTCTATGAAATTGAGGGAAGGCTTACAGAGGACATACCTTTGGCTGCATGCCGTATCACGATTCCAAAGCTCCGCCAACTTCTCGTAATCATCCCTCGGCATAAAAAAATCAAGATCGTCATCCCACGGAATGAATCCCTTGTGCCGAACCGCGCCTATACAGCCCCCGCCGCAAAAGTAACAGAGGAGGTCATGTTCCTCACAGAAACTGACAAAATATTCTGCCATCTGAAGGTTTATCCGCTGCAGCCCCTTCAGTTCTTCCTCACTATATACCATGCCCTTCCCCTTTAACCCTGATCTAGCCAGCCGGTACGCCCCGACTGTTAGAATCCCTTATCCAGCAAGTCAATGTTCATTAGCCCCAGAAACGATCCCAACCCATAGCACAGATGGAATAACGGATAGAGCCACAGCAATATGGGCGCATAATTCCATGATTTCATGCAGTAGTAGACATCCAAAAGGAAATACAGCCCAAACTCCCCCATATAGGCAAATCTCAAGCAGGGCAGCACACGCAATAAAACAGGCATGATAGCTATAGAGGCAAAAAAGAGAAACGGAACATAATGCCGCAGGCTCATCGCCCTTGGGTTCTTCCTTACCGTTTGAAATAGAATATTCCCATTTTTTATCCCCATCGTCAAAACTGCAGGGATGCTATCCCTGCAGTAATATACAAACTGTATCTCATTTGACAGCCAAATTCTCCCTCCTGATGCCCGTATCCTCGCGTTTATGTCGTTGTCCTCACTGCGCGGGAGTTCATGGTTAAACAGCCCGACCCTCTCAAATACCTCCCTCCGGAATGCCCCGAAAGGGACCGTATCCACAAAACCGCTCTTTTTCCCTACCCGAAATGATGAGTCCCCCACCCCAAATCTGGATGACAGCATTTTCGCAATAGCGTTCCCTGCATATCCCTCCGCTTTTGTCACCGCTATGCCGCCCACATTATCCGCCCCCGTTGTCTCCAGGTAATAGACGCATTTTTCAATATAATCCGCCTTGTATTCCGCATGGGCGTCAAGCCGGATGATATACCTGCCGGAGGAATTGGTGATCCCGAGGTTGAGGGCATATGTTGTTTTTTTCCTGTCATTGTGTAGAATCCTTACCGGCCCTTTAGGGACATACCTCTCACATATTTCTATCGTTTTATCCTCTGAATCGCCATCAATAAGCAGCCATTCCATGCGGTCCGCCGGATATGTCTGTCGCACCAGGGATTCCATGCACCTTGCGATATATCTTTCCTCATTCCGCATTGGGACAATGACAGATACTTCTATATCATTCATGATTCGGTATTTGGGGTTCCTTTCCCTCCGACAGCCAAAACAGTATGAAACAAGATTCTTATCTCATAAGTGAATTTGAAATTTTTCATATATTCCAGGTTCCATTCCATCTTCCCCGGTAGCACCTGCTCCACATACACCTTGTCCACATCGTCCGCACTTTTCAGCAACGCCGCCTCGTCCTTATACCGGAGGCTCGCCTCACTGGTGATCCCCGCCGGCAGCAGCAGCGTGGCGCGCATCTCCTTCGTGTACGCCTCCACATACTTCGGCACCTCCGGGCGCGTGCCCACGAAGCTCATGCTGCCCTCCAGCACATCCAGGAGCTGCGGCAGCTCATCCAGCCGGCAGCCCCTCAGCTTCGCCCCGACCCGCGTGACCCGGCTGTCACCCCCGACCGTTACCGCCGAGCCGAGCCGGTCCGCGTGGTCCACCATCGTGCGGAACTTATGGATGCGGAAATGTCTTCCGTATTGCGTCACCCGCTCCTGCCGGTAGAAGACCGGGCCTTTCGAGTCCAGCCTGATCAACACCGCGATGACCGCCATCGGCACAGCCAGGATGATAAGCAGGATCAAGGACACCACCACGTCAAAAGCCCGTTTCAGGCACAGGCTTGCTCTTTTCCGCTTCAGAATATCATAGTAGGGTCTCACCTCGTCGCACTGCAGGAACTCAGGCAGTCTTTCCCATTCCCGAAGCATCGCTTCTGCCCCTTCCTTCCGCTGTCCCCAGGACCTCCGCCGCCGTGTCCTGAAAGCATTCCGCCACATACGCCGCGTCTTCATCTGTCAGCTTCGTATGCAGCGGCAGGGTGATCTCGTTGGCATAATAATCAAATGCGTTCGGGTAATCCAGGATGTCAAAGCCAAGCGCTTTGTATGCCGTCATCATCGGCAGCGGCTTATAATGAACGTTGCACGCCACCCCGCGCTCCGCCATACCTGCGATAATGGAATTCCTTTGTTCCGACGTGATCCCCGGTACCCGCGCCAGGTACAGGTGCCCGCTGCTCCGGAAGTCCTTTCCGTAATGCGCCAGGTGCCTGACCCCCATGCTGTCGCAAGCCTCATCATACTTCCGGATGATCTCCCTGCGACGCATCAGCATCTCCGGATACCGCTCCAGCTGTTTCAGCCCGATCGCCGCCATGATATCCGTCATGTTGCACTTGTAATACGGCGCGATGATGTCATACTCCCACGCGCCCAGCCTTGTCTTCGCCAGCGCGTCCTTGGACTGCCCGTGCAGGCTGTAGAGCTGAAACTGCCTGTAAATTTCTTCGTTATCGATGCCCTCGATATCCCGCCATGTGGACGCGCCACCCTCGGCGGTCGTGAAATTTTTCACCGCATGGAAGCTGAAGCTCGTAAAGTCGGCGATGCTTCCCGCCTTCCTGCCGTGCCATACCGCCCCCAGCGCGTGTGCCGCATCCGTGACGACTGCCACCCGCCCCAGCGCTCCCTGTATCCGCTTTCCCAGCTCCGTGTTCCCGCCCGGCGTGAAAAGGTCCCTTTTCCGCTCCACCGCGGCAAAGATCTTGTCATAATCACAGGGGATACCGCCGATGTCCACCGGGACGACTGCCTTCGTCCTTCCGGTGATGGCGGCCTCCATCTGGTCATAGTCCATCTCCCAGCTGTCCGGCCGGCAGTCCACCATCTTCACCGTCGCCCCCACATGGAGGGCAGCCGCTGCCGTCGCCGTGTACGTATAGGCAGGGACGATGACTTCATCCCCGGCGCCCACGCCCAGGATACGCAGGTTCAGCTCCTCCGCGGCCGTGGCGGAACTGAGGCAGACCATATAGCTTGTCCCGCAGAATCCGGCAAGCTCCTTTTCAAGCTGCTTCGTCCTCGGGCCGGTCGTGATCCACCCGGACCGCATCGCCGCAGCCACCTCTTCGATTTCCCGCTCGCCGATGTCCGGCGGGCTAAATGCTATCGTCCTTTGGGTGGGCATATCCGACTCCCTTCTGTTTTCTCCATAAAAATAAGGAAGCCGCCCTCAGAGCGTACTTCCTCCAATTGCCTGACAATATTCAAACGATCTTCAAACAGATCCTAAACCTTCCTCAAACTCTCCGCAGGCACCTTCATCTCCAGATCCCGGTCGAATAAGTGTACCCTTATTTTTACTTCCTGCCGCTCCGCGCTGCTGACGACCGCGGGCAGGCCCGCCAGACTTCCTTCCGTGATGAGCACGGCCTCGCCGGGCACAAAAGTCGTCCCTGGTTCCTGCGGTTTCTCGGGTGTGCGATACTCTTCCGGCACTGTCACCGGCGCCTCCACTTTTCCATAGGAAAGTTCCCTGCGGATGTCGTCGTTCAGGATCATACCCAGACGAACCTCCTTCTCTTCCCCGGAGAGCATCAGCTTGACCGACGCGTAGCGCTTCCGAAAACGGTAGCTCACGCCGTGGTCTCCGCAGGCCTCCAGCGGCCCGGAGATATAGGTAATGTGGTCTCTCCCATCCGTCGCCACGTAAGACAGCCGAATGATATGATCCGCGTCCAGGAGGCCGTCCAGGAAGGAGGCCTCTTCCGGGTGCAGCGGAATGAACGTATACTCCTCCTCGGCAAGCGCTCCGTCCGCCAGGAGCTTGGACATCGACGGAACCTTCTTCAGGCAGAGGAACAGCCCCTCAGGATCTTCGGAAGTGATAAAAGCATATCCGGGAAACGTCCTGCGGATATGCACCTGATTTTCCTGCTGGCGTTTCCAGAGCTGCTCATGATAGACCACGAAACAGCTGTGATAGAACTGTCGGGGTACGACGCGTTCCACCATCTTCACCAGCTTTTCTTCTCTTCCAGTATAGGTCTGTATGACATACCAGTGCAGCATTCGTTTTGACCTCCCTTTTTCAGGCAAAGCTCCGCCATTCCGACCTGTCTCTTACAAGAAAACAGCCCGAATGGGAAAACCCAATATAACGCCGTCTGGGGAAACACTGCCGCCTGACCCATGCTTCCCCGTGCGGGTTTGTCCATAATTTTCACATCACTTATATCACAACTGTACCCAGAATCTTTACGTTTCGATCTGTCGCCATCTTGCACTCCTGTGCGATCAGGCGCGCCGATGAGGCATCCTTCTTCTCTATAAACAGAATACCGTCGTAGCCGCTCAGCTCCTCCAGCGCGGAAGCGTCGAAGACCAGCTGACGGTAATCGGAGAACCGGACTTCCTCAGTCTCCTTCGCGACAGCAGCGCAGATCTCCGAGACGTCCCCAGCTGCGATGGTGCCCGCCAGCATGACATGCGTACCGGACTCTGCCGCCGCTGCCGTCTTGACATTCGCCGAGACGATCCTGACCTGCTCCTCATAGGGAAGGTTCGCGTAAGCTCCCTCTCCCATTCGCTGGAAGACACGATCCAGCGCGCCGAATACGCTCTTGCCCTTCACGGGCGGGATCACACGTCCCAACAGACGCATGCCGAATTTTTTCTCGAAATTTTCCGTACTCCTGAGGCGATCGCTCATAAGGAAGATCACGATCAGGATAAAGCCGGCAAGAAACGCGCCGAGCACAAGCCCGAGGATCGCGTATTTGACGCCCGCCTTCGCCGGACTTGCCAGCGCCGGCTCGGTGAGCGTATCGACTGCTGCCGTCTCTGTGTCGAGACTGTCCGCATAGGTCTTTGCCTCTGACCGCAGATTACTCAGATCCCGTATCGCCGCGGTGTAATCGTTCAGTACCTTCGTCTGATAGTCCTGAATGGACTGATCCTGACTCTCCGAAATGCTGGAGGCGAGCATCGTCAGCTCATGCTCCCCCACCTGCTTCTGCAGCTCGTCGCTGTACAACTGCACTGCCTTCGCTGCCGCATCCATCTGTTTTCCGCAGGCTTTTTCGTCTTCGGAGAGGATCTGTATCTGGAAGACACTCTGCACGGAGTGCCTGACGGTACTGGTCCCCGTATCTTTTTCGTCAGCATCCGGCGCCAGCTTGTCGTCCACAAGGAAGGTCAACAGATAGCGTGAATCCTCGACCGCCGTATCCTTGTCTCCGGAATAGAGCGTCTGCGCCAGACGTCCGTCCGTCACGTACGCCCGGTAGGCTGAGAGCAGAGTCGAAAGTATGTCGGCTCCCGCGTCTGTGGTCTCCGTCTTCAGGACAAAGCTCAGAATGCCCTTCTGAAGGTGTCTGGCGTCCAGACTCATCACCCCGGAACTCTCCAGATAGTCCTCCTGCTCCTCCAGCGCCCGCGCCTTCTCGTCGATCGCGGACTGATAGTGCTGCAGAATGCCCATATTGTCAACAGAAGACTTTTCCTTTTCCTCCGGCTTCATCGAATTCCACTGCTCCAGCGCGGCCTGATTGCTCTTTCCGGTGGAATAATACTTATATCCCCCTGCCAGCACCGCCAGGATCAGCATCGCCGCGACGATCCATCTCCATTTCTTCAAACAATAGATCAGCAGGTCGGTCAGATTGATCTCTTCTTCATAGGTATTCTCATACTCGTTCACTGCTTCCGTTCTCCTTCTCCCTTATGGTCTACCTGATACGTCGGCACGATCTTGCAAACCTCTTCCTTGATTTCATCTACATCATTATTACAAAGCTTCTTCAAATTGTCAAGCTGTGTCTGAAATTTCTCTTCATCAAATTCGATCGGTTTCCCGATAAAGATCCTCTGGTTCGCCGTTTTCTGCAGGCCTTCCTCCGCCATCAAAAGCTCCTCGTAGAGCTTCTCGCCCGGCCGCAGTCCGGTGTACTCGATCTGGATATCTTCCCCGACCTTCAGCCCGGACAGCTGGATCAGATTCTGCGCCAGGTCGACGATCTTCACCGGCTCACCCATGTCGAGCACGAAGATCTCGCCGCCCTTCGCCATGGCTCCCGCCTGCAGCACAAGAGAGACCGCCTCGGGGATCGTCATGAAGTAGCGGATGATGTCCGGGTGGGTGACCGTCACCGGTCCGCCCGCCTCGATCTGTTTCTTGAAGAGCGGGATCACGCTCCCATTGCTGCCCAGCACGTTGCCGAAGCGCACCGCAGTGAAGATCGTCTTCGAATGCCTGGCGTACATCTGTATGATCATCTCGCACATCCGCTTGGACGCGCCCATGATATTCGTGGGATTCACCGCCTTGTCCGTAGAGATCAGCACAAAGCGCTTCACCCCGTAGCGATCCGCCGCCGCCACCGTCTTGTATGTGCCGAACACGTTGTTCTTGATCGCCTCATTCGGGCTTTCCTCCATCAGAGGCACGTGCTTGTGCGCCGCGGCATGGTATACGATCTCCGGATGGTAGTTCTCGAAGATCGTCTCCATACGGTGCGTGTTGCGCACCGAGCCGATCAATACGACCAGATCCAGTTCGGGATAAGTCTTTTTCAGCTCCTGCTGGATATCATACGCGTTGTTCTCGTAAATATCCAGGATGATCAGCTGTTTCGGGTGGTAGCCCGCGATCTGCCGGCAGAGCTCGCTGCCAATGGAACCCCCGCCGCCGGTCACCAGCACCGTGCGGTTGCAGACATAGGTCATGATCTCATGCAGGTCTGTGCGCACCGGCTCCCTGCCCAGCAGATCCTCGATCTGCACCTTCCGCAGATTCTCGATCGCCACCTCCCCGGTCACCAGCTGGTAGATCCCCGGCAGGATCTTCAGGTCTGCGTCCGTCTGCCTGCAGATCTCCACGATCTCGCGGATGTTCTTCTTGGGCGCGTTCGGCATGGCGATGATGATCTCATTGATCTGGTATTTCCGGACGCACTCCAGGATCCGATCCCGGCCTCCTGCCACCTTTACGCCGCGAATATAAGTATCGTGCTTCTGCTCGTCGTCGTCAATGATGCAGTAGACCTTCGCGTCCAGCTTGTCGCTCGAGGAGAGCTCCCGCATGATCATGTTTCCCGCCTCTCCGGCCCCGATGACCATCGTCCTGCGCATATGCGCCCCGTGCGTCCGCCCGCGGTACAGGTTGCGCAGAAAACGGTAGCCAAAACGGCTGGCGATCAGGCACATGGCGAGCACGACTCCGTACAGAATATAATAGGACCTGGGCATCGGCTTATAGCTGAGCGAATAGATGACCACATTGAATATCACGCTGACTCCGCTGCCGAGCAGGATGTTCACCAGCTCCGTCAGGCTGGCGTATCTCCACAGACTCTTGTACAGCCGCAGAGATGCGAGGATCAGTATGCTGGCAACGATATTGAGCGCCATAAAGGACTTTGCCGATTCCAGATAATTCGCGGGAATCCTGCCCCCGTCGACCCGGAAGCGGAGCGCCAGCGCCGCAAAGCTTGCCAATGTCACACTCAGGGCATCCAATATGATCAGCAGTATTTTATACAGCAGAGAAGCTTTGTTCTTCATTTTCTCTTCGCCCCCCCCCAGACCGTCTCAAAACTTGTTTTCTGCAACAAAAAATGCCAGATATATTTCTTACGAAATAGATATCTG
>CANQRR010000021.1 GCA_947626285.1 uncultured Lachnospiraceae bacterium
TTTTTGCAGAAACCATAAATCATGTAGAAAAAGAGGGCGTCCCTCAAGTCATTTCAAATGGCTTTTGGGACACCCTCTCTTGCGTTCCGGCGTGTTTTTGCACGTCAGCTTGAACGGTCTAAACTTCTAGCGCATGAAACATTTTATTGCTTGCATTTTTCTTGCGCCTGTTCTATAATGAACGCATAGAATTCCTCTGCGCCAAGTGGAGGATCATATATGGCAGAATTTAAAAAATTAGAAGCGCTGACAATGAAGGACAATTTCATGTTCGGGGCTGTGATGAGCGAGCCTGAGAACTGCAGGCCGCGGTGCGCGGCGTGAAGGCGAGCCGGGAGATGGGGGCGAGGTACATGATATTTCAGGAGATGCTGCAGGAACAGCGCGAGGCTGGATATGTGGAGGGCAGAGTAGAGGGTAAAGCAGAGGGCAAAGCAGAGGATATCCTTGATCTGCTGGAAGATCTGCCGGGTGAAGTGCCGGAAGAAGTGAGGAATGCTATCCTTTCGGAGAAGGACGCTGAAATACTTAAGTGTTATCTAAAGCAGGCGGCGGCCGCAGTTTCCGTGGAGGAGTTTATGCAGCGCATTTCCGATACAGTACAGCAGTAGGGTGTGTTATGTACAGGGGATTCTATACGTAGAATGGACTGGAAGAGTACGAAAGAGAAAACGTGGGGCAGGGCCGATCGGTCCTGCCCCGTTTGCATTCTGGCGTTAATTTTGCGCTCCGGTGCCGGCGCGTGTTTGCGCACGGCGCATGGAGTTTGGAATTCCTTATTCCGCGAACATCATCAGAATCTCATTGCTGCGGGTGATGAACTTGGTCATCTCTTCTGGCGCGAGCGGTTTGTGCGAGATCATCGCGAGGTCGTAGAGCTGTTCGCAGATCATCGGCACCTTGTCGGAATCCTTGTGCTCGGCGACGTACTGGACGAGCTTGTTGTTCGCGTTGAGGATCAGCGTCTCGTCCCCGCCGAACATGGACGGATCCATGCCGTACATGTTGTACATTTTCATCATTTCCTGCATCCGGCGGCTCTCCTCGGAGAGTGTGATCATCGAGGAGACGTTCGCGTTCTTGAGCTTCTCGACCTTGACGGTGAGCTTCTCTTTGCCGAGCGCCTTGCGGAAGGTCTCGGTCAGCGTGTCTGTGGTCTCCTGCGGCACCTTGGCGTCGTCCGTCTCCTTGACGGATTCGGTGACGTCCGCGTCGATGCGCTGGAACTTGACTTCCTCGTTGAGCTGCTCCATGTGGGAGATGAATGCGGTGTCGATGTTGTGGCGCAGGATCACCGCGTCCAGTCCGGCCTCGCGGAACATGTTGATGTACTGGCTCTGCTGGACCTCGTCGGTCACGTAGTAGATCGTTGTCTTATTCTTTTCAGTGTCTTCGGTGTCGTCATCGTCCGTGCTGTCTGCAGCTGTGCCGTCCGTGGACTCTGCCTGCGTGGTTGCATTTTCTGTGGCTGCCCCATCGGAAGCAGCATTCTCATCTGTGTTTTCAACAGCTTC
This sequence comes from uncultured Lachnospiraceae bacterium, assembly GCA_947626285.1. Classification (GTDB taxonomy): domain Bacteria; phylum Bacillota; class Clostridia; order Lachnospirales; family Lachnospiraceae; genus Choladousia. The sequence goes on from CANQRR010000021.1 coordinate 1,515, forward strand.
TTTGGATTTGTCTTCTGTACGCTCAGTACCCTCCGCGGCTTCCGCATTTTCCGCAACGCCGTCGACATTCTCGCCTTCTGTCTTTTTCTTCTCCGCCTCCAGCAGATCCTTCAGCGTCAGATATTTGCCGTCAAGGTTCTTGTAGAGGACGTAGTCCATGATCTTCTCGCCGAACTTGCTGTCCTTGATGCAGCCGAACTTGATGAACGGGCTGATGTCGTCCCAGTATTTCTCGTAGTTTTCACGGTCGGTCTTGCACATGCCGGAGAGCTTGTCCGCGACCTTCTTTGTGATGTAATCCGAGATCTTTTTCACGAAACCGTCGTTCTGCAGGGCGGAACGGGAGACATTCAGCGGCAGGTCCGGGCAGTCGATGACGCCCTTTAAGAGCATCAGGAACTCCGGGATCACTTCTTTGATGTTGTCCGCGATGAAGACTTGGTTGTTGTAGAGCTTGATCGTGCCTTCGATGGAATCGTACTCCGTGTTGATCTTCGGGAAGTAGAGGATACCCTTTAAGTTGAACGGGTAGTCCATGTTCAGGTGGATCCAGAACAGCGGCTCCTTGTAGTCCAGGAATACCTTGCGATAGAATTCACGATACTCCTCGTCCGTGCACTCGTTCGGGTGTTTTGCCCAGAGCGGATGCGTGTCGCTGATGGACACCGGGCGCTTGTTGATCTTCACACGGTCGCGGGCAGGGGAGACCTCGACGACTTCCTTCTCGCCGTTCTCATTCTCTTTTTCCTCCGTCTTCGCGTCCTCGTGGATGCGCTCCACCACGACGTCGTCCTCGCGCAGCTCGCTCTCGTCGATTGTCTCATACTGCTGCTCGGCATTTGCCTTGGAGAGGAAGATTTCCACCGGCATGAAAGAGCAGTATTTTTCCAGAACTTCGCGCACGCGGTACTCGTTCGCGAATTCCACGCTGTCCTCGCCGAGGAAGAGCGTGATTTCGGTGCCTACCATGTCGCGGCTGCCTTCCTCGATCGTATAGTCTGTGCCGCCGTCGCACTCCCAGTGCACCGGCGTCGAGCCTTCCTTATAGGAGAGCGTGTCGATGTGCACCTCGTCGGCCACCATGAACGCGGAGTAGAAGCCGAGCCCAAAGTGCCCGATGATTTCGTCGTCCGTCGTCTTGTCCTTGTACTTCTCAAGGAAATCAGTCGCGCCGGAGAACGCGATCTGCGTGATATACTCCTCGACTTCGTCGGCCGTCATGCCCAGGCCGTTATCGATGAACTTCAGCGTCTTCTCCTCCGGGTTGACGATGACCTCGATCTTCTTCTTGTAATCGTCTGGGTAACTGTACTCGCCCATCATCTCGAGCTTTGAGAGCTTTGAGATCGCGTCGCAGCCGTTCGAGACCATCTCACGGACAAAGATGTCATGGTCGGAATACAGCCACTTCTTTATGATTGGAAATATGTTCTCACTGTTGATCGAAAGACTTCCTGTACGTTTGCTCATGCAGCAACATCTCCTTTGATTTTTATGATTCTGTAGGTATCTTAATACCAAGGGTGGGAAATGTCAAGAAAAAATTAGCACTCATTTTCGTTGAGTGCTAACAAAAGGAGATACCTTCTTTCCGGAAGAACCGCTCCAACGCCTCGTCCCACGCATGCTCCAGCGCTTTGTCGAGCGTGAAGACGCGCAGCGAGGTCCCGCTTACGCAGGTGAGCGTCGTGCCGTCGAAGTGGACGTTGAGAAAGAGGCCGTCGACGTCCTCCGCGCGCACGGAGACGCCGGAGCGGGCGATGAGCTGCGCGACGTTTACCGGCGCAAGCCTGAGCACGATGCGAAAGCTAAGCGGCGGATTCTTCCCTTTCGTGAGTTCAAAGAAAAACGGGCGCACGCGCCGCCAGAGCGCATAGCCTGACTGTTCCGCTTCCAGCAGCTCCGCCTCGGCGCTTCCCAGATACTCCGGGTGGAACGAGCCGTCGATTCGGAATGTGGCGTAGGTCGTGATCGAAGCCTCCGCGAGCAGGAACGCGTCGAACGCCTCTCCGATAAGCAGTTTTTTCATAAAATCTTTGATGTCCTGAATCTGATAGGAACGCAATGTCGTAGCCTCCGTCGCTGAGCTTGTCTGTGTTCTGCCGTCAGCCGTCTGCTGACGCAGAACAGAGCGGGAATTCGTTTCTGTATCCAAAGTATACAGGAAAAGCAGGGAATCTGGCAATCGTTTTAGAAAAAAATACGCGAAAACGGATTTTTTTCTTTTCAATTGAGTATACTTGTGTTAGTATGTATGTAGTAATCAAAACTACATAAAACGTTTTTTAAAACAAAGCACATGGTTGATTCAGGACGGCTTGGACATGCCGGGAGGTTATTATGGATTATGTGATTGTGATGGACAGCTGTGGCGAGCGCACGGAGGCGATGCGGCAGGATGAGCGGATTATTCCGGCACCGCTTACCATGCAGGTGGATGAACATTCGTTTGTCGACGACGACACGTTTGATCAGCAGGATTTTTTGAAAAAGGTGGCACAGAGCCCGAACTGTCCGAAGTCGGCGTGCCCAGCCCCGGAGTATTATAAGGGGGCTTATGGGAAAGCCGAAAAGCGCGCCTACGCGGTGACGCTCTCGGCGGAGCTCTCCGGTTCGTACAACAGCGCGCTGCTCGCGAAGGGACTGGTGCACGAGGAGTGCCCGGAGATGAAGATCCACGTGTTCAATTCCCGCTCGGCGTCGATCGGAGAGACGTTGATCACGCGGAAGATCCAGGAGTGCGAGGACGCAGGGATGGAGTTCGATGTCCTGGTGGAGACCGTGGAAGCCTACATCGACAGCCAGAATACGTATTTTGTTCTTGAAAGTCTAGAGGCGCTGAGAAAGAACGGGCGACTTAGCAACGTCAAGGCGTTTATCGCCAGCGCTCTGAAGATCAAGCCGGTCATGGGCTCCACGCCGGAGGGTACGATCGTTCAGCTCGATCAGGCGCGCGGGATCAACAAGGCGCTCGTGAAGATGGTGGACTACATCGTGGAGCGCGCGGAGAAGCCGGAGGAGAAGGTTCTGGCGATTTCGCACTGCAACAACCGTGCGCGTGGGGAAATGGTGCGCGACGCGATCCTGGAACGCATGCAGGTAAAGGATGTGATCCTGTTGGACACGGGCGGGATCTCCACGCTGTACGCGAGCGACGGCGGCATTATTGTGGTAATTTAGGGACAAGAAGAAAAAACTTGATATTTCGTCAGAATCGTGTATACTGTTCTTAATGGTTTTTGTACGGCGGCGTTACACATTTGCAGGACAGTCTGCCGTAGATAATGATGCGATAGAAGGAGAGATACACATGAGTCAGGCGAAGGTTGACCGTTATAAAGAAGAGAAGCGTAATCGCGCGCAGATCATTAAGAAGCAGAAGAGAGAGTGGATGGCGGTAAAGGCCGGTATGTCGCTGGTGGCGCTTGTCATGGTGGCATGGGTCGGGTTTTCTGTCTACAGCGCATTGAATCCGGAAGATACGACGGTGACCGAGAAGCCGACCTACACAGTCGATACTACAGCGATCGACGACTTTATGGAGACCCTGGATCTGGAAGAAGAGTAAATTCAGGCGATTGGGGCTGTTGCAGGATCGGACCTCCGGTTCTGGGCAGCCCTTTTTTATGTCACAGGAAACTTTGCCTTCTGTGACACAAAAAGCGCTCCGCATATGGATGCGCAGGTTTTTCCAATATGACATTGCGAAAGGTGGTGGTTTTTATGACGCGAAGTACGACGAAACTTGGCACGGTAGACGCATCGGGGCCTGATCCCCACATAAAAACTGCACACAAGGAGGAATGTCATGCTAAATTTAGAGACATTAAAGGAATGCATCGAACATAAGCAGTATGCCAGGATCCGCAGTGAGGTCACGGACATGAACGAGGCGGATATCGCGGCCCTGCTTGAGGAGCTGGAGGGCTCCGAGAACGATCAGCTGAAGGTGTTCCGCATTCTGCCGAAGGCGATCGCGGCGGACGTGTTTTCGCATCTGCCGATCGAGGTGGAGCGCAAGATCATCACGTCCCTGACGGACCGGGAGGCCGCGAACATCATCGACAATCTGTACGCGGACGACGCGTCCGATCTGATGGAGGAGATGCCGGCGGGCGTGGTGAAGCGCCTTCTGGCGCAGACGACGCCGGAGACCAGACGGGATATCAATCATCTGCTCCAGTATCCGGAGGACTCCGCGGGCAGCGTGATGACGGTCGAGTATGTCGACCTGAAGGAAGAGTATACGGTGGCGCAGGCGATCGAGCGGATTCGCCGCACCGGGATCGACAAGGAGACGATCAACACCTGCTATGTGATCAACCAGTACCGCAAGATCCGCGGGACGATCTCGCTGCGCATGCTGCTCTTAAGTCAGCCGGAGGCGAAGATCGGGGATCTGATGGAGGAGAACGTCATCACGATCAGCACGATGATGGACCAGGAGGAAGTCGCAAGACAGTTCCAGAAGTACGACTTCGACGCGATGCCGGTCGTGGACAGCGAGAACCGGCTGGTCGGCATCATCACGGTCGACGACGTCATGGATATCATCGAGCAGGAGGCCACGGAGGATATCGAAAAGATGGCGGCTATCACGCCGACCGACAAGCCATACATGAAGACGACGGTGTTCGAGACCTTCCAGAAGCGCATTCCCTGGCTTCTGTTCCTGATGATCTCGGCGACGTTCACCGGAAAGATCATCCAGGGGTATCAGAACGCGCTGGCGACGTACGCGGTGCTGACGATGTATATTCCGATGTTCATGGACACCGGCGGAAACGCGGGCGGGCAGGCGTCGGTGACGATCATCCGAAGCATCTCTCTGGGGGAAATTGAATTTCGGGACGCGTTCCGCGTGATCTGGAAGGAGATCCGCGTGGCCGTGCTATGCGGCATCACGCTTTCGGCTGTGAATTTCGGCAAGCTGCTTTTGTTCGATCACGTGGGGATGCAGGTGGCGCTGGTCGTCTGCCTCACGCTGGTGGTGACGGTGATCGTGGCAAAGATCGTGGGCTGTGTGCTGCCGATCCTGGCGAAGCAGATGGGCTTTGACCCAGCAGTCATGGCGAGCCCGTTCATCACGACGATCGTCGATGCGATCTCGCTCGTGATCTACTTCCAGATCGCGACGCGGATGTTGAGGTTGTAAAGCGCGGAGTGATCCGTGGGCTTTATATAGGATAGAGGAGAAGCGATAACTATGACGAAGAAAGTGACGACAGTACGGCAGAACCGCTGCGATGAGGAGATGAGCTTTCTCCTGTTCGGCTGCTATTCTCTGTTTCTTGCCATGCAGAAGCTTGCGGACCCGGCTGCCCGCTTTGGCAATGCGGTCAATCTGGCGCTCTACTGGGTGTTTGTGCCCGGATTCTTTACGCTGCTCGGATACTGCTGCAACAGACAGAGACGCATCGGCACGGCGCAGAGCCAGGAGAAATGGTTAAATCGCGCGATTCTTAAGTATGTCCTGTACTTTCTCGGATTGACGTTCGCCGATGTGATCCTGCAGAATTGGCAGCAGATCTTTCTGGCAGGGGACAAGCTGGCGCTTCTGTCGGCGGTGGCGGATGTCCTTTCTTTGATGCGGGTTCCGTCGGTCTCCGCGATCTTCTTCTCTCTTGCGCTTGCCCTGCTGCTCGCGAAGCTGTTTGACAGCGCGTTCGGGAGCCTGTCCGGGAAAGGGAAAAGGACGCTTCTGGTCGGAATCGTGCTCTTGCTCTGCGCGCTTCTGCGGTCGCGGCAGGATCTCTATCCCCTGGCGGCCGCTTTCCTGGGCTCGGATCTGCAACCCGCGGTACCGTGCGTGCCGTATTTTGCGTTCTTCCTGTTCGGTGGGTGGCTGGAGGATAAGAAGCCGGGTTTTTGCTGGAAGATCGCGCTGATCTGCGCGGCGGTCACGGCTGTATCGGTGGTTTTGTACCGCACGCCGCTTAAGCCTCTGGCAGGAGTCACGATCTCGCTGCTTCCCGTATACCTGGTCTATGTCCTTTCTGAGGGATTTTCGGATCTCACACTGCGTGTCCGTTTCGCGCGAAGCCTGTGCCGGGCGGCTGAGCCGGTATTTCCGATCTATGCGTTTCTGGTGCTCGCGCTGAGCGCGTTTGGGGTAGGCCCGTTTGTCGTGTGGAAGACGATAGCGCTGGCGCTTGGTCTGCTTTTGCTCGTGTTTGTCGTTTTTTTCGGGATCCGTGCGGCGTCCAGCGGCTACGCGGTCATGGCGGATCGCCTGGCGGAGCGGACGCGTAGAAAGACGGCTTTGTATTTTGCGCTCTATACGGCCGTGTTTGCGCTTCTGGCGGTGCTCGTGTTCTTCCCGTTTCTCTATCACGGAAGGACGCTTGTGTGGCGGCAGGACACGATCCCGCAGTACTATCCGCGCGCGGTGTATTTCACTAATTATATCCGTGATCTGGTCTCGAATTTCCTGCATGGAAATTTTGAGCTTCCGATGTACGATTTCCGTTTCGGGCTGGGGAGCGAGGTCGTCTACAGTATGGAACCGCTGTACTTCCTCAATGCGCTCTTCGGCGCGGAGCATGTGGAGACGCTGCACACGGTGCTGATCCTGCTCCGCTTTTATCTGGCGGGGATCACGTCCTCCATCTTTTTCCTGTATTTTAAGAAAGATTATTTCACTACGTTTTTCGCGAGCGCGGTGTATGTGTTCTGCGGCTTTTCGCTGTACGGAGGGGCCAGACATCCGATGTTCATGATCGCGATGGTGTATCTGCCGCTTCTGATTATTGCGATGGAGGAGATCCTGCGCGGCAGGAGATGGTATCTGTGCACGATTCTGGTAGCGCTGGCGATGTTCAGCAATTATTATTTTCTGTATATGAGCACGTTCGGCATGGGCGTGTACTTTGTCGTGCGCTATTTCTGCGGCCCCTGGAAGAAGAGCTTCAAGGGCTTCATCGGGAAGGGATTGGTGATCAGCGGCAGTTACCTGCTCGGCATCGCGATGTCCTGCATCATTCTGGTGTCGAACCTCGGGGTGTACGCCGGCTCCGGACGCAGCGGGAGCGCGGTCATTAAGACTCCGTCGCTTCTGTATTACGGCGCTGAGTGGCTGCTCCGCTGTTTTATGACATTCCCGACCACGGTGAACGCTCCGGGCGACTGGCTGCGGCTGGGTCTTCTCCCGATCTCATTCTTCGCGGTGGTGCTTCTGTTCCTGCGCAAAGGGCGTAAGGAGCTGAAGATCTTTTCGGTGATCGCGGTCGTCATGATGGCGATGCCGCTGTTCGGCTTTGTGCTCTCCGGATTCAGCGCGATCACGAACCGCTGGTGCTATATGATCGCGCTGCTCGTGGCCTATATTGTCGCGGACTGTCTGCCGGATCTGTTCCGGTTGAGCAGGAAGGAGATGGCCGTCTGCGCGGCCGCGGTCGGGATATACGTTTATTTTGCCTGCTTCGGGAACGTTCACGTCACGCAGTACACAAAGCTGGCGGCGATCTTTCTGGCGGTGATCCTTGTTTTGATTCTGGCGGCGCAGGAGGACGCGCGGAAGCTGACGTGCCGTGCCCGCCAGTTCATGCTGATCCTGCTGATGTTTGCAATGGTATTTTACAATGGTTTCACCCTGTTTGAATTGAGCGGCGTAGTAAAAGAATACGCGAGGCCCGGAATTGCGAAAGAGTGGTCGGAGGATACTCCGATGCGCGCGGTGCAGGAGCTGGGTGACGACAGCTTTTATCGGGTCGGGACGCCGAAACTGGAATACAACACGATCTCGTCGTCGATCATGTTTGACTACAACAGCATCTATATGTTCAACAGCACGATGAACGGCTGCATCCTGGAATATCTGGAGAAGATGGGAGCCACCTCGTACAGCATTACCCAGTTTATGGGGTTGAACAACCGCGCGTTCCTGAACGCGCCCGCGGCGGTAAAATACTATGCGGCGTACGCGGACAACAAGCGTCCTCTGCCTTACGGTTATGAGGAAAAGGAGCGTGTGGAGACGGACGGAAAGGAGACGGTCATCAGCGAGAACCGGTACGCGCTTCCGCTCGGCTACACTTATACAGATGCCATCACGCGGGAGGAGCTGGAGGAATACGACGTCGTGGGGCGCCAGGAGGTTCTGTTGCAGAAGGTCATGCTGGACGACGACGCGGCGGTGCAGGAGCTGCGAAAGGAGACAGGCGAAGAGGCGAAGCTGCCTCTGACCGCGCAGCGGGTGAAGCTGGAGTCCACGAAAGAGAACGGGATTACGCTGCTCGAGAACTCGATGACCGCGGGAGGGCAGGACCGGAAGAAATACAAGCTGAAGCTGGGTTTCCACGGGCTGCCGGATTCCGAGACCTATCTTGTGCTGAAAAACGCGTTTATCAAGGGCGACATGTCGGAGCAGGCGATCAATGTCAGGTTCCAGATAGGAGACGCGCAGTATGAATACAAGTTCCGCCCGGACGACGACCGGTACGGTTCGCAACAGGAAGATTATGTGTTTAACCTTGGCTATCAGGAGGAGGCGCTGGATTCCGTCACGATCAGCATGAGCCGCGAGGGGACGATTCAGTTTGACAGTATGGAGCTCTACTGCCAGCCGATGGAGCATCTGGAAGAATATACGCAGGCGCTTACAGAGAATGTGCTGGAAAATGTGGAGATCGGTACCAACCGCATCTCGGGTGAGATCGCTCTGGAAGAGGACAAGATCCTCACGCTTTCTATCCCGTATCAGAACGGCTGGACCGCGTATGTAGATGGAAAACCGGTGAAATTGCTGCGTGCGAATTACATGTACATGGCGCTTCCGCTGACCGCCGGAGCGCACACGGTGGAGCTGACTTACGCGATCCCGGGCGCGAAATATGCACTTGTCATTATGCCGTGCTCAGTGGTATTATTAATCATATTATGTTTCGCGTCCTGGCTGTTCCGGAAGAGGCGGCAGCGGCGGAACTTATCGGGAGAAGATGAGAATTGAAATACTCGATCGTGATTCCCTGCTACAATTCCTCGGCGACGATCCGCAAGGTGGTCGAGATGACGATGCAGGAGATGGAAAAACTGAATAAAAAGGATTATGAGTTCGTGTTGGTAGACGACTGTTCGCCGGATGGCGGGAAGACGGTCGCCGAACTGCTTTCCCTGGTGCGCGACTATCCCTGCGTGCGTGCGGTGGAGCTTGCGCGCAACGCAGGCCAGCACAACGCGGTCCTGGCCGGGCTGAATACGGCGGACGGCGATGTGTTTGTCGCGATGGACGACGATATGCAGACGCATCCCTCGCAGCTCCCGCTGCTGTTTGCGGAGTTTGAGAAAGGGTACGACATCGTTTACGGATATTATCCGGATAAAAAGCACAGCAAGTTCCGGAATTTCGGAAGTTATGTCAACTATATGACGCTGCGCGTTTTTCTGAAAAAGCCGAAGGATCTGCGCACGTCGAGCTTCTGGATCATCCGGCGCTTCGTTCGGGATTACGCGATCCAGTACAAGAGCGCGTACACGCACCTGCAGGGGCTGTTCTTGCGCACGACGAGAAACATCAGCTCGGTGCCGGTGCAGCACTTTGAGCGGGAGGTCGGCAGCTCGAATTACACGTTCAAAAAGCTGGTAAAGCTCTGGTCGAACATCATCGGGTTTTCGATCGTGCCGCTGCAGATGGCGATCTATACCGGTTTCGTGTTTTCCGTGCTGGGGATCCTGGGCGCGCTCGCGGTCGTGATCATCAAGATCGTGCGCCCGTGGACCTACATGGGCTGGCCGTCCACAATGGCTGCGATCTGCTTCTTTTCGGGGATCAATCTGCTGTTCATGGGCATGGTGGGAGAGTATGTGGGACGGATCTTCCAGGGCATGAGCCGGAACCCGCAGTACGTGGTGCGCAGCATCCACACGCATGACGGCTCTGTGCCGGGCGCGCAGGATGCGCAGGGCGAACTGGAGGCGGCGGCGGAGCTGTTTGCTCCGGAGAAGAGCGCCTGCCGCGCGTCCGCCGGAAAAGAAAAGCATGAGGCGGCGGAGACAAAGCCGGAGAAGGAGAGCACATGAAGAAGTTAATGATCATGGGAGCGGGCATCTACCAGGTGCCGCTGATCAAAAAAGCGAAAGAGATGGGAATCTACACGATCGCGGTCAGCATTCCGGGGAACTATCCGGGTTTTGCGATCGCGGATCAGGTCTGCTATGAGAATACCGTGGACTATGAGCGCATCCTGGAGGTGGCGAAGCGGGAGAAGATCGACGGCATCGTCACGGCCGGGACGGACGTGGCGGTCATCACGATCGGAAAGGTCTGTGATGAGCTGGGTCTGCCGGGACTGAGCTTTGAGGCGGCGAAGATCGCCTCGAACAAGATCCTGATGAAGAAGAAATATGAGGAGTATGGGGTGCGCACCGCGCGCTTCCGCGAGATCTCCTTTGCGGATGATATGTATGAAAAAATTGCGGGGCTGGAGTTTCCGCTGATCTTCAAGGCGATCGACACGTCGGGCAGCCGGGGCATCATCCGTGTGAATTCGAAGGATGAATTTGAGGCGGCGCGCGCGCTGGTGAAGGCGAATACGCGCACGGATTTCTTCATCGTGGAGGAGTTTATCGAGGGGGAAGAGTTCGGCGCGCAGGCTTTCGTGTACCGCGGTGAGGTGAAGTTTATCCTGCCGCACGGCGACTATGTGTTCCAGGGGGATACGGGCGTGCCGATCGGACATTTCGCTCCGTATGACCTCGCGCCGGAGATCGTCGCGGACACAAAAGCGCAGCTGGAGAAGGCGATCGAGGCGATGGGACTGGACAACTGCGCGATCAACGCGGACTTTATCCTGAAGGACGGCAAGACTTATGTGCTGGAGCTCGGGGGAAGATCCGGGGCGACTTGCCTGGCGGAGCTGGTGTCGATCTACTACGGTTTTGACTATTATGAGAAGCTGATCCGGGCGGCGCTTGGCGAAGAGATAGATTTCCCGCAGGAACACGCGGTGGCGAACGCGAGCATGCTGCTGCGCAGCGATAAGGACGGTGTGATCAAGGCAATCGAGAACGGCAACGGGCCGGACGAGGACATCTACGAGATTCAGTTCGACTACGGGGTCGGGGACGAAGTGAAGAAGTTCCATGTGGGACCGCACCGCATCGGACATGTCATCACGAAGGGTGAGACACTGGAGAAGGCGGTCAAAAAGCTGGATGAGGCGCTTGGGAAGATTCGGATCATCGTTGAGTAGAAGATAGGCGTCGAAATATCCCAAACGGACAGGATTTGGCGATTTTGACGATTCGGGAGATTAATTCTTTTTCAGAATTTTGAAGACAGTTTTCAGCTGCGGAAGTGCGTAGCGCGCGCCGACCGGGAGCAGGATCACGAAGAGCGCGTAGCGTATGAGAGACGGAGCCCCGAAGAGGAGCATCGTCGCGATGCAGAGAACAAAATAGGCACAGGAGATAAGCGCCGTCCGGGGCAGCGGGATCAGCTGTTCGCCGGTCAGGCGTTTTTCCATGTACGCCTGCATGCACATGAGCACGAGGTAGCTGAACGCGGTCGTGTAGGCGGCCGCCCGGTAGCCGAACAGCAGAATGAAGATGTAGTTCAGCACGACGTTTAAGAACATGACGGACACGGTCGACGCAGCGACGAAGCCGGTCTTCTTGTGATAGTTCTGGATCGCGGTGTAGCTGTAGCTGTAGAAGCGAAACAGCGTGCCGGTCACCATCGGCGCGACCAGATAGATGGCCTCGCGGTAGCCCTTGCCGCCGAGGATCCGGATGATCTCCGGGGCGAAGAGCACGAGCAGCCAGGAGATGATGCCGAAGATGTGCATCAGGATCTTCCAGTAGCGCTCGATCTCGCCGCCTTCATTGCGTGAGATCTTTTCATACATCCACGGGAGCCAGGCGTTCCAGACCGCGTCCTCGAGGATCCAGATGATGTAGGAGACGGTCGTCGCGAGCGAGAAGATCGCGCCGCAGATATCGCCGGTGATCGAATTCACCATAAGGCGGTCCGCCTGGTTCATGATCTGGATGGACAGCACCTCCGGGATCAGCGGAAGGCTGAATTTGAGCGCGTAGCGCCAGTAATCGATGTTTATGATCTTTTTTCCCTGAGCGATCATGAGGATAGCGACAAAGAAGCCGCCGATGATCATAGGGATGTAGTAGCCGCCGATGCGCAGCGCCACGAGGGCGTCCTCGTGGCCGTTCTTTTTGCCCAGCCAGATCAGAAGCACGGACAGGACCGTTGCCGGGATGACGGTGGCGGCCGTGAACGCCGTGCTTGCCTTGTAGCGCATCATCTGTTTTTCTCTCCGCTGGAAATAGAAGATGCTGGTGTGCGCGTACAGATACAGAAACATAATGTAGAGCATGAAATCGGTCAGGACGAAATTCGTCGCCAGACAGAGGTTCTGGATTGGGTCCTTTAAGATCAGGAACAGCCCGAAAAACACGCTGATCGAGAGGTAGGACAGCGTCTGCACACTGGAGACGTACTCGTTGAAACGCTCTTTTACATCGTATTTCGCGCGCTCCACGCTGCGCCACAGGCACAGGGAAAAGACCGGCATCAGGATCAGGAGCCAGGATTCGTAGATCTTGACCTGGTTGAACTGCGGCTTGGAGAGCAGACGGGTGTAGACCGGGGTCATCAGGAAGGTGATTCCGCGCACGAAAAGCTGCGCCAAGACATAGAAGATCCCGGCGGTAAAAGCGGTCTTGTTCAGCGATTTCTTCGACTGGTCGGACATATTATCTTCCCCATTTGTGCTATTCGCGTTTCGTTTACTCTATCATGGTGGCGTCCGATGTTTACTAAACAAATTTAGTCTAGAACGCCCGCACGAAGCAGCGCAGTTTCCCATTCGGGTCGGGCGGGATGACGTCGAGCCATTCGATTCGGACGCGGAATTCATCGCCGTAGAGCTGCGTCAGGCGGTCGCGGAAATATGCGGAAATCTCATCCTGTGTGTAGCTGGTATCCAAGGGGTCGCTCACGAGCTCGACGCGCAGATCGTGGTAGGACTCCTGCACATAGCGGAACTGGGCGACTCCGGTGATGCCGTTCGGGATTTTGCGAAGCTCCAGGACGGAGGTTTCGTCTCCGTTCTCGTGTTTTACCATATCGTTCAGGCGGCCGTGGATCTTCGTGACATAGCGCAGACCGTCTTTCATGTACGAGGAAGCCTCGTCGCCGATGTCGTAGTTGATGATCGGGAACTCTGTTTTGAACAGCGGCGTCAGGATGACGCGTCCGTCGTCGGATAGATGATTGTATTTGTCGTAAATGTTGACGACGTGCGTGTCGTTGCAGACGACGAAATAGTCCTTGCCGGGGTGCTTGATGAGGCAGCTTCCAGTCTCGTCGCTGCCGTAGGCGTCTACCAGGTTCGGACCGAAAGTCTTTGTGAGCGTGTTGACCGTGATCTCGTCGACCATCTCGCTGACCGGAATGTACCATTTCGGATGGCGGATGGAGAGACCGTGCTGCTGCGCGAACACGGCGATGCGCACGATGCAGTTCTTGCGAAGGCTGATGAGATCCGGCGCGTACTCGTTGAGCTCGGCGATCACTTCGCGCATGCCCTCGTCCGTCTCGCAGCGCTTCTCGGAGAGCTTGCGTCGGCGCAGGATACCGAATTTCTGAACGACGGAATCGCGCGCCTTCTTTTCCGTGCGATAGCTTGATTCGAAAGTGATCATCTTTCCGAAAAACGGATTATAGCCGAACGACATCAGGACGCGGATCCAGTTCGCGTTCGTGTAGGCGTGCTCGCGCTGGGATTGATAGATGCGCAGCGGCACGCCCGTAGAGCCGCTCGTGCTGGAGCAGTCCCAGGTATCGCGCGTCTCCGGGTGCGTGTCGTAGAGCTCCTTCATCCAGGCGCGAAGCTCGTCCTTGGTGAGCACCGGGAATTTCGCGAGATCTTCCGCGCAGTGGAAGTCGTCGGGCGTCAGATGACACGCGTCGAAACGCTTCCGGTAAAATGGAATCTCATACGCGGCTTTCATGAGTCTGTGGACATTTTGATTTTGCCGCGCCCTGATCTTCGCCGGATCGCCCGTGAGTTTGCGGTCGAGCTTCAGAAGATAGACGAAGGTAAATGCGTTAAAGAATTTTTTTTGTATCGCAGATCCCATGACGGATGTCTCCTTGCTTTTTACAATATAAGGAAGTATATCAAAAAACATTGTGAGTTACAAGAAATTCAAATTATTTAGTAAAATTTCAGAATTAGAAGGGTTAAAAAACAGCGCAAAGTGTGGTAATATAAAAAAATACTGGGGGAAAGAGGATTTGAACGTGGAAAAAGAAGAACAGAGCGTGGAAAATTTTGAGGAGATAAAGCCGAAGGAAAAGCAGGGCAAGGACCTGTGGCGCAGCATCAAGTCGCTTCAGCAGAAGCTGCTGCGGACGAAGGTGATCCCGGAGGAGTTTCAGCTTCCGGAGCAGATCGTTCCTCCGATGAAGCGTTATACGCCTGCAGTGACGGAAGGGCTTACAGAAGAGCAGGTGCAGGAGCGCATTGCGCAGGATGCGGTGAACCACGCGATCGAGGCGCCATCCAAATCGAAGCGTGAGATCATCTGCAGCAACATCTTCACCTATTTCAATCTCATCTTTTTTGTCATCGCGGTGATGCTGATCATGGTGGGTTCGTTCCGGGATCTGACGTTTCTTCCGGTTATTATAGGCAACACACTGATCGGGATCGTCCAGGAGCTCAGGTCGAAGAAGGTCCTGGACAATCTGCGCATTTTGAACGCGCCGAAGAATACGGTGGTGCGCGGCGGCATGGAAAAGCAGGTCCCCTCGGAGGAGCTCGTGCTTGACGACATCATCGTCTTCCATGCGGGGAATCAGATCCCGGCGGACGCGGTCGTGGAGGAGGGGGAGATCCTCGTCAACGAATCGTTGATCACGGGTGAGGCGGACTCGATCACGAAAAGGCAGGGCGATATGCTCTTCTCGGGCAGTTTCGTCGTGTCGGGACAGTGCCACGGCAGGGTGGAGCGCGTCGGGGAGGATTCTTATGTCTCGCAGCTTACGCTGAAGGCGAAGGAGATGAATGATGAAGAAGTCTCGGAGATGATCCGCTCTCTGGATCGCCTGGTGAAGATCATCGGCGTGCTGATCATACCGATCGCGATCATCCTGTTCAGCCAACAGCATTTTATCAATAATACGCCGATCCGGGACAGCGTGACGGCGACGGTCGCCGCGATTCTGGGCATGATCCCGGAGGGGTTGTATCTGCTCGCGAGCGTGGCGCTGGCGGTCAGCGTGATGCGTCTTGCCATGCAGAAGGTGCTCGTGCACAACATGAAGTGCATTGAGACGCTGGCGCGCGTAGATGTGCTCTGCGTCGACAAGACAGGGACGATCACGGACAACACGATGACGGTCAAGCGTGTATTGCCGCTGCGGGCCGGACTTCAGATGACATGGGAGGAGTCGGCGGCGGAAGACGGAACGGAAGAACCTGCCGCGGTCCCGGCGGAAAGCGCGGAGCATTCGTCCGCCGCGCAGCAGGGCACACAGATGCAGACGCAGGCAGCGGAGAAGCCGCAGCCGGAGATCCCGGTATTCTCCGCGGAGGAGTCGGCGGAATTCGAGCTGGCGATCGGCGATTTCGCGGCGGCGATGGTGGCCGACAACATCACGATGAAGGCAATCAAGGACTATTTCCGCAAACGCAGCGGCAAGCGTCCGGAGAAGGTCTATTCGTTCTCGTCCGCGACAAAGTACAGCGGCGCGGTCTTTGAGGACGCGAGCTATGTGCTCGGCGCTCCGGAGTTTGTTCTGCGGGAGCAGTACGGGGAGTACTCCTCCCAGATCGAGTACTGGGGACGCCAGGGATATCGCGCGCTTGTCTTTGCGAAATATGACGGAGAGCTGGACGGACAGGCTCTGTGCCAGAGCGTGACGCCGATGAGTATGATCCTTCTGGCAAATCCGGTGCGTGAGAACGCGAAGGAGACTTTTTCGTATTTCGCGGAGCAGGGCGTGGAGATCAAGGTGATCTCCGGCGACAACCCGATGACGGTCTCCGAGGTGGCGAAGGAGGCGGGAATCCGGGGCGCGGAGACTTATGTGGACGCTTCGACGCTCACGGATGAGGAGCTGGTCGCGGCGGCGAAGAAGTACGCGGTGTTCGGCCGTGTCACACCGGATCAGAAGCGCAGCCTGGTCAGCGCGCTGAAGAGCGCGGGACACACAGTAGCGATGACCGGCGACGGCGTGAACGACGTATTGGCGCTCAAGGACGCGGACTGCAGCATTGCGATGGCGTCGGGCAGCGACGCGGCGGCGCAGGTGGCGCAGCTTGTGCTGCTGGAGTCGGATTTCTCCAGGATGCCGGCGGTCGTGGCGGAGGGAAGGCGTGTCGTGAACAACATCGAGCGCACGGCCAGCCTGTTCCTTGTGAAGAATATTTTCTCTTTGTTTATGTCGATCCTTTCGATCGTTTTGATGGTAAACTATCCGTTGGAGCCTTCTCAAGTCTCGTTGATCAGCATGTTTACGATCGGCATTCCGGCGTTCGTGATGTCGCTGGAGCAGAACACGGAGCGCATCAAGGGGCATTTCCTCAGCAACGTGCTGTTCAAGGCGCTGCCGGGCGGCCTGACCGATTTTATCGTGGTCAGCGGATTGTATCTGTTCTGTATGGAGTTCGGCGTGGGGGCAAATGACGTGTCGACTTCGTGTACGATCGTGCTGGCGATCGTCGGGCTGATGATCCTCTATCAGATCGCCTCCCCGATGACGAAGTATCACTGGTTTTTGTGGTTCGGCATGGTGGCGGGTCTGCTCTACTGTATGATCTTTGTCAGCAAGATCTTCGCGATCACTTCGATCTCCAAGAAGTGCGTGATGCTGCTGGTGATCTTCGCGATCATCACGGAGCCTACGTTCCGCTATCTGAGCGGCGGCGTGAAGCGGTTGTCACAGTTCTATATGAAAAGGAAGCAAAAAGCGGAGACAGTTTCCTAAATTGTAGTGGATTTTAGACAAAGATTTTGATATACTCGTGATAGACAATGAGCCGTGCCTGACGGAGACAAACACAGACGAGGGAGTATGCTTACAGAGGTCAGGCATTGGTCAGATGAAGGAGGACGAACATGAAACGCGTTTTACTGAAGCTGAGCGGTGAAGCGCTCGCGGGGGAGAAGAAGACCGGCTTCGACGAGCCGACGGTCACAAAGGTAGCGCTCCAGGTGAAGACGCTTGTGGAGCAGGGCATGGAGATCGGCGTAGTGATCGGCGGGGGCAATTTCTGGCGCGGCCGTTCGAGTGAACACATCGACCGGACGAAGGCGGATCAGATCGGGATGCTGGCTACGGTCATGAACTGTATCTACGTCTCGGAGATCTTCCGCTCAGTCGGAATAAAGACGGCTGTGATGACGCCGTTTGCCTGCGGCGCGTTTACGGAATTGTTCTCCAAAGATAAGGTAATAGAATATTTTGCCAAGGGCGCGGTGGTGTTCCTCGCGGGAGGGACAGGCCATCCGTATTTCTCGACGGACACGGCGACGGTGCTGCGCGCGATCGAGATCGAGGCGGAGACGATCCTGCTCGCGAAGTCGGTGGACGGCGTCTATGACAGCGACCCGAAGGACAACCCGCAGGCGAAGAAGTTTGATGAGATCACGATCCAGGAAGTGATCGACCGCAAGCTCGGCGTGGTAGATATGACGGCGTCGATCCTCTGCATGGAGAACCATATGCCGATGCTGGTGTTCGGGCTGAATCAGGAGAACAGCATCGTGGACACGGTAAGCGGAAAGCTGAACGGGACGCGGGTCACGGCGTAGATATTACGTCACGCGAAGATGGGAATAAATTTGCCTGGCAGAAATAAAGCGATGGGCATTTTATATTTTTAAAGGAATTGCGGTCAAAAAAGATGACTGCGGCTGATTTTTCACAATAGGAGGGAAGAGAGATGGATGAGAGAATCAAGGTTTACGAAGAGAAGATGACGAAGACGCACAAGAATCTGCTGGAGGAGTTCGGGACGGTTCGCGCCGGGCGCGCGAATCCGAACGTGCTGAACAAGATCCGCGTGGATTACTACGGCACTCCGACGCCGTTGCAGCAGGTGGGCAATATCACGGTTCCGGAGCCGCGCATCCTGCAGATCCAGCCGTGGGAGGCTTCGATGGTGAAGGCGATCGAGAAGGCGATCCTCACGTCCGATCTCGGCATCCATCCGACGAACGACGGCAAGATCATTCGCCTGGTCTTCCCGGAGCTTACCGAAGAGCGCAGAAAAGAGCTGGTGAAGGACATTAAGAAAAAAGGCGAGGCCGCGAAGGTGGCGGTCCGCAACATCCGCAGGGATGCGAACGACTATCTGAAGAAGCTCGGCAAGACGGATGTTTCTGAGGATGAGATCAAGGATCTCGAGGACAGCGTCCAGAAGATGACGGACAAGTTCATCAAGGAGATCGACAAGTCGGTGGATGAGAAATCGAAGGAGATTCTCACTGTATAGAACCCGGGATTGTCGCAATACAGGATTCGTCCGGATCTTACCCGCAAGGGTGCCGGACGAACTTTTACTGACAAGATATTTCTGAGGAGGACGGCAGCATGGTGATTCCGCAGCATGTGGCGATCATTCTGGATGGGAACGGACGCTGGGCGAAGAGTAAGGGCATGCCCCGCAATTACGGACATGTGCGCGGCGCGAAAAATCTGGAGGTCATCTGCGAGGACGCTTACAACATGGGCATCAAATACCTGACGGTCTATCTCTTCTCGACCGAGAACTGGAAACGATCGAAGGATGAGGTGGATGCGCTGATGAAGCTATTCCGCAGCTATACGAAGACCTGCATCAAGACGGCGCGCGACAACAACATGAAGGTGCGTGTGCTGGGGGATCCGACCGCGCTTGATCCGGATCTGCAGGACAGTCTCGCGCGGCTTGTGGAGTCCTCGAAGGACAATACCGGACTGAATTTTCAGATCGCGATCAACTACGGGAGCCGGGACGAGATCGTCCGGGCAATACGCAAAGCCGCGCAGGACTGCGTGGACGGAAAGCTGCGCCCGGAGGAGATCACGGAGGAATGCTTCTCGGGCTATCTCGACACGGCGGAGGTGCCGGATCCGGATCTGCTGATCCGCACGAGCGGCGAACAGCGGCTGTCAAATTATCTGATGTGGCAGCTCGCGTACACGGAATTCTATTTTACGGAGGTGCCGTGGCCGGCATTCACGAAAGACGATCTGTGGCAGGCCATAGAGAAGTACAACAGCCGTGACAGACGCTACGGCGGAGTCAAGGAGGAATGAGATGTTTCGAACCAGACTGATCAGCGGGATCGTCCTTGTGGCGATCGCGCTCGTGGTGATCATCACCGGAGGTCCTGTGCTCGCCGCGGCGCTGTTGGCGATCTCCATCATTGGCCTGGATGAGTTGTACCGCGCCATCGGGGTCGACGACCGGAGATTTTCGCCGCTCGCGATCGTGGGGTATCTGGGCTGTTTTGCCTGTTATCTAATAGTAATTTTGGGACTGACGGCATATACTATGACAGTGCTGATCGCGCTTCTGATCCTGTTCATGGCGGTGTATGTGTTTACCTACCCGCGCTATCAGACGCAGCAGGTGACCGGCGCGTTTTTCGGCGTGGTCTATGTGGCAGTGATGCTTTCCTGCATCTACCAGCTGCGAATGATGACGGACGGGGTGTATCTGGTCTGGCTGATCTTTCTCGGCTCGTGGGGCTGCGATACCTGTGCCTACTGTGTGGGGATGCTGATCGGCAAACACAAGATGTCTCCGAAGCTGAGTCCGAAAAAATCCGTGGAGGGGGCGGTCGGCGGCGTTGTCGGTGCGGCGCTGCTCGGCGTGATCTACGCGGCGGCGATCTCAGGGAGACTGAAAATGCAGGGAAATTATATGCTGTATTTTGCTGTGATCTGCGCGGTGAGCGCGCTGATCTCCATGGTGGGCGATCTGGCGGCCTCGGCGATCAAGCGAAATCACGGGATCAAGGATTTCGGGACGCTGATCCCGGGACATGGCGGGATCCTGGATCGTTTCGACAGCGTGATCTTTATCGCGCCGGTCGTGTATTATCTTGTGCAGGCTTTTTTCCTGTTACAGGGATGATCGGTCCGGCTGCGATCGGGAGTGTCATGTGATATACACGGTTCTGCATGTGCAAAATATGCGGGATATGAAGGGATGAGATGAGAGTGAAGACAATTGCGATCCTGGGCTCGACGGGTTCGATCGGGACCCAGACGCTTGAGGTGGTGCGCGCAAACGGCGATATCCGGGTGGCGGCGCTCTCGGCGGGGCGGAACATCCGTCTGCTGGAGCAGCAGATCCGTGAGTTCCGGCCGCGCATGGCGGCGGTGTGGGAGGAGGCGGACGCAAAAGCGCTGCGCGTCGCGGTGGCGGATCTCCCGGTGAAAGTGGTCTGTGGTATGGACGGGCTGAAAGAGGTGGCGGTCTGCGAGGAGGCAGAGATGCTGGTGACCGCGATCGTGGGGATGATCGGTATCGTTCCGACGGTCGAGGCGATTCGCGCCGGCAAGGACATTGCGCTCGCGAACAAGGAGACGCTGGTGACGGCGGGACACATCATCATGCCGCTTGCGAGGGAGCGCGGTGTGCGTATCCTTCCTGTGGACAGCGAGCACAGCGCGATCTTTCAGGCGCTGAACGGGGAGGATCGCGGTGGGATCGACAAGATTCTGCTGACGGCTTCGGGCGGACCGTTCCGAGGCATGACAAAAGAGCAGCTTGCGCAGGTGAAGCTGGAGGATGCCCTGAAGCACCCGAACTGGGCGATGGGGCAGAAGATCACGGTGGATTCGGCGAGCATGGTAAACAAAGGGCTTGAGGTCATGGAGGCGCGCTGGCTCTTCGGGACGGGGCTCGATCAGATTCAGGTCGTCGTGCAGCCGCAGAGCATCATCCATTCGATGGTGCAGTTTCAGGATGGTGCGGTGATCGCGCAGCTCGGCACGCCGGATATGAAGCTGCCGATCCAGTATGCGCTCTATTATCCACAGCGGCGATATCTCGCGGGAGACCGGCTGGATTTCGCGAAGATTGGAAGCATCGCTTTTGAGGATCCGGATCCGGAGACGTTCCTGGGTCTGAAATACGCCTTTGAGGCGGCGCGGGCGGGCGGTTCGATGCCGACGGTGTTCAACGCGGCCAACGAGTGCGCGGTGGGCGGCTTTCTGAAGCGGAAGATCGGTTTCACGGATATCTATAGAATCATACGCTACTGTATGGATCGACACCGCGTGATCGCGTCGCCGAATGTAGATGAGATCCTCGCGACGGAGCGAAGCGTTTATGAAATGATCGGCGACTTCGATACAGGCCGAGGCGTTTGCTGCTGAGTGATTATAACGATTGAAGGCAGGTGGAATATTTGAAGATCATTGTTGCGCTGATCGTGTTCAGCGTCATCATTATCATACATGAGCTGGGACATTTTCTGCTCGCGAAGAAAAATGGGATCGTGGTCGAGGAGTTTTCGCTCGGCATGGGACCGAGACTGCTGAGTTTTGAGGCGGGAGGCACGCGCTATTCGTGGAAGCTGCTTCCGTTTGGCGGGTCATGTTTGATGCTTGGCGAGGACGGCGAGGACATGAGCGAGGGCTCGTTCGGCAGCAGGCCGGTCGGTGCGAGAATCGCAGTGGTGGCCGCGGGGCCGCTGTTCAATTTTCTGCTGGCCTTTGTCCTGGCGATCTTTATCATCGGGAACATCGGTTACGACGCGCCGATCATCAAGGACGTCACGGACGGCTATCCGGCGCAGGAGGCCGGGCTGAGAGCAGGAGACCGGATCACGAAGATGAATGGCAAGCGGATTCGGTTGTATCGCCAGTTTTCCAACTATGGAATGTTCCACGAGGGAGAGGCCGTAGTCTTTGAGTATGAGAGGGATGGCGAGACGCATGAGACAACGGTGAAGCCGATCCTCACGGACAGAGGCTATAAGTACGGGATCACGGGGAGCGTCAACTACGCCCGGGTGAGAACAAATCCCATTCAGACGCTCGCCTACAGCGCATATGAGGTATATTATTGGATCGACACAACGCTGCAGAGCCTGAAAATGCTGCTGCGCGGTAACGCGGGACTCGACGATATGTCGGGACCGGTGGGCGTCGTGCAGGTGATCGGCGACACCTATGAGGAGAGCAAGCCGGAGGGTCTGCTGTACGTCTGGCTGAATCTGTTCAACATCTCGATCCTTTTGTCGGCCAATCTCGGTGTGATGAATCTGCTGCCGCTTCCGGCGCTCGACGGGGGCAGGCTGGTATTTCTGATCATCGAGGCGGTTCGCGGAAAGCGTGTCGATCCGGAGCTGGAGGCCAGGGTGCACTTTACGGGTCTGATGCTGCTGATGCTGCTGATGGTGTTCGTGATGTTCAATGATTTTCACAGAATTTTCGCGTAAAAAGTGGTTGACAAAGCTGAAAAATATTGATAATATGTGAATAAGATAATTGAATAGAACATATGATAAATAAAATGAGACGAATGAAGCGCGGCGGAGCCGCACGATTTCGTCTGATTTTTTGAACAGGCAAAAGATTTACTTGACAAGTTGGACAGGTTGTACTAGGATTAGAACAAGGGCGAACATAGGTTCGAAAGAAAGGGAGAAGAAAAATGGCACAGGAAGATAAGCTGAAGGCATTGGATGCTGCGCTTGCGCAGATTGAGAAGCAGTTTGGGAAGGGTTCCGTGATGAAGCTGGGAGACACGGGAGCCCATATGAATATCGAGACGGTTCCCACCGGTTCGCTGAGTCTGGACATTGCGCTTGGACTCGGCGGGATCCCGAAGGGACGTATCATAGAGATCTACGGGCCGGAGTCGAGCGGTAAGACGACAGTGGCGCTGCACATGGTCAGTGAAGTGCAGAAACGCGGCGGGATCGCGGGCTTCATCGACGCGGAGCACGCGCTGGATCCGGTGTACGCGCGAAATATCGGCGTGGACATCGATAATCTTTACATATCTCAGCCGGATAATGGCGAGCAGGCGCTGGAGATCACGGAGACGATGGTGCGCTCCGGGGCTGTGGATATCATTATCGTAGACTCGGTGGCGGCGCTCGTCCCAAAGGCGGAGATCGACGGAGACATGGGCGATTCGCATGTCGGACTTCAGGCGCGTCTGATGTCGCAGGCGTTGCGCAAGTTGACCGGCGTGATCAGCAAGTCGAACTGTACCGTCGTATTTATCAACCAGCTCCGTGAAAAGGTGGGGATCATGTTCGGGAATCCGGAGACGACGACCGGCGGCCGCGCGCTCAAGTTTTATTCCTCCATTCGCCTGGATGTGCGCAGGATCGAGTCGCTCAAGCAGAGCGGCGAGGTCATCGGGAACCGCACGCGTGTCAAGGTCGTAAAGAATAAGATTGCGCCGCCGTTTAAAGAGGCGGAGTTTGATATCATGTTCGGAAAAGGCATTTCCAGGGAGGGCGATATCCTCGATCTTGCCGCGAATAATAATGTTGTGAATAAGAGCGGCGCCTGGTACGCTTATGAGGGTGAGAAGATCGGCCAGGGCAGAGAGAATGCCAAGCTGTATCTGGCGGAACACCCGGAAGTGATGCAGGAGATCGAGCAGAAGGTGCGTGAGCAGTATGGGCTGGCGGAGGCTTCCGAAGCGCCGGCGGATGAGGCCGCGCCGCAGGATGCGGAGTAGAGGACTACAGCGGCGGTGATTTCTGTGCTGAAAGAGCAGCGGAGCAGCGAGGAATAAAGCAATGAGCTATGTGGACAGAATAGAAGCCTTGTCCGGAGGGCGGCATCTGGTGTGCCTTGCGGACGGACGCAGATTTCCTCTTTATAAGAAAGAGCTGGATCAGTTCAGAATCCATGAGGGAGAGACCCTTGCGCCGGAGTGTGAAGCACAGATCTTTCAGGAACTGCTTCCGAAGAGGGCAAAGCTCTGCGCCATGAACTATCTGCAGCGCATGGATCGCACGGAGCAGCAGCTTCGCAGAAAACTGGGTGAGCTCTCTTATCCGGAAGATATCGCAGAGCAGGCGGTCGACTATGTGAAAAGCTACCATTACATAGATGATGTGCGCTATGCGAGGAACTACATAGAATACAGGAAGGCCAGTAAGAGCCTGCGCCGTCTGGAGCAGGAGCTGTATCAGAAAGGGATATCGCAGGAAGCCATGGAGGCGGCGCTGAATCAGAGCGACACCCCGGATGAAGAGCGGCAGATACGCGGCTGGCTGGAGAAGAAGCACTTTTCTTCGGAAGCGGACCGAAAGGAGACGGACCGCATGATTCAGTTTCTCCTGCGGCGGGGCTACCAGTTATCTGCGATCCGCCGGGTGATGTCGGCGGCAGCGAGTGAATTACCGGAGGAGCAGGGCATATGAAAGATTTTTTTCGGACTTTGCTGGGGTAATTTGTATTTCGCTTGACATAATTTCAAAAACAGTATAAAATTGAACTGTTGTTTACGAACAATGAAAACTAAATAAGGAGGTGCTCCTGTGCCTGGAACAGTAATGCTCATTATTGCTGTTGTAATCACACTGATTATTGCGGTTCCGATTTCTGCGCTTGTGGCGATCAACTACAGGAAGAATGTAGTCGAAGCAAAGCTCGGCAGCGCCGAGGAAAAGGCAAGACAGATCATCGATGACGCACTGAAGGTTGCAGAGACAAAGAAGCGTGAGGCACTTCTGGAAGCGAAGGAAGAATCTTTGAAGACGAAGAATGAGTTGGAAAGAGAGACTAGAGAACGCAGAACAGAATTGCAGCGCTTTGAGAAACGCGTTTTGTCGAAGGAGGAGAGCGTCGACAAGAAGGCGGAGGCTCTGGAACGCAGAGAATCGGGGATTACGGCGAAAGAAGAAGAGCTAAAGAAAAAGAACGCAGAAGCGGACAAACTTCTCGGACAAAGGATCCAGGAACTTGAAAGAATCTCAGGACTTACCTCTGAACAAGCAAAAGAATATCTTTTAAAAACTGTTGAAGATGAAGTAAAGATCGATGTTGCCAAGCTCTACAAGGAGCTTGAGAGCAGAGCAAAAGAAGACGCGGGCAAAAAGGCAAAAGAGTATGTGGTCACAGCGATCCAGAAATGCGCTGCGGATCACGTGGCAGAGACGACGATCTCTGTGGTACAGCTTCCGAATGACGAGATGAAGGGAAGAATCATCGGACGAGAGGGCCGCAACATACGGACGCTCGAGACGCTGACAGGCGTGGACCTGATCATTGATGATACGCCGGAAGCCGTCATTCTGTCAGGCTTTGATCCGATCAGAAGAGAAGTCGCGAGGATCGCGCTTGAGAAACTGATCGTGGATGGCCGAATCCATCCGGCCAGAATCGAAGAGATGGTGGAAAAAGCACAGAAAGAAGTAGAAGCAATCATCCGGGAGGAAGGTGAAAATGCCGCGCTGGAGGTTGGCGTGCACGGCATTCATCCGGAATTAGTACGTTTGCTTGGCCGCATGAAATTCAGGACAAGTTATGGCCAGAATGCACTGAAGCATTCGATCGAGGTGGCGCAGCTCTCCGGGCTGCTTGCCGGCGAGATCGGGGTGGACATCAGGATGGCAAAACGTGCCGGATTGTTGCATGATATCGGCAAATCCATCGACCATGAGATCGAGGGATCGCATATTCAGATTGGCGCGGATCTCTGCAGGAAGTATAAGGAGTCTGCGATCGTCGTGAACGCGGTGGAATCTCATCATGGGGATGTTGAAGCAGAATCACTGATCGCCTGCATCGTACAGGCTGCAGATACGATCTCGGCGGCCCGTCCGGGCGCAAGGCGAGAAACGCTCGAAACATATACAAACAGATTAAAACAGTTGGAAGATATTACGAACACATTCAAGGGTGTGGAAAAATCTTTTGCTATTCAGGCAGGTAGAGAGATTCGGGTAATGGTAGTTCCGGATCAGGTGAATGATTCCGATATGGTGCTCATGGCGAGAGATATTGCGAAGCAGATCGAAGCCGAGCTGGAATATCCGGGTCAGATCAAGGTAAGCGTAATCCGGGAAAGCAGAGCGGTAGATTACGCAAAATAGAGACAATAGGGCTGATGTCAGAGATGGCATCGGCTCTTTTTGTACCCTTAGAGAAATCTTAAGAATTCCTTTCGTGACAAATCGGTCGAATGCGATTATACTTGATATGCAAAAGAATTGTGAAAGCTCTGCCCTGCCGCCGGGAAGAACGGCGCGTGGGACAGCGAATCGATGAAAAAATAGATTGGGAGATGTATGATTATGAAAAAGGCGGTTCGCGTGTTCGGGAAAAGAAGAGCGGCGAAGACGACAGCGGCATTCTGTCTGGCTGTTTGCCTTTCCGGCTGTCTGGGAGGCGTCCTGCAGGCGGAGGAGCCATCCGGATATTACGATGAGTTCGGAAACTGGGTGCAGGAGTCCTATTCGGAAGAAAGCGGGGCGGAGACTGCCGGTATTGAGGATGCGGACGCGCTCGCTGCCCTTGCTGAGGATAGCGCAGATGCGTCGGGCGGCATGGACGCGGCGCAGGATGTCTCGTCCGCACTCATCGGCACATATTCCGTGGGGGCCGGCTGGACCGTGGACTCCGATGCGAGCACAGAGGAGAAGACCGTTTACAAGCAGGACGCGTATGTGGGGATGGAGAACACTTCGACGATCAGCTGCAGCTATATGGACACGAATTATTCGGTTCTCGAGTATGAGCAGCTTCGTGATATGCTGACAAACAATCTGCTCTACAACAATGTGAATGCGCAGATCAGCACGAGCGCGATCTACACACAGGCGAAAGATTATCTGTACATTGTGATCGTGGACGACTCCGCCCAGGAGTACAAGGATGTGTATCACTACGTAGTAGGCGATTACCGTTGTTTCTGCGTGGAGGTGCGCGAGTACCGCGCCGAGGCGGATCAGGCCGTCGCGGACGGCGTGAAGACGCCGCATGAGGTCGGCCAGACGACGGCGGAAGAATTCACCTGGGGTGTTGCTTAGCGAAGGCGAGGCGGCAGATGAAGCCGGAGCTTGGCGACAGTCGCAGGCCGGAAGCCGGGCGGATCAGGTTCGTCAGGATGTGAAAGAATGATACAGGAAATAGGAAAGAACAGGTATCACAACGAATATAAGAACACGACCCCGAAGCCGGACAGCATTGCGCTCGGATATCGGGGAAGAGAGCTTCTGATGAGAGAAAGAGACGGGGAGCTCTCTTTTTTGCGCTTCCGGGAAGCGGAAGAGCTTTTGGATACGGACAGGGCAAACATGGTAAACACGGGATTTCCGGGTATAGGGCCATCGGTCTATCTGTTTTCCATCGACGGGACAGAGTATTTCTGGCTGCCGGGGCTGAAGGACCTGGAGCTGTCTGATCGGGCAGAGCAAGAGTCTTTTTCAGGTCCTGGCGGCACGGAAACAGCCCCTACTGACACGAAAACAGCTTCTGCCGGCACAGAGATTGGTCTTTGCTGGCGCACCGTCGATAGCCTGCGCGCGGACTGCCCGCGTGAGACCGCGTTCGCAGGGGTGACCGGGTATCAGCTCGCCTCGTGGTACGAGAGCCGCCGTTTCTGCCCGCGCTGCGCGCATGCGATGGTGCACGATGAGCAGGAACGCATGATGCGTTGCCCGGAGTGCGGACTGCAGGAATATCCGAAGATCTCGCCGGCTGTCATCGTGGCGATCACGAACGGAGAGAAACTGCTGCTGACGCGCTATGCGGGGCGTTCTTACAAGAAATATGCGTTGGTTGCGGGATTTGCCGAGATTGGCGAGACGATCGAGGAGACGGTCGCCCGCGAGGTGATGGAAGAGACCGGACTCCGCGTGAAGAATCTCCGCTATTACAAGAGCCAGCCCTGGTCGTTCAGCGGGACGCTGTTGATGGGATTCTTTGCGGAGTTGGATGGTCCAGAGGAGATCACGCTCGACGAACATGAGCTGGCCGAGGCGTTCTGGTGTCCGCGCGAGAATGTCCCCGAGGACGACGGGGTGAGCCTCACGCGGGAGATGATGCGCGTGTTCCGGGATGGAATCGTCTGATCCTCTGCCCGGCATATGGGTCACAAGATCAGTTCGTCTGCAGGCATTGGATCCCGCTGATGTCCGAGTCGATCATCATGGAATAATTTGTGTAGTACACGACGAAGCCCGGTTTCGCGCCGTTCGGTTTTTTCACATGCTTTTTTTCGACATAGTCGATTTCTACTTTCTCGGCGTTTCGGTTGCGCGAGTAGTGCGCGGCCAGCCGGGCAGCTTCTTCGAAAGTGCGGTCGGGGACTTCCCGGCCGTTTGTTTTTATGATCACGTGCGAACCGGGCGCGCCCTTAGCGTGGAACCACCAGTCGCTGTTTCCGGCGATCTTGAAGGTCAACTCGTCGTTCTGATAATTATTTTTTCCGACATAGATATCGAACCCATCCGAAGATACATAGTGAAAAGGTTTGGATGTGATCCTCGCCTTTTTGCCGGTATACTTACGGCGAATGTAGCCTGCGTCCATAAGCTCCTCGCGCACCTGTACCAGGTCGTCCTCCGAGAGCGCCATATCCATGAACGTGCAGATGGATTCGAGCTGTGCGATCTCCGCTTCCGTCTCCTGAATATGTTCTGAGAGCGCTTCGTAGGTGCGCTTCAGTTTATTGTATTTGTCAAAATATTTCTGCGCGTTTTCGTGCGCGCTCAGCGTGTCGTCGAGCGGCACCGTCATCGTCTCGTTCGTATAGTAATTCAGCGCCTCGAAGCTTTTCGCGCCCGGCTCTACGCCATAGCCGTAGGTGTTGATCAATTCTCCGTAGACGCGGTATTTTTCACGTTTTTCCGTGTCTTTTAACTGGCGGCTCTGCAGCTCGTATTTCTTGCGGCAGCGGTCGAGGGCGGTGGTCGCGATGCGCCGCAGGTCGGAAGACTTCTGACGGATGCGCGTCACGGTGTTGCGCATGGAGAAATACTGCTCAAGCATCTCTGAGGCGGAATTAAAATTCGCCTGTTCCAGATCTGCGTACATCGTAAGAGGAACGGAGGAGAATTCGACCGGGGTTCGGTCTCTGTCATAGACGATGAGCGGGCAGAAGCGATGCTCGCGCACGTCCTCCATGAGCAGTTCGAACCGGCGGTACAGATGAAGCTGTTCCGCGGTGCCGATCGTGTTGGCGCTCTGCGCGGATTCGAGGCCTGCGCGATGGCAGAGCTCTTCCGCGATCACGGGGCTGACGCCGGTGTAAGAGCTATAGATCGCCTTGAAAAGTGGCATCGGTTTCGAGAATACGGCGGCGCAAAACTCCTCTTCGGAGGTCGAGAGCGGATCGCACTTTTCCTGCGTCACGGCGACAAAGTAGCTGCGCCCCGGGAGCACCTCGCGCACCGAGCTGGTCTGCGCGGACACGTGTTTGATGCTGTCGATGATCATTCCTTTGTCGTCGCAGAAGATGAGGTTGCTGTGTTTGCCCATGAGCTCAAGGATCAGCTCCTTGCGGCAGAGATCGCCCATCTCGTTGTAGTGCTCGATCTCAAAGCGGACGATGCGCTCAAGCCCCGGCTGCCATATGCGGATGATGCGGCCGTTTCCGATGTGCTTGCGCAGCAGCATGCAGAAGTTGGGTGCGGTCAGCGGCGACGGTTTGTTCACGGAACTCAGATAGATCAAAGGGAGGCTTGCCCCCGCGGAGAGCAGAAGACGCTGCTGTCCGCCGCTTCCCTTGAACGTGAAGAGCAGTTCGTCCGCCTCCGGCTGTGCGATCTTGCTGATGCGGGCTCCTGCGAGAGCTTCATTCAGTTCTGCAACGATATTTGCGATCACGATTCCGTCGAGTGCCATAGTGCGATGCCTCCGCCTTTCGTTTTATGAGCTGCGCCAATCCTGGGAGATCTGTCCTGCGGCCCGACTGTCCCGCAATACCGCTTGCAGGCTGTCATTTCCCGTTTCGGCTTCTTCCCCCAGCTTATCGCTTTCGCATATCATAACAGATTCTTCCAAAAAAGACAATGTTTATAATTGACTGTATTCGCCCTTTCGCTTATAATAAATCCAAATGGTTATTTTTTGCCTTCGGGCGGGAGAGGGACGGAAACAATGATCAAAAGCATGACTGGCTTTGGTCGGTGCGAACATCACCAGGGCAACAAAAAATTTACGGTAGAGATGAAGGCGGTCAATCACCGCTATTTCGATGTGAATATCAAGCTGCCGAAGAAGTTTAATTTCTTTGAGACGGAGATCAGAAATACGCTGAAGAAATATGTGCAGCGGGGCAAGATCGATCTGTTTGTCACATACGAGGACGACAGTGAGGAGAACGTCGCGCTGAAGTACAATGCGGACATTGCGGCGGAGTACCTGAAATATTTCCGGCAGATGGCAGAGACTTTCGGAATTGAGGACGATATCCGGGCGTCCGCGCTCGGCCGCTGTCCGGAGGTCTTTACGATGGAAGAACAGGAAGTCGACGAGGAGGAGCTCTGGGCGATGCTGGAGGTTGCCCTGAAAGGTGCGTGCGGACAGTTTGTCGCGGCCAGAGAGCGCGAGGGCGAGGCTCTGAAGAAAGATATCCTTGACAAGCTCGATGGGATGGAAGAGAATGTAAATCTGATCGAGCAGCGTTATCCGCAGATCATCGCGGAATACCGGAAGAAGTTGGAGGACAAGGTCCATGAGCTTCTGGAGGATTCGCAGATCGACGAGAACCGGCTCGCCTCCGAGGTGGTGCTGTTTGCGGATAAGATCTGTACGGACGAGGAGACAGTGCGCTTAAAGAGCCATATCGGGACGATGCGGGATGCTCTGCTGCATGGGGACGGAGTCGGAAGAAAACTGGATTTCATCGCGCAGGAGATGAACCGTGAGGCAAACACGATCCTCTCCAAGGCAAACGATCTGGCGACATCCAACATTGCGATCGATCTGAAAACGGATATCGAGAAAGTGCGTGAGCAGGTGCAGAATATTGAATGATGACACAGAGCAGGCGGACGACAGGAAATCGTCTGAAGGGCCCGGTTTGGCGGATTGCGCTGCGGCGGATGGAAAGGATGCGGATCGTAAATGGCGAACTTGGTGAATATCGGTTTTGGCAATTTTGTGAACGCACAGAAAGTGACGGTTGTCGTGAATCCGGATGCGGCTCCGATCAAGCGCCTTGTGCAGAATGCCCGTGAGGAACAGCGCGTGGTCGACGCGACGCAGGGCAGGAGGACAAAATCTGTGCTCGTGATGGAGACCGGACAGATCCTGCTCTCCGCGATGCAGCCGGATACGATCGCCAGACGTTTTGCGGCAGGCGCAGGCGCCTGGCAGGAGATGAAGGGAGAAGAACAGTAATGGGCAGAAAAGGGATCCTCGTGGTGGTGTCCGGGTTTTCCGGAGTCGGCAAGGGGACGCTGATGAAGCTTCTGACGGAACGGTACGGACAGTATGCGCTCTCCATCTCGGCGACGACGCGCGCGCCGCGAGAAGGCGAGGAGGACGGGCGGGAATACTTTTTCCGGACGAAGGAGGAATTCGAGCAGCTGATCGGGGAGGACCGCCTGATCGAGTACGCGTGCTACTGCGGCAATTACTATGGCACGCCGCGCGATTATGTGGAGGACCAGATCGACCAGGGACGGGATGTGATCCTGGAGATCGAGCTGCAGGGCGCGCTCAAGATTCGGGAGAAATATCCGGATGCGCTGTTGCTTTTCGTGATGCCGCCGGATGCGCAGACGCTTGCGCAGAGACTGAGCGGACGCGGGACTGAGGATGCGGCGGTGATTCACGCGCGGATGCAGCGGGCGGTCGAGGAGTCGGCGGAGGTTGAGAAATACGATTACATGATCATCAACGACGATCTTGAGGAGAGCATGGAGGAGGTCCACCGTCTGATTGAAAGTCAACACGGCAGGATCGACCGGAACCGTGAGTTTATTGAACAGATCCGGCAGGAGGTCCGGGAGCTTGCCCGGCAGCTCTAGATAGGGGCGGCAGCAGGCGTCTGACTGATAAGGTTCATAATAGCAACGCTAAATAATATAATAGAGAAGGAGATCCTGATTTATGTTACATCCATCTTATTCTGATCTGATGAAAGTAGTGAACAGCGAGGTAGAGCAGGGCGATACGCCGGTGGTGAACAGCCGCTATTCGATCGTACTGGCGACGGCGAAACGTGCGCGCCAGATCATATCCCGCCAGATGAAGGGAGATGAGCGTGCGCTGGAGATCTCGAAGCCGCTCTCCCAGGCGGTCGCCGAGCTAAACGAGGGCAAGATCAAGGTGCTCCCGGAGGAAGCGGCGGACGCAGGGAAAGAGGCCGGGGAAGCTGCGGCAGAGGAGGAGTAAGCCGTTGCGATCTGCGTCCGGCTGTGACAGAAGGACTGCGGATGGGAAAGGAAGGCGAGTTTTTTGAATGAGGTAAAGAGTTTCAGCAAAAGTTATATATTCCTGTCGGCGCTCTATGTGGCGCTTGGGGTCGTCCTGATCGCATGGCCGTCGCTGTCCGTGCGGATGATCGGGATCGCGCTGGGCATCGTGATGATCGTGCTCGGGATCACGTACGCGATCATCTATTACACGCGGGATAATCTGCAGGGGTTTTTGCAGATGGACCTGGTGATTGGTATCGTCTGTTTCGCGTTTGGTATTTTCATTCTGCTGAACCAGGCGTTTCTGACGGAAGTCTTGCCGTTTGCGATGGGCATCATTCTGCTGCTCGGCGCGGTGGTGAAGATCCAGAGTTCTCTCAACATGAGAAAATTGAAATTCCGAAAGTGGTATCTGGTGCTGATCTGCGCGCTCGTCATCGTGGCGCTGGGCATCGTGCTTTTGTGCAATCCTTTTGCGACGGAGCGTTATATGCTTCTGTACATCGGGATCTGTCTGATTCTGGACGGTCTGACAAATCTGGTGAGTCTCTTTTGCATTCAGTCGCGGGTGCGAAAACTCGCAAAGCTGCAAAAGGCCAATCCGGATGTTGATCTGCAGGAACTGCTTGCGAGGGAGACGGCCTATGAAAAGCGCGCAGGGAAGAGCGGGGAGATCGTGGAAGTGGGAGTTGCCGGAGATGTCATGGATGCCGGAGAGCATGAGCTGACGGTACAGAAAGGAAAACAGAGATAACAAATGAAAATATTGTTTGTTTCGCTCGGCTGCGACAAGAATCTGGTCGACTCCGAGGAAATGCTTGGCTTGCTTGGCAGCAGGGGATATGAGTTTACGGATGACGAGGTGGAGGCCGATATCATCATAATCAACACCTGCTGCTTTATCAATGACGCGAAAGAGGAGAGCGTGCAGGCGATTCTCGAGATGGCGGAATATAAGAAGTCCGGGAGCTGCAAGGCCCTCATCGTGACCGGCTGTATGGCGCAGCGCTATCGTCAGGAGATTCTCGATGAGGTCGCGGAGGTAGACATGGTGCTCGGTACGACGGCTTACGACAAGATCGCGGACGCCGTGGAGCAGGCGCTCGCCGGAAAACGCGAGGTAGAGACGGAGGCACTGAGCCGGCTGCCGCTGCCGGAGGCGGGAAGACTTGTGACGACCGGCGGACACTACGCGTATCTCAAGATTGCGGAGGGCTGCGATAAGCATTGCACCTACTGCATCATCCCGAAACTGCGCGGAAGCTATCGCAGCATCCCGATGGAGAGACTGATCGCGCAGGCGGAGGAGCTGGCGGCGCAGGGCGTGAAGGAGCTGATTCTGGTCGCTCAGGAGACGACCGTCTACGGAAAAGACCTGTACGGGAAAAAATCGCTGCATCTTCTGCTGGAGGCGCTGTGCAGGATCTCCGGGATCCGTTGGATCCGCCTCCTCTACTGTTATCCGGAGGAGATCTACGACGAGCTGATCGAGACGATCGCGCGTGAACCGAAGATCTGCCATTATCTGGATCTGCCGATCCAGCACGCGAGCGATGCGGTGCTGAAGCGCATGGGACGCCGGACGACGAAAGATGATCTGGTGAGGATCGTGAAAAAGCTGCGCGAGGCGATTCCGGATATCATGCTGCGGACGACGCTGATCGCCGGGTTCCCGGGAGAGACGAAAGAGCAGCACGAGGAGTTGATGGAATTCATCGACGAGATGGAGTTTGACCGTCTCGGAGTGTTCCCCTATTCGCGGGAGGAGGACACGCCGGCGGCCGAGATGCCGGATCAGATTGACGAGGAGACGAAATTGACCTGGC
This sequence comes from uncultured Lachnospiraceae bacterium, assembly GCA_947626285.1. Lineage (GTDB taxonomy): Bacteria > Bacillota > Clostridia > Lachnospirales > Lachnospiraceae > Choladousia. The sequence goes on from CANQRR010000021.1 coordinate 35,648, forward strand.
AGGAGGAGCTGATGGAGCTGCAGCAGGAGATCGCCTTTGACCGGGCGCAGGATCGGATCGGCAGCACGGTGACGGCGATGGTAGAGGGCAAGGTCGCGGACGAGGACGCCTATGTGGCGCGCACCTACGGCGATGCTCCGAACGTGGACGGTCTGCTGTTTATTCACACGGATGAGACGCTGATGTCCGGAGACTTCGCGCGGGTGAAGATCACAGGTGCGGCGGAATACGATCTGATAGGAGAGATAGAAGATGAACTTACCGAATAAACTGACAGTGTTGAGAGTTTGCATGGTGCCGGTGTTTGTAGTGCTGATGCTCACGGATTGGCTGGGGGATGCCGGGAAATATGTGGCGACTGCGGTTTTCATTCTCGCGAGTGTCACAGACTGGTTTGACGGCTATTTGGCGCGCAAGAACAATCTGGTCACCGACTTTGGGAAATTTATGGATCCGATCGCGGACAAGCTGCTCGTCTGCTCGGCGCTGATCTGTCTGGTGGAGAAGGGCGCGCTCGCGGCGTGGATCGTGATCATCATCATCGGGAGAGAATTTATCATCAGCGGATTCCGCCTGGTGGCCTCCGACAAAGGGACTGTCATCGCGGCGAGCTACTGGGGTAAGTTTAAGACTGCGTCTCAGATGATCATGGTGATCCTGCTGATCCTGGACCTCGGCGGTGTGTTTGATACGATCGCACAGGTACTTGTCTGGGTGGCGCTGGCGCTGACGGTGATCTCGCTCGTCGACTATCTGCGGAAGAACTGGGGCGTGCTGGATGGGCAGATGTGAAGAAATCATAAAGATATTAGCAGAGCGCGGGCTGACCGTCACCACCGTCGAGTCCTGCACGGGCGGGATGGTTGCGGCGGCGCTGACCGATGTGCCGGGAAGCTCGGAGGTGTTCAAGCGCGGATTCGTGACATACTGCGACGAGGCGAAGCATGAGATGGTCGGCGTGCGGAAGGAAACGCTGGAGAAGTACACCGCGGTCAGCGCGCAGACTGCCTCGGAGATGGCGGAGGGCGGTGCGAGAGCGGCGAAAGCGGATTGCTGTCTGTCGGTGACCGGATATGCGGGTTCCGATATGGGAGAAACGGGAAAAGACGGGACAGCCGTGACAGACGAATTGGGAAACGCAGGGGATAGGCCGAAACGCGAGGGGCCTGCCGACGCATCAGAGCCGGTCGGGTTGGTCTACATCGGCTGCCATGTCTGCGGCGAGACCGTGGTAAGGGAACTTCACCTGACGGGGACGCGCGCGCAGATCCGCGCGCAGGCGAGGGACGAGGCGCTCGCGCTCTTAAAAAGGAAGATTGAAAGGCAATGCTGCCGGTGACATGAATCCGTGTCCCGGCTGTTTTTGCCTTTTTGCATAGCTGAACTTTAGCTGAACTTTTGGAAAAAAATTCTTGACGTCACCTTGTTTTTATGCTAGAGTGTAGGTTGCACTATTGTGCGGGATTATGCCCTCACGGGATAACTATGCCCAAAATTGAATATGACTGCAGAAAGAACATGAGGTGAAACGTCAATGGAGAAAAACAGGATACGTCCTATTACAAATGGTAAAGGGTTTCGTATGAGTTACTCAAGGCAGAAGGAAGTCCTTGAGATGCCGAATCTTATTGAAGTTCAGAAAAATTCTTACCAGTGGTTTTTGAATGAAGGGCTCAGGGAAGTTTTTGATGATATCTCACCGATCGACGATTACAGCGGCAAACTCAGTCTGGAATTCGCCGACTTCAAACTTTGTGCAGACGACACGAAATACAGCATTGAGGAGTGTGTGGAGCGCGATGCGACCTACGCTGCTCCGCTTAAGGTACGCGTTCGCCTTCATAATAAGGAAAACGATGAGATCAGCGAGCATGAGATCTTCATGGGCGACCTGCCGCTGATGACGGACACCGGTACCTTTGTGATCAATGGCGCGGAGCGCGTCATTGTCAGCCAGCTGGTGCGTTCGCCGGGCATCTACTATGCGACCGCGCACGACAAGCTCGGCAAGAAGCTGTACTCCTGCACCGTGATCCCGAACCGCGGCGCGTGGCTGGAGTATGAGACGGATTCCAACGACGTGTTCTATGTGCGCGTCGACCGGACGAGAAAGGTGCCTGTCACCGTTCTTGCCCGTGCGCTCGGCGTGAGCACCAATGCAGAGATCTTAGAGTTCTTCGGCGAGGAGCCGAAGATTTTGGCGACCCTCGCGAAAGATACGGCGACGAACTACGAGGAGGGTCTTCTTGAATTGTATAAAAAGATCCGTCCGGGCGAGCCGCTGGCCGTGGAGAGCGCGGAGAGCCTGATCATGAGCATGTTCTTCGACCCGCGTCGTTACGATCTGGCGAAGGTCGGCAGATATAAGTTTAATAAGAAGCTGATGTTCCGCAACCGCATCGCCGGGCATATCCTGGCTGAGGACGTTGTGGACACGAGCACCGGCGAGATCATCGCGGAGGCGGGCACCGAGGTGACGCGCGAGCTGGCCGATCAGATTCAGAATGCGGCCGTTCCGTATGTGCTGATCCGCACTGAGGAGCGCGACGTGAAGGTCATCTCCAGCATGATGGTCGACCTGCGCAATTTCGTGGATTGCGAGCCGCGCGAGCTCGGGATCACAGAGTTAGTATACTACCCGGTGCTGGAAAGAATACTGGAAGAAAATGACAGTCTCGAAGACCGCAAGGAGGCGATCCGGAAGTCGGTGCACGACCTGATTCCGAAGCATGTCACAAAGGACGACATCCTTGCCTCTATCAACTACAACATCCATCTGGAGTACGGCATCGGAAACGACGACGACATTGACCATCTGGGGAACCGTCGTATCCGCGCGGTGGGCGAGCTTCTGCAGAACCAGTACCGCATCGGCCTGTCCAGACTGGAGCGCGTCGTGCGCGAGCGCATGACGACACAGGAGCTCGAGGGGATCTCCCCGCAGTCCTTGATCAACATCAAGCCGGTGACGGCGGCTGTGAAGGAGTTCTTCGGATCTTCGCAGCTGTCCCAGTTCATGGATCAGAACAATCCTCTCGGCGAGCTGACGCACAAGAGACGTCTCTCCGCGCTAGGCCCGGGCGGTCTTTCCAGAGACCGTGCAGGATTCGAGGTGCGTGACGTGCACTATTCCCATTACGGAAGAATGTGCCCGATCGAGACGCCGGAAGGTCCGAATATCGGTCTGATCAACTCCCTGGCGACCTACGCGAGGATCAATGAATACGGCTTCGTGGAGGCGCCGTACCGCAAGATCGACAAGTCTGACCCGAAGAATCCGAGGGTCACGGACGAGGTCGTCTACATGACGGCCGACGAAGAGGATAACTACCATGTGGCGCAGGCGAACGAGCAGCTCGACGCGGAAGGGCATTTCGTCCGCAAGAACGTTTCCGGCCGCTACCGCGAGGAGACGCAGGAGTATGAGCGCAGCATGTTTGACTTTATGGACGTGTCGCCGAAGATGGTGTTCTCGGTGGCTACGGCCCTGATCCCGTTCCTTGAGAACGACGACGCGAACCGTGCGCTGATGGGATCGAACATGCAGCGCCAGGCAGTGCCGCTTCTGACGACGGAGGCGCCTGTGGTCGGCACGGGCATGGAGACGAAGACGGCGGTGGACTCCGGCGTCTGCGTGATCGCGAAGCACGCCGGAGTGGTGGAGCGCTCGACGTCGAAAGAGATCATCGTCCGCACGGACGACGGCATGAGGGATGAGTATCACCTCATGAAATTCGTGCGAAGCAACCAGAGCAACTGCTATAATCAGCGCCCGATCGTGAACAAGGGCGAGCGCGTGGAGGAGGGACAGGTCATCGCGGACGGTCCGTCTACCTCGAACGGCGAGATCGCGCTCGGCAAGAATCCGCTGATCGGTTTCATGACCTGGGAAGGTTACAACTACGAGGACGCGGTGCTCTTAAGCGAGAGACTTGTAATGGACGACGTCTACACGTCGGTTCATATAGAAGAATACGAGGCGGAGGCGCGAGACACGAAGCTCGGGCCGGAGGAGATCACACGAGATGTTCCGGGCGTCGGTGACGATGCGCTCAAGGACCTCGATGAGAGAGGAATCATCCGCATCGGCGCGGAGGTGCGCGCCGGCGATATTCTGGTCGGCAAGGTGACACCGAAGGGCGAGACCGAGCTGACGGCGGAGGAGCGTCTGCTGCGCGCGATCTTCGGTGAGAAGGCGCGCGAGGTAAGGGACACTTCCCTGAAGGTGCCGCACGGCGAGTACGGCATCGTCGTAGATGCGAAGGTGTTCACACGCGAGAACGGCGACGAGCTGTCTCCGGGCGTGAACCAGGCGGTGCGCATCTACATTGCGCAGAAGAGAAAGATCTCCGTCGGCGACAAGATGGCCGGTCGTCACGGGAACAAGGGCGTGGTATCGCGCGTGCTTCCGGTGGAGGATATGCCGTTCCTTCCGAACGGGCGTCCGCTGGACATCGTGCTGAACCCGCTGGGCGTGCCGTCCCGTATGAACATCGGGCAGGTGCTGGAGATCCACTTAAGCCTTGCGGCAAAGGCGCTTGGCTTCAATATCTCCACGCCGGTCTTTGACGGGGCGAACGAGGAAGACATCATGGACACGCTGGATCTCGCGAACGATTACGTGAATCTGGAGTGGGAGGAATTCAAGGCGAAACATGAGGAGGAGCTGCTCCCGGAGGTTATGGATTACCTCTATGAGAATCGCGACCACAGAAAGGTCTGGAAGGGCGTTCCGATCTCGCGCGACGGAAAGGTGCGGCTGCGCGACGGGCGTACCGGCGAGTACTTCGACAGCCCGGTCACGATCGGTCACATGCATTACCTGAAGCTGCATCATCTGGTGGACGACAAGATCCACGCGCGCTCGACCGGCCCGTACGCTCTGGTGACACAGCAGCCGTTGGGCGGCAAGGCGCAGTTCGGCGGACAGCGTTTCGGCGAGATGGAGGTGTGGGCGCTCGAGGCGTACGGCGCTTCCTACACGCTGCAGGAGATCCTGACGGTGAAGTCGGACGACGTCGTGGGGCGTGTGAAGACTTACGAGGCGATCATCAAGGGCGAGAACATTCCGCAGCCGGGCATTCCGGAATCCTTCAAGGTGCTCTTAAAGGAGCTGCAGTCGCTCGGTCTGGACGTCAAGGTGCTCAAGGACGACAACACGGAAGTCGAGCTGATGGAGTCGATCGACTACGGCGATACGGACCTCCGCTCGATCATCGAGGGCGACCGCGGTTACAACCGAGAGGAAGAGCGTCTTGGCAATTACGGTTTCAGCAAGCAGGAGTTTGAAGATGGCGAGCTGGTTGACGTTGAAGAGGACGAAGAGGAGTCTGACGCAGATCTGTTCCTGGACCTGGAAGAGACTTTTGATGAAGAATAGCGATTTCTTGTGAAAGGAGTGCCACCAATGCCAGACATGACAAACAATGAAGGCTATCAGCCGATGACATTTGACGCGATAAAGATCGGGCTTGCATCCCCGGAGAAGATCCGGGAGTGGTCCCACGGGGAAGTGACGAAGCCGGAGACGATCAATTACCGGACTCTGAAGCCGGAGAAAGACGGACTCTACTGCGAGCGCATCTTCGGGCCAAGCAGAGACTGGGAGTGCCATTGCGGAAAGTACAAGAAGATCCGCTACAAAGGCGTGGTCTGCGACCGCTGCGGCGTGGAGGTCACGAAGTCTTCCGTCCGCAGGGAGCGCATGGGTCATATTGAGCTTGCCGCTCCGGTATCCCACATCTGGTATTTCAAGGGTATCCCATCCAGAATGGGACTGATGCTGGATCTCTCCCCGCGCACGCTGGAGAAGGTTCTGTATTTTGCAAATTATATCGTGCTGGAGCCCGGCGCGACGGATCTGCACTACAAGCAGGTGCTGACTGAGAGAGAATACCAGGAAGCGCGAGAGAAATGGGGAAACGCGTTCCGCGCTGGCATGGGCGCCGAGTCCATCAAGGAGCTGCTCGAGGCGATCGACATGGAGCAGGAGTCCGAGGAGCTGAAAAAGGGACTCAGGGAATCCACCGGGCAGAAGCGCGCGAGGATCATCAAGCGGCTGGAGGTCGTCGAGGCGTTCCGCGAGTCCGGCAACCGTCCGGAGTGGATGGTCATGACTGTGATCCCGGTGATCCCGCCGGATCTGCGCCCGATGGTACAGCTCGACGGCGGACGTTTTGCGACATCCGACCTCAACGATCTGTACCGCAGGATCATCAACCGAAACAACCGACTGAAGAGACTGCTCGATCTCGGCGCGCCGGATATCATCGTGCGCAACGAGAAGCGTATGCTGCAGGAAGCCGTCGACGCTCTGATCGACAATGGCCGCCGCGGCAGACCGGTCGTCGGACCGGGCAACCGGGCGCTGAAGTCTCTGTCCGATATGTTAAAAGGAAAGTCCGGACGTTTCCGCCAGAATCTGCTCGGCAAACGTGTGGATTATTCCGGGCGTTCCGTTATCGTCGTGGGACCGGAGCTGAAGATCTATCAGTGCGGTCTGCCCAAGGAAATGGCGATCGAGCTGTTCAAGCCCTTCGTGATGAAGGAGCTCGTGGCAAACGGGACCTCCCACAACATCAAGAATGCGAAGAAGATGGTGGAGCGCCTGCAGCCCGAGGTATGGGACGTGCTCGAGGAGGTTATCAAAGAGCATCCGGTGATGCTGAACCGTGCTCCTACTTTGCACCGCTTGGGTATTCAGGCGTTTGAGCCGATCCTGGTCGAGGGCAAGGCGATCAAGCTGCATCCGCTCGTGTGTACCGCGTTCAACGCGGACTTCGACGGAGACCAGATGGCGGTTCACCTTCCGCTGTCCGTGGAGGCGCAGGCGGAGTGCCGTTTCCTGCTGCTCTCCCCGAACAATCTGCTGAAGCCGTCGGACGGCGGCCCTGTGGCGGTGCCGTCGCAGGATATGGTGCTTGGCATCTACTATCTGACGCAGGAGCGTCCGGGCGCGCTGGGCGAAGGTAAGTTCTTCCGCAGCGTGAGCGAGGCGATCCTGGCGTATGAGAATAAGGCTCTGACCCTGCAGTCGAAGATCAAGGTCCGCATGCAGAAGAAGCTGGAGGACGGCACGCTGCTGCAGGATACGGTGGAATCGACGCTGGGACGTTTCCTGTTCAACGAGATTCTTCCACAGGATCTCGGCTTTGTGGATCGTTCGATCCCGGGCAATGAGCTGAAGCTCGAGGTGGATTTCCTCGTCGGCAAGAAGGGTCTGAAGCAGATCCTTGAGAAGGTCATCAACACGCATGGGGCGACCAAGACCGCCGAGGTGCTCGACGATATCAAGGCGACCGGCTACAAGTATTCGACGCAGGCGGCCATGACGGTGTCGATTTCTGATATGACGGTGCCGCCGGAGAAGCCGGAGCTGATCAAGAAGGCACAGGATACCGTGGATAAGATCACGAAGAACTACAAACGCGGTCTGATCACGGAGGAAGAGCGTTACAAGGAAGTCGTGGAGACCTGGAAGAACACGGATGATGTCCTGACCAAGGCTCTGCTTGACGGACTGGATAAATACAACAATATCTTCATGATGGCGGATTCGGGAGCCCGTGGTTCCGACAAGCAGATCAAGCAGCTTGCCGGCATGCGCGGACTGATGGCGGATACGACCGGCCATACGATCGAGTTGCCGATCAAGTCGAACTTCCGTGAGGGACTGGACGTTCTGGAGTACTTTATGTCAGCGCACGGCGCCCGCAAGGGCCTGTCCGACACGGCGCTGCGTACCGCGGACTCCGGTTATCTGACGAGACGTCTCGTGGACGTTTCGCAGGAGCTGATCATCCGCGAGGTGGACTGCTGCGAGGGCAGGGACGAGATCCCGGGCATGTATATTAAGGGATTCTCGGACGGAAGAGAAGAGATCGAGAGCGCGCAGGAGCGCATCACGGGACGTGTCTCCTGTGAGACGATCTGCGATAAGAACGGCGAGGTGATCGTCAAGGCAAACCATATGATCACGCCGGGGCGCGCGGCGCGCATCATGAAGGAAGGCGTGAGAGAGGACGGCAAGCCGTACGAGAAGATCAAGATCCGTACGATCCTGACCTGCCGTTCCCACAACGGCATCTGCGCGAAGTGCTACGGCGCGAACCTGGCGACCGGCGAGACCGTGCAGGTGGGTGAGTCTGTCGGAATCATTGCGGCGCAGTCCATTGGCGAGCCGGGCACGCAGCTGACGATGCGTACCTTCCACACCGGCGGCGTGGCAGGCGGCGATATCACACAGGGTCTTCCGCGTGTCGAGGAGCTGTTCGAGGCGCGTAAGCCGAAAGGACTTGCGATCATCACGGAGATTGCGGGCAATGTCACGATCCGCGACACAAAGAAGAAGAGAGAGATCATCGTGACGAACGATGAGACCGGCGAGTCCAAGACCTACCTGATTCCGTACGGTTCGAGGATCAAGGCGGCGGACGGCGCATATCTGGAGGCAGGCGACGAGCTGACGGAGGGAAGCGTAAATCCGCATGATATCCTGAAGATCAAGGGTGTTGAGGCAGTGCAGGATTATATGCTCCGCGAGGTGCAGCGCGTGTACCGCCTGCAGGGCGTGGAGATCAACGACAAGCACATCGAGGTGATCGTGCGCCAGATGCTCAAGAAGATCCGCGTCGAGAACAACGGCGATACGGATTTCCTGCCGGGCACGCTGGTCGATATCCTGGACTTCGACGACGCGAACGAGAAGGCGATCGCGGAGGGCAAGGAGCCGGCGGAAGGCAAGCGTGTTATGCTTGGTATCACGAAGGCCGCGTTGGCGACGAATTCGTTCCTGTCGGCCGCGTCCTTCCAGGAGACCACGAAGGTGCTCACAGAGGCGGCGATCAAGGGCAAGGTCGATCCGCTGATCGGCCTGAAGGAGAACGTCATCATCGGTAAGCTGATTCCGGCAGGTACCGGAATGAAGCGTTACCACAATGTTCAACTTGACCTTTCCGGGACGGACGACTACCAGTATACACTGGCGGAAGAGACGCCGGCAGCGCTGGATGAGATTGATGAAGACGAGGATCTGGTGCTGGATGAGCTGGATGACGACTTTGAGGCTGAGACGAACGAGACGGAAGAGGAGCTGGTCGGCACTGCTGCGGACGAAGAGTAAGCCGCAGAGCAAAGTCGTGAGAGTGTAAAAAGCAGAATGCGTATAGAAAAAGGAGATGCCTGTGCAGTCGATTGCTGCCGGGGCATCTCCCTTTGCGTGACGGGTTTGGCCTAATCTGTATCGGAGCCGTTCTTTGCGGAGTTGTTCTTTCTGGAGCTGTTCATTGCAGAGCCGTCTTTTGCGGAGTCTGCTCTCCGGGTGCCGCGCCTTGTCTGTTTCTGTTCCCGCAGATCGCTCACGAGCTTGCGGAACGACATGTCTTCGGACAACCGGTCCGAGGTGGCTGTGGATTCGTCGTCGTAGTAATCGTAGTCATCTAGCATGTAGGAAGGATACGGCTCCTGCGGTGAATAGGACTCATACGGGGGATACGGTTCCTGCGGTGAATAGGACTCATGCGGAGGATACGGTTCCTGCGGGGGATAGGACTCATACGGGGGATATGGTCCACGCGGATCATTCTCGAAGTATGCGCCCTGCGGCTGACGGTTGTCTGCGCGGTATGGCTGCCGATAATAGCCCGGATACCCCGGCCCGCCCTGGGGCGCCTGCATCTGCGGTGGCTGCGGCGGTATGTACGAACCGGGTCCTCCCATATACGGATCCGGCGTTTTCTCTTTTTTGTTCTTCTTGCGGGCGAACGGGCGGAAGATCGTGTTGCGTCCGGTCCAGCCGATGATGCGGACGACGATGATTCCGAAGAACACGCCGACAGAGTCGATCAGGACGTCTTTTTTGGACGGACCGCGCCCGGCCACGTAGGATTGGTGATATTCGTCACTGCAGGCGAAGGCGACGCAGATCACCCCGGCTGCGAGGAGCAGCCAGATGCCGCGCAGCCCGTAGACATACAGTGGAAAGGCTACTGAGATCGCGAGCAGGAAGTATTCGGTCATATGCGCGAGCTTGCGCACCGGCGTGTGAAAGCGGTTCGCGAGCTGGTCGATCTCCCAGGGCTGCAGATCCGCCCCAAGCACTTCGCCGCCGATCTCAACGATCTTACAGCTCACCTTGTAGCTGAGCGCAGCGGAAGTATCGCCCTCCTGAGCGGAGAACGTGAAGATCATATACATCAATAAGATAGCCGGTAAAAAGGAAAACGGCTTGAGAAATTTGAGTATCATCTTAATTTATAGTCCCCTCATAAAAAACTTTCGCGAACATTCTATCACCCGCGCATGGCAGTGTCCAGCGAATTCATAAAATCCTAAGAAAAATTTCTTGACAAGCGCCGGAACCGCCCGTATAATAGGAAAGTGCGCTAATACGCATTGATTTTTTGCGCATATTTTTAGCAGCCACGAGAACTAAGACTCAACTTAAGCAGGAGGTGAAAGAGTAGTGCCAACATTTAACCAGTTAGTCAGAAAGGGCAGACAGACATCCGCAAAGAAATCGGCAGCACCGGCTCTTCAGAAGGGATTCAATTCTCTGAGAAAGAGAGCGACGAACACGTCCTCTCCGCAGAAGCGCGGCGTTTGCACGGCGGTCAAGACTGCCACACCGAAGAAGCCGAATTCGGCGCTTCGTAAGATTGCCAGAGTACGTCTGTCGAACGGCATCGAGGTCACGAGCTATATTCCGGGTGAGGGACACAACCTTCAGGAGCATAGCGTTGTGCTGATCCGCGGCGGCAGGGTGAAGGACCTTCCGGGTACCAGATACCATATCGTCAGAGGAACACTTGATACTGCAGGTGTTGCGAAGAGAAGGCAGGCGCGTTCCAAGTACGGCGCCAAGAGACCGAAAGACGCGAAGTAATTTCTGGTCGATTTTATCACAAACCGATTTTTGTTTCATCTTATGTTATGTGGGGTTCTTATTGCCGGGTGGCTGCAGGTATAGATAAGAAGTCCTCAGCGCATGAACACGAAACACGATCGTGAGTACCTGTGATTTAATGATTATTAAGGAGGGAAGTAACGTGCCACGTAAAGGACATACTCAGAAAAGAGACGTTTTAGCGGATCCGCTGTACAACAACAAAGTGGTCACCAAGCTTATCAACAACATCATGCTTGACGGTAAGAAGGGTGTCGCACAGAAGATCGTGTACGGCGCATTCAGCAGAATGGAAGAGAAGACCGGCAAGCCGGCTCTCGAGGTATTTGAAGCTGCGATGAACAACATCATGCCGGTGCTCGAAGTCAAGGCGAGACGTATCGGCGGCGCGACGTACCAGGTTCCGATCGAGGTCAGACCGGACAGGCGTCAGGCGCTGGCTCTGCGCTGGATCACTATGTTCTCCCGCAAGAGAGGCGAGAAGACCATGGAGGAGAGACTGGCGAACGAGCTGATGGACGCGGCGAACAATACCGGCGCTGCCGTCAAGAGAAAAGAGGATATGCACAAGATGGCAGAGGCGAACAAGGCGTTCGCGCATTATCGTTTCTAAACCGAAAGCAGAGGGCATCAGGGTTTTGGCGGAGGCTTTCTGGTCTTGGTATGAGTCTCCGGCAATATTTGCTGCCTGCGCCGCGTGTGAGGAGCGCGGCGGGGACGCGGCTTTGATGCAATCGATTAGGAGGAGAAAATTTTGGCTGGAAGAGAATATCCATTAGAGAGAACCAGAAACATCGGTATCATGGCGCACATCGATGCGGGTAAGACCACACTGACCGAGCGCATTCTCTATTATACCGGTGTCAACTACAAGATCGGCGATACCCACGAGGGCACTGCGACGATGGACTGGATGGAGCAGGAGCAGGAGCGCGGTATCACGATCACATCAGCGGCGACGACCTGCCACTGGACACTGCAGGAGAACTGCAAGCCGAAGGCGGGCGCGCTGGAGAACCGTATCAACATCATCGACACACCGGGCCACGTGGACTTCACCGTGGAGGTGGAGCGTTCCCTGCGCGTGCTGGACGGCGCGGTAGGCGTCTTCTGCGCGAAGGGCGGCGTGGAGCCTCAGTCCGAGAACGTGTGGCGTCAGGCGGACACCTACAACGTTCCGCGTATGGCATTTATCAACAAGATGGACATCATGGGCGCCGATTTCTACGCGGCGGTCGACCAGATCCGCACCAGACTGGGCAAGAACGCGATCTGCCTGCAGCTGCCGATCGGCAAGGAGGACTGGTTCAAGGGCATCATCGACCTGTTCGAGATGAAGGCTTACATTTATAATGACGACAAGGGCGAGGACATCTCCATCGTCGATATCCCGGAGGATATGAAGGAAGACGCGGAGCTGTACCACACGGAGCTTGTCGAGAAGATCTGCGAGCTGGACGACGACCTGATGATGCAGTATCTGGAGGGCGAGGAGCCGTCCGTGGACGAGATGAAGGCCGTGCTGCGCAAGGCGACCTGCGAGTGCACCGCTGTGCCGGTGTGTTGCGGAAGCGCGTACCGCAACAAGGGCGTGCAGAAGCTGCTGGACGCGGTCGTCGAATATATGCCGGCTCCGACCGACATTCCGTCGATCAAGGGTACCGATCTGGACGGCAATGAAGTGGAGAGACATTCCTCTGATGAGGAGCCGTTCTCCGCGCTTGCGTTCAAGATCATGGCAGACCCGTTTGTGGGCAAGCTTGCATTCTTCCGCGTTTATTCCGGTACGATGAATTCCGGTTCCTACGTGCTCAACGCCACGAAGGGCAAGAAGGAGCGCGTGGGCCGTATCCTGCAGATGCACGCGAACAAGCGCGCGGAGCTTGACAAGGTGTATTCCGGTGACATCGCTGCGGCGGTCGGGTTCAAGATTACGACGACCGGCGATACGATCTGCGACGAGCAGCACCCGGTGATCCTTGAGTCCATGGAGTTCCCGGAGCCGGTTATCGAGCTCGCGATCGAGCCGAAGACCAAGGCAGGCCAGGGCAAGATGGGCGAGGCGCTCGCGAAGCTGGCGGAGGAGGACCCGACGTTCCGTGCTCACACGGACCCAGAGACCGGCCAGACGATCATCGCGGGCATGGGCGAGCTCCATCTGGAGATCATCGTCGACCGTCTGCTGCGTGAGTTCAAGGTAGAGGCGAACGTGGGCGCGCCGCAGGTGGCCTATAAGGAGACCTTTACGAAGGAAGTCACCGTGGACAGCAAGTACGCGAAGCAGTCCGGCGGACGCGGCCAGTATGGTCATTGTAAGGTTATTTTCACCCCGATGGATCCGAACGGCGAGGAGACCTTCCAGTTCGAGTCGACCGTAGTCGGCGGCGCGATCCCGAAGGAGTACATCCCGGCGGTCGGAGAGGGTATCGAGGAAGCGGCGAAGGCCGGTATCCTCGGAGGATATCCGGTGCTTGGCGTGCACGCGAACGTGTTCGACGGCTCTTACCATGAGGTCGACTCCAGTGAGATGGCGTTCCACATCGCGGGCTCGCTCGCATTCAAGGACGCGATGAAGCAGGGCAATCCGGTCCTGCTCGAGCCGATCATGAAGGTGGAGGTGACGATGCCTGAGGAGTACATGGGCGACGTCATCGGCGACATCAATTCGCGCCGCGGGCGCATCGAGGGTATGGACGACATCGGCGGCGGCAAGATCGTAAGAGGTTATGTTCCGCTTGCGGAGATGTTCGGCTACTCGACAGACCTTCGTTCCAAGACACAGGGGCGCGGAAACTACTCAATGTTCTTCGAGCGCTACGAGCAGGTTCCGAAGTCCGTGCAGGAGAAAGTACTGAACGAGAAATCGAAATAAATATAATAAAAGGCTTGAAAATAAAGAAGATTTGAAATATAATCTAATCTAGCCGATTTAATGCAAAGAAAATGATGCGAAAAGTAAGTTATTAAGGAGGACATTCAAAATGGCAAAGGCTAAATTTGAGAGAACGAAACCGCATTGTAACATTGGTACCATCGGACACGTTGACCATGGCAAGACGACTCTGACGGCTGCGATCACAAAGACTCTGAACCAGAGACTTGGTCTTGGCGAAGCTGTTGCATTTGAGAACATCGATAAGGCTCCGGAGGAGAGAGAGCGTGGTATCACGATCTCTACCGCTCACGTTGAGTACGAGACAGAGAAGAGACACTATGCACACGTTGACTGCCCAGGCCATGCGGACTATGTAAAGAACATGATCACCGGCGCTGCTCAGATGGACGGCGCGATCCTCGTAGTGGCTGCTACGGACGGTGTTATGGCTCAGACGAAGGAGCACATCCTTCTGTCCCGTCAGGTAGGCGTTCCGTATATCGTAGTGTTCATGAACAAGTGCGATATGGTAGACGACGAAGAGCTGCTTGAGCTGGTTGACATGGAGATCCGTGAGCTGCTCAACGAGTACGAGTTCCCGGGCGACGACACGCCGATCATTCAGGGTTCCGCTCTGAAGGCTCTCGAGGATCCGTCGGGCGAGTGGGGCGACAAGATCATGGAGCTTATGGATGCGGTTGATTCCTGGGTTCCGGATCCGCAGCGTGACACAGACAAGCCGTTCCTTATGCCGGTAGAGGACGTGTTCACGATCACTGGCCGTGGTACCGTTGCTACGGGCCGTGTGGAGCGTGGTACGCTTCATCTGAACGAGGAAGTTGAGATCGTAGGCGTCAAGGAAGAGATTCAGAAGACGACCGTTACCGGTATCGAGATGTTCCGTAAACTCCTCGACGAGGCGCAGGCCGGTGACAACATTGGTGCTCTGCTTCGTGGTATTAAGAGAGAGAACATCGAGCGTGGCCAGGTTCTCGTGAAACCGGGTTCGATCAAGTGCCATACGAAGTTCACGGCTCAGGTATACGTACTGACCAAGGACGAGGGTGGTCGTCATACGCCGTTCTTCAACAATTATCGTCCGCAGTTCTACTTCAGAACGACCGACGTTACGGGCGTGATCAATCTTCCGGAAGGCACCGAGATGTGCATGCCGGGCGACAACGTTGAGATGACCATCGAGCTGATCCATCCGATCGCTATGGAGCAGGGTCTTACCTTCGCTATCCGTGAGGGTGGTCGTACGGTTGGTTCGGGCCGTGTTGCGACGATCATCGAGTAATTGAGAAAAATGCAGTAAAAGCAAGGCTTCCGGGGATTTCTCCGGAAGCCTTTTTGTGTGACTGGCAGCTTTATATGGTGTCTATGCTTCTATTTTGCTTCTAAAATATTCGGGAAATGAAAATCTAACGGGCATTATCCAAGCAATTCCTTGTTCTTCTGGATATATTCTTTCCAGACCGCTTCTCGGTCTTTCTGGTGTGTGTTCTCGTATTTTTCCGTATATTCATCATGCAGCTTTTTCAGTTCGTCCATCAGCGGCGTATCGCTGGAAACTTTTCCCCGACGGATGCGCCCATAGAGTTTGTTATAGGCTTTGGTAAATTCCTGATGGATGGGATGTTGGAACAGCTTTTCCTTGTAGGTCTTTCTCACGCCGACTTCGCTGCAGGTAGCGGCAGTATTTTTGTATATGCGGTTGCAGTACATCTGCTCGGATGAGTGTTTTGTGTGGAAGTAGCCATTACATAACCGACATTTCCGGATCACCATTCCCTCCGACATCATAACGGACAATCCGATATGAAGGAATTGGGCAAATGATGTGATAGGGTATTCCTGCATATTGTTTTGCGCTGACTTTTGGGCAAAGAAATCAAAGTAGGAATGCCATGTGGGAGTTTCTGTACCGAACATATCCATACAATCCTTTATTCCCACTGGGTAGTCAAAGGAACCGGTATAAAAATCAGGCTGCCCTTGTATCCTGCAGTACGAATGATATAGAGCTGCTGAGGCGGTGCCTGAAATGGAGGCGCTTTTCGTATATGGCTCAATGAAAACAGATTGGGTGTACTCTCTCGCCTGTGTATAGGAAGATTTTAAGGTTTGCAGTTCTGACAGAAGGAAATGAGCTTCCGTCGAAAATTTAGCTTCTATTTCTTTATAAGAGTATGTTTTTTCACTATATGAATACAATAAATGCAGCATTGTGTAGTAATGCGGGTAGAGATAGGCAAGAACAGGGCAGGGATCGAAACAGTCCTTTAAGATGTCCAGGACCGAACTGGCAAGATCACTGAAATGGCTGCCTTGAAAGGACTTTAGAAAATGTGTTATGTCCCTGGCAGGATCTGTATCTGTTTTATCTGCCTGTATGCCAAACAAATGGACGGATGACAGCAGCAGATCAAAGGTCGTATCGAGAGTTTCTTTCGATTCCGTATCATAATCGAGAATCTCCATCCAGTTAGACAGAATCGGGCGGTCTGCGCTCAAGTTCTCCTGCTCCGCTTGCTTATCCGCAGTGTGGTAAGGCAGTATGAGCGATTCGGAGTAGTCTGATTTTTGCAGGATGTATGCAAGCGGAGAAAAGGATAAATCCTGCTTTATGGTGTTGATCGAATATAAATTCATAGGAAACCTCCATTTCGGAGCAGTCAGGTGCTGCTCTGTTTTTATATTTGTAGATAAATAATCCATGTCAAATATGTCAAGTGATATTTTATCACAAAGATATAAAAAATTCAATAAAAATAACTTGACAATGTTTCACGCAAAGAGTATGATGAAAATGTAATCAAGATATAAATAACGAACAAATATATCTTGAAATATTATCAAGAGCGGAGGTGAGAATATGAAAGGACAACATATGATGAATGCGGAAGACATTTGCAACGAAATTGGCATATCCAGAGGATATGCTTACAAGATTATCCGGGAACTGAATCAGGAATTGAAAGAGGCTGGATTTATTGTGATCGCCGGAAGAGTTCCCAGAGCCTATTGGGAGAAGAAGTTTTATGGTAGCCTGTCCCAGGCGGAAACGGCGTAGGAAGGAGGGAGCATAATGCCGGTCTATAAAGATGCAGAGCGCGGAAGCTGGTATTGCCAGTTCTATTATGAGGACTGGACGGGAAAAAGAAAGAAAAAGTACAAAAGAGGTTTTCGGACAAAAAAAGAAGCGCAGGACTATGAAAATGAGTACAAGCGTATAGCCAGTGCGGATATGGATATGACATTGGCAAATTTCGTGGAGATTTATTTCCATGATAAAAGCGGAGAATTGAAAGCGCGTTCCCAGAGGAATAAGCGGTATATGATACAGTCGCATGTACTTCCTTATCTGGGAGAAAAGAAGATGAACGAGATCACACCATCAGACATTATCGCATGGCAGAATGAGATCCGGGATAAGAACTTTTCGGAAAGCTACCAGAGGATGCTGCAGAATCAAGTGACAGCACTCTTTACGCACGCGCAAAAGATCTACAACCTGTTTAACAATCCTTGTAAGAAAGTTAAAAAGATAGGGCGTTCGGATGTAAGGAGGCTGGAGTTCTGGACTTATGAGGAATATCAGAAGTTTATTGCAACTTTTGAAAAGGGGAGCCGCTCTTATCTGATGTTTCAGCTTTTGTTTTGGACGGGGATGCGCGAGGGTGAAATGCTGGCGCTTTCTATGGAAGATATTGACCTGGATAACTGTCAGATCCACATTCGGAAGACATATTACCGGATGAACAAGGAAGATGTCATCACTGTGCCCAAAACGGATAATTCCGTAAGGACGATAGAAATTCCGGTGTTTTTGGCAAATGAGATCCGGGATTACTGGAAGCGGCTGTATCAGTACCCGTCGAATGAAAGACTGTTCCCTGTTGTGGCGGAAGCCGTACAGCACATGATGAAGCGGCATATTGAAAAAGCCGGCGTCAAGAAGATTGATGTACATTCTCTGCGGCATAGTCATTGTGCCTATCTGATCAAGCAGGGAGTGCAGCCGCTCATCATCAAAGAGCGTCTGGGACATAAGGATATTAAGATTACACTCAATACATACGGGCATTTATATCCGAGTGAACAGAAAAAGGTTGCTTCCTTGTTAGATCAGTTGGTTGCGGATGACAGTTGGAACAGAGAAAATGCCCCTGCTGGTAACAAGGGCATTTCCGAGTAATGAAAGCCGAGCTTTACTATACTCTATCTCACAAATACAGTATAGCAGAGCTCCGGTCTTTCGACAATGGTGCAGATGAAATTTCCATAAGTTTTTATGGATTGTTTTTGACACCTAAAATCAAAGAAAGGAGCTGTTGTTTTGTCTATTTTCAGTGAAGTAAAAGAGCATTTGACCGCAAGACAGGCGGCAGAGGGATATGGGTTACAGATAAAGAGAAATGGCATAGCATGCTGCCCATTTCACGATGATAAGCATCCGAGTATGAAGATTGATAAAAATTACCACTGCTTCGCCTGCGGCGTGGGCGGTGATGCCATTGACTATGTTTCCCGGATGTTCGGTCTGACACAGTATGAGGCGGCGCTAAAACTGATAGAAGATTTTGCCCTGCCGGTTGATGTAAGAGGAAGCACCAGCCTGAGCGCACAGGAGAAGAAACGCATCCGCAACGAAAAGACGGAGCGTGAGAGGATCCTGCACATTCAGAAACGTTTTGAAAAATGGTGCAGCCGGACGATTGATACATTGAAGGACTGTTTATCGGAAATTGAAAATGTCAGCGGTTTTCTGACCGGGAAACCGCCGGATCTTATCTTTTCAGAGGATTATGCACAGATGCTCCATGCAGAACCGCTCATCCACTACTGGCTGGATATTCTGTGCATGGGAAAGGTTTTAGAAAAGAGAGAGTTGTTTTTAAAGGACAGAAAGAAGGTGGAGGAAGTTGCAGGAAACATCTGTGCAGGCAGACAGCGAATCATGGAATGCAGTCGGGGAAGCGCTTGACGAGGAAATGAGTACGGCGGAGGACATACTGGAATCGCTGGCAAGAACGCAGAAAGGGAATGTGAAATCCTCCATCGAAAACTGTGTGACGGTTTTATGCAGGGATCCGGTGCTGAAAGGCGCCATATGCAAAAACGAGCTGACCGATAAGATTGATATTGTAAAGCCGCTGCTCTGGAAGCGGAATGGAAGCGGTGTCACCGATGTGGATATGTACCAGATCCAGCGTTATATAGAAACGCATTATGGCATTTCCAGTGATAAGGCGGTTAATAAAGCGGTCAGCATTGTTGCAAGCGAAAAGAGCTATCACCCTATAAGGGAGTTCCTTGAAGATCTGCACTGGGACGGGAAAAGCAGGATTGCGGGACTTATGCCCCGTTTCCTCGGTGCAGACGACAATGAATATACAAGGGAAGTTATGAGGCTTTTGATGATGGCGGCGGTCCGCCGGATCTATGAACCGGGAT
Organism: uncultured Lachnospiraceae bacterium; assembly: GCA_947626285.1. GTDB lineage: Bacteria > Bacillota > Clostridia > Lachnospirales > Lachnospiraceae > Choladousia. The sequence continues at coordinate 54,886 of CANQRR010000021.1, forward strand.
GCAAGTTTGAGATCATGGTCTGCCTTGTGGGAGGGCAGGGTGCAGGCAAGTCCACGTTCTTCCGATTTCTCGCCGTCAATGATGAGTGGTTTACGGATGACCTAAAGCGCATGGATGATGAAAACGTCTACAGCAAGATGCAGGGGCACTGGATCATAGAGATGTCGGAGATGCTTGCGACGGTCAATGCAAAGAGCATTGAGGATATCAAATCTTTCCTGAGCAGGCAGAAAGAGACATACCGTATTCCGTATCAGACGTATGCGGAGGACAGACCGAGACAGTGCATCTTTGTGGGCACATCGAACAATCTTGACTTCCTGCCGCTGGACAGGACGGGCAACCGGCGCTTCGCCCCTGTCCTGGTACATCCGGAGCGGGTGGAAAAACATATTCTTGCAGATGAAAAGGAATCGAGGGAGTATATCGTGCAGGCATGGGCGGAGGCAATGGTCATTTACAGGAACTGCCCGCATGAGCTGAAGCTGTCAAAGGAAATGGAAGAATATTTAAAGGAGCTGCAGAAACAGTTCATGCCGGAGGATACAAAAGTGGGCGTTATTCAGGCTTGGCTGGATGAATGTACGGAAGAATATGTATGCAGTGAGATGATTTACAAGGAAGCCCTGCGGCATGACTATGAGGAGCCAAAGCAGTGGGAGATTCGGGAGATCAACAGCATTATGAATACCTGCATTGACGGCTGGGAGAAAGTCAGTTCCCACAGATTCAATAAGTATGGACTGCAGCGCGGCTGGAAACGGAAAACGGACGGGCAGGGATTTACGCCGCTGCCGGACAGTGCGCAGACGCCTTTTGCGTAAGCCGCCGCACTATCTGAAACTCTTTTTCTCTCGGTTTACAGGTCGGGTTTACATTTTTGTAAACGGTGCGTTTACAAAGGAATACCGAAAAATCAAGGCTTTCAGCCATTTGTAAACGATGTAAACAGAAAAAACGGAAAACTTTAAATTTGATTAACAGACACAGGGAGGGCATTTGTTATGCAGAAACAGCAGCATTCAAAAATCATTATCGGACTGGATCATGGTTACGGGAACATCAAGACGGCGCACAGGGTATTCAAAACGGGCGTGGAATGCTTCGAGGAGGAGCCGATCGTCAGCATGAATTACGTGAAATACAAGGATAAGTATTACGTGATTGGAGAAAACCATCTGATCTATCAGGGCAACAAGACGGATTCACAGGACTTTTTTATCCTGACACTGGCAGGTCTGGCAGAGGAGCTGAAGTTCCGGGGGCTGCATGAGGCAAAGGTGGTCCTGGCTGCCGGACTGCCTCTTGCGTGGGCGAAAAG
>CANQRR010000022.1 GCA_947626285.1 uncultured Lachnospiraceae bacterium
GCTTCCGTTATCTCTTCGGTCGGTGCTTCCGTCGGCGCTTCCGTTATCTCTTCGGTCGGTGCTTCCGTCGGCGCTTCTGTCACTTCTTCGGTCGGCGCCTCCGTCGTCTTCTCCGTCACGGCTTCTGTCTTCTTCTCAGTCGCCGGAGCTTCCGTCTCCTTCTCGCCACCGCTGCAGCCAACCAGTGATACTGTCATAGCCGCTGCAAGCGCAAGGGCAAGAAACTTTCTTGCTTTTGTCATGTTTTAACCTCCTTTGAATATTTTACACAAAAAAACACTACAATTTATTTTACCTTTTTACCCAGAAGGTGTCAATCATAAATACAATTTTGTGGATTATATCCAAACGTTCAGGTACGCTCTGCGCCCCTTTCTCTTCTCCGCCATATCAACAAATCCCGCTCAGGTCAAACGCTTCCAGCCAGGCGTTCGCCTTCTCGCAGACGCCCTGCAGGCACTGTTCATCGAATGGGCTGTCGAGATCCGCATGCGCCAGAAGCCCTGTAAACACGCGGCTCCCGCCCTGCTTTGTGTACGCCATATAGTGTTCCCAGGCGTCTTTCGGGTTGTCCTGTATCTTTGCCCAGAACTGCAGGGAAACCGTCTGCGCCAGGCAGTAGTCGATGTAATAGAACGGCGAAGAATAAATGTGGTGCTGCCGCTGCCAGCCCTCGCCCTCGCTGTAGAACGGGATCTCGCCGTCCAGCTTCATCCACGGCATGTACATGCCAAGCAACTCCTTCCAGACGTCGTGACGTTCCCGCGGCGTCATCTGCGGTTTCTCGTAGACGACGTGCTGGAAATGGTCGACCATCGTCCCATAAGGGATGAACGTCAGCGCTCCCGCCAAGTGGCTGTAATAGAATTTGCGGGTGTCCTCCCCGAAAAATCCCTCCGCCCAGGGCCAGGCAAAGAATTCCATCGACATCGAGTGGACCTCGCAGGCCTCCAGACCCGGCCAGACATTCTCAAGCGGCACACGGTCGCGGTTCATCCACGCGGCGAACGCATGTCCCGCCTCGTGCGTGATGACCTCCACGTCGTGCTGCGTCCCGTTGAAGTTCGCGAAGATGAACGGCACCCGGTAGTCCGGAATGCTCGTACAGTAGCCGCCGCCAGCCTTTCCGGTCGTCGAGAGCACGTCGAGTAGCTCGCAGTTCAGCATCGTGTCAAAGAATTCCTTTGTCTCCGGCGAGAGCTCCCCGTAGAACTTTTTCCCCTGCGCGAGTATCTCCTGCGGCGTTCCCTGCGGCTTCGGGTTGCCGGAGCGGAACTCCAGCGCATTGTCCGCGAAGCTCATCGGGTAGGTCTTCCCGAGACGTTTCGCCTGCTCCCGGTAGATCGCGTCCGCGACCGGCACCAGATATTTCACGACCGCCGCGCGGAACTTCTCGACGTCCACCTTCGTATAACAGTTGCGTTCCATGCGGTAATAGCCGAGCTGCGTGTAACCATCGTAGCCCAGCTTCCTGCCCATCGCGTCGCGCAGCTTCACAAGCTGATCGTAGAGATCGTCAAATTCCTTCTGATTGTCCTTGTACCACCGTCCTTCCGCCTTCCATGCGGCAAGGCGGCGCGTGTCGTCCGGGTCATTCTTGAACGGCGACATCTGCGAGAGCGTGAACGTGCCATCCTCGAACGGGATCTGCGCCGACGCGAGCAGTTTCTCATAGCGCGTTTTCAACTCGTTCTCCTTCTGCAGCTCCGGGATGATCTCCGGCGAGAACGTCTTCAGAGCCATCTCCGCCTTCACGAACATCAGGTCGCCGTACTCCCCGGAAAAATCCTTTCGGTATGGGCTCTCCAGCATCGCCTTTGTCCAGACCTGCCGGTATTCTTCAAGCTCCGGCATCGCGCCGTCCCAGAACTTCATCTCCCCATCGTAAAACGCGTCGTGCGTGTCGATGTCGTGCCGAATATTCGCGAGCGTACTCAGCGTGACGATATGCTTTTCAAACTCTTCTTTCGCCAGAAAGACCTTCTTCGCCTCCGCATAGTCCTCCGCGGCACGTAGCTTTTCCGTCAGTCCGGCGATCTGCCCCTTCATCTCTTCGAGATCCGGGCGCTCATAGGCCATCTCTGAAAATTTCAATTTTACATACCTCCTGTCGTGCTTTGTTTTTGTTCCACTTCTATTTTGTCTCTGTTTCTTCTTTCTCTGCGCTTTACTTTACCCGAATGCTTTCCCCGTGTCAAACAGTTCCCGCTGCAGTCCTGCCCCGCTCTGGCTACTTTGCTTTGCACTTTCTTTTACAGCTCCAGCCGCCGCCTGCGCGCGGGGCGCCCCGCCTGTTCCACATGCCCGTATTCCATCAGAAAGCTCACCGCCTCCATGTACTGCATGCGCGACGCCTCCTCAAGCAGCGTCTGAACCAGCGTGTCCGGTATCCTCCGCTCTCTTTGTCCCGGCGTGCTTGGCGTACTCTCGTCCGTCTTCCCGGCAGCACCATCCTTCGCTTCGCCGTCCCCGCCAGTCCCCCTGCCACTTTTTCCTTGCTCGGCAAGGCTCAACAGGAACTGCACGCCTTCCAGATCCCTCTGCCCGAGCAGCCAGCTTCCAGCTTCCGCCGCGTGTTCCGTCAGATACTGCTCATACTGCTCTTTCGACTTTTGCGTCAGTCCCTGTCCGGAGCGCAGACGGGCGAGCGCCATGCGCAGCACCAGCTCCCCGCTCTCCCACGCCTTCGCGTGCGGGAACAGCGCGTCGTACTGCGCAAAGTCAAGCGCGCGTCCCCGGAAACAGTTGCGGTACAGGATCCCGCTCCCATGTACATGGTTCTCCAGGATCCGAGCCGGCGTGTTCTCAACGCCCTCCTCATAAAACTCCGGGAAGATCAGGCGGGCGAAACCAGAAGCGCTATGGGTGCCGGACAGCCCTCCGTCCCGATCGCCCGATATCCGATCGATTGCCCGGTCTTCCCCCGCAGTTCCGGTGAAATACTCCACTTCCAGTTCCTCGCGCAGCTCGTCCAGCACATCCTTCAGATGCGCGCGCCCGTCCGCATCCGTATACACGCGCAGGTTCCGCACCCCATGGCAGCCCGTGAACGCCCCGCTACCCCAGTCCGACAACTCCCCGTGAAATTCGATTCGCCGCAGGTTCCCGCAGTTATAAAAACAGTAGCGCCCGACCCGCCGAATCGTCGCCGGCAACGCGATCTCCTCCAGCTGTTCTCCGCACAGAGCCGGCGGAAACACAACCTGCTTCTCCTCGAAATGCGCCGAAAACGCGTAGGCGCCCAGCTCTGTCACCGGATATCCCCCGATGTGCTCCGGAATCTCCACCCTGCCGTCACGCAAAAAACAGCGCAGAATTACCGCGCTGTTTCCCCTGATCTCATATGCAAATGACTGCGCCGTCTGTACGGCTTCATATCCGGACATATACCGGTTCCTCCGTTTATCGTCCCATCTTCATATCCGGGATATACAGGACATGGCGCCGCCCTCTGTGACTGATCCACAGCCGACACACAGGACTCGAAAGCATCTGTACGTCGTTTACAGATGCGTCAGCACAAAAATATCATAGATCGCCCGCACCGCGCGCTCGAAATCGTCGTCCTTCACGCCGATGATGATGTTCAGCTCGCTGGAACCCTGGTCGATCATCTTGACATTGATGTGCGCATGCGAGAGCGCCGCAAAAATCCGAGCCGCAGTGCCGCGCATCGCCCGCATTCCACGCCCCACGACCGCAATCAGCGCCAGATCGGACTCCAGATCGATCGTATCCGGCTCAACAGCCCGATGCAGTCCGGAGATCACGCTCTGCTCCTTCTCCATAAACTCCGTCTGGTGCACGATCACGGTAAACGTGTCGATCCCGGACGGCACATGTTCGAACGAAATGCCGTTCTCCTCAAACACCTGAAGGACCTTGCGGCCGAAGCCGATCTCGGAGTTCATCATATCCTTCTCGATGTTGATCGCGCAAAACCCCTTCTTGCCCGCGATGCCGGTGATCGTATACTTCGGCTGGCGGCAGGTGTTCTCCACGATCAGCGTGCCCGCGTCCTGCGGACGGTTCGTGTTCTTGATGTTGATCGGGATTCCCTCTTTGCGCAGCGGAAAGATCGCGTCCGCATGCAGCACGGTCGCACCCATGTAGGATAGCTCGCGGAGCTCCCGGTAAGTGATCGTCTCGATCGTCTCAGGATCCTCGACGATGTGCGGATCCGTCACCAGGAAACCGGACACATCCGTCCAGTTCTCGTAGAGATCGGCGTGCACGGCGCGCGCCACGATCGAGCCGGTGATGTCGGAACCCCCGCGCGAGAAGGTCTTGATCCTACCGTCCTCATACGCCCCGTAAAATCCCGGGACGACCGCGCGCTCCACGTCTGCGAGCCGTTTGCTTAAGATCGTGTTCGTTGTCTCCGCATCAAACTCGCCGTCCTCGTCGAAACGGATCACCTCCGCCGCATCTATGAATTCATATTCCAGATACGCCGCCATGATGATGCCGTTCAAGTATTCCCCGCGGGATGCCGCGTAATCGCTGCCCGCCTGCGCTGCGAATGCCTCCTTCATCTTGGCAAATTCCTCATCCAGGGAAAGCTCCAGACACAATCCCTCGATGATCTCCTGATAGCGCTGCGCGATTGCCTCCATCTTCTGCTCCAGCTCTTTCGCATCGCCCGCCGACTGGTAGCAGTCGTAAAGCATATCCGTCACTTTCGTATCGTCGGAAAAGCGCTTGCCCGGCGCGGACGGCACCACGTACCTGCGCCCCCTGTCCGCGTGGATGATCTCCGCGACCTTGCGGAACTGCTCCGCGTTCGCGAGCGAACTCCCGCCAAACTTCACCACTTTTTTCATAATCTCTCTCCTCGTCTCCTCGTTACTGTATGAATTTTTATATAGAGATCACATCTGCCATATCATAGATCCCAGCGGGCTTGCCCGTGAGATACTTTGCCGCCTGCACTGCGCCCTTCGCGAACACACCACGCGAGTACGCCGTATGTTTGAACTCGATCACCTCGTCGAATCCGGCGAAGATCACCTCATGCTCCCCGACGATATTGCCGCCGCGCACCGCGCTGATGCCGATCTCCTTCTTGTCCCGGCTCTGCCTGCGGCCGCTCCGGTCATAAATATATTCATATTGATTATCCAGCGCCTCGTTCAGGCTGTCCGCCAGCGCGAGCGCCGTCCCGCTGGGCGCGTCCACCTTGCGGTTGTGGTGCTTCTCCACGATCTCCATGTCAAACCCCGCCGGAGCCAACAGCTTCGCCGCCTCCTGCACAAGCTTCAGCAGCATGTTGATGCCAAGCGACATGTTCGCGGACTTCATGACAGCCGTCTTCGCACCCGCCGCGCGAATCTGCTCCATCTGCTCCTGCGTGTAACCGGTCGTGCAGAATACCGCCGCCACCTGTTTCTCCGTGCAGTACGCAAGCAGGGAATCCAGCGCGCCGGGAGCAGAAAAATCGATCACAACGTCCGCCTCGACGTCGCAGTCCGCAATGTTCGTAAACACCGGATAGTCCTTATCGCCCTTGTCCTCCAGGTCGACGCCCGCTACGATCTGCGCGTCCGCGTCCGCCTCCACGATGTCCGTCACCACACGGCCCATGTAACCATTGCAGCCGCTCATAATGATTCTTGTCATCTTCTCATCCTCTTCCCGATTATTCTATACTTCCAGATTTCTCTGTATTGCCATTTCCCATGATGATCGACACACTCTCACTGCAAAGCATTTGAAACGGTGTCAGGTTCCATCACAGAATCCCATAATCACGCATCGCCGTCTCCAGCCGCTTTGCGTTCGCCTCCTCCATCTCGGAGAGCGGACTGCGCAGCGGACCCGCGTTCCTGCCCTGCAGATTCAACGCTTTCTTCACCGGAATCGGGTTAACCTCGCAGAACAGAGCCTCGATCAGCTCAATTGCCGCGAGCTGCAGCTCACAGCTCTTCTTCACATCGCCCGCCAGATAAGACGCCACGATCTCGTGCGTCTGCCTCGGCGCAATGTTTGAGAGCACCGAGATCACGCCGCAGCCGCCAAGCGAGAGGATCGGTACGATCTGGTCGTCGTTTCCGGAATACAGCTCGATCTCGTCCCCGGCGAGGCTCATCAGCTTCGCCACCTGCGAGATGTTGCCGGACGCTTCTTTCACGCCCACGATGTTCTTCACATTTTTCACCAGGTACGCGGCAGTCTCCGGCAGGATGTTGCAGCCGGTCCTGCTCGGCACGTTGTACAGGATGATCGGCAGGCTCACCGACTCCGCAATCTTCGTGTAATGCTGCTTCAAGCCATTCTGCGTCGCCTTATTATAGTATGGCGTCACGAGCAACAGCGCGTCCGCGCCGTCCTTCTCCGCCTCCTGCGAGAGCTGGATCGCGGTCTGCGTGCAGTTCGAGCCCGTGCCCGCGATCACCGGGATGCGCTTCGCCACTTTTTCGATTGCAAAGCGGATCACCTTCGAGTGCTCCTCCATCGTCAGCGTGGCCGACTCTCCCGTCGTCCCGCAGATAATGATCGCATCCGTCCCCCCCGCGATCTGGTACTCCAGAAGCTCCGCGAGCGCGTCGTAATTCACATCCCCGTTCTCATACATCGGCGTGACGATTGCCACACCGGCCCCCTTGAAAATAGCCATGCCCTTATCCTCCTTCTTTTTCTACATAAATACTATTGATGCCTGGTTTCTGAAATCGAGCGGGAAAGCTTTTCTCCCTGCTCGCTGCGCGACCCGCGCGGGTCTGAAATCGAGCGGGAAAGCTTCTCTCCCTGCTCGCTGCGCGACCCGCGTGCTGCGACAGCAGCTGATTTCCGCGCGCGGGTCTGCGCATAAAATAAGACTGTCGACAGACAGCCCCAAAGAATATGCAAGATCTCTTTCTCCAGATAGCTCTCCATCGCATCCCGATGACAGTCATACGGTTCTTCACCGTACGCCCAAGAAAACGGCCTGCGGGAACCGCTTTCTTTCGGCGCTCTTCCCTTTCCACGGCCTTCCTCTGTGCCCGAACACATCCAGCCGCCTACTCATGAATCGCGCAACCTCTATCGCTCAGATTTCTCTTACTATAGCATTATTAAATTGGATTGTCAACGCTTTCCTCCTAAGCCTCACTCTCCGACCGATGTTGGGTCGAAAGCTCCGTCACCTCATCCACATACGGCCAAAGCTCCCGGCACTTGCTGGTGCCGGTCAGATACAACTCGGTGCCCTCCCCGACCGCGTCGATCAGCCCGCGCAGCTCCTCGATCGTCACGATGCCCTTGTCCGTCAGGCCGAGGATCTCGTCGAGGATCACCACATCCGCCTCTTCCGTCACCAGGACCTTCTTGGCAAAATTCAGGCCATTCTTAATATTGTGGATCTCGTCCTCCTTCTCGCGATCCGTCAGATTCTCGTAATTCTCCGGGAACCTCTGGAAGCGAAACAGCTTGATCTCCGGCTCCAGACGTTTGAAGAACTCCATACTCTCTCCGGACTGCTGCTCTTTCAAGAACTGAATCAGCACAACTTCCTTTCCCTCGGCAGCCGCACGGACGCCCTTTCCGAGCGCCGCGGAGGTCTTCCCTACGCCTGTCCCACAGAAAATGTGTATATATCGTCCGCTCATCGCACACCTCGCTATTTTCCTGATTTTTCTATATTACTATATTTTCCGGCAGAATGCAAACCAATCCGCAAATCTTAATCTTTTCTACTGAAAATTTTAAGTTTTCACGGAGCGCGTTCCACGTATCTTCGGACGAAGCACTGTTTATGCGGCAAAAGGGAATTTTACGTTTTGGCGTAGCGAGGTATTTCCTGCCACGCGAAAAAATGGACCCCGAAGGATCCATTTTTATCCACTCTACACTTCCAGGTATTCCAGCTTGCTCACAGAGACTTCGTAGGCGATGCGCCGCTCTGTCGACTCATCGTCCAGCCTTTTCACATACTCCCTGCTCTGAATCCGTCCCCACACCTGCACATGCCCGCCTACCTCAAAGCTCGAAGTGAAACGCGCGTTCCTCCCCCAGCAGATGCACGGTATATAGTCCGACTTTCCATACGGCCGGTTGACGGCCAGCAGCATATCCGCGATCTCCCTCCCGAGAGGCGTCCTGCGGTACACCGGCGTCTTGCAGATATAGCCGTCCAGAAAAATCTGGTTGCTCTTCACTTTGTCGCCATCCTCTTCCACAAAGCTGACTTCCCGCGCAAACACAGAGAGCACCAGCTTGTTTTTCTTCTCCTCATGTCTGTTGTACGAGCGGAACTGCCCGAAGACCTGTATGTATTCTCCCTCATAATCTTTGGTAACGTCAATCAGCCGTTCCGAGATCATCACCGGAATGATATCCGAGGAATCGCTCAGCCTCTGAACGGAAATATCCACCATGTAAAAACCTTCTCCGAACACCTCGTGGCTGAACCCAAAACCGGAAACGATCTTTCCCATGATGGATACCTGATTGTTTTCAATGATCTTATCTGTCATAAAGCGTTGTTCTCCCTTCTTCGTACGAAGCATCTTCTCGTATTTCAACTATTTCATATTTATGCGGAAGAACTTCCTAATATGTCTGGTTTTCCCAAAAAAATAAAAAATTTCATGGCGAGACTTGTAATCTCCCAAAATTGTGGTAAACTGAACGGGATTTTAACAGTAGAGAGGGAAGAGAAATTTTATGATCAGAGAAGATGTCAGAAATATCGCGATCATCGCGCATGTCGACCACGGCAAGACAACGCTCGTGGACGAGCTTTTGAAACAGAGCGGCGTGTTCCGCGAGAACCAGGAAGTCGCCGAGCGCGTCATGGACTCCAACGATCTGGAGCGTGAGCGCGGCATCACGATCCTGTCCAAGAACACCGCTGTTTTTTATAAGAATACAAAGATCAACATCATCGACACCCCGGGCCACGCCGATTTCGGCGGCGAAGTGGAGCGCGTGCTCAAGATGGTGAACGGCGTCATCCTCGTCGTGGACGCGTTCGAGGGCGCGATGCCGCAGACCAAATTCGTGCTGCGCAAGGCGCTCGAGCTCGACCTTCCGGTCATCGTCTGCATTAACAAGATCGACCGCCCGGAGGCGCGGCCGAGCGAGGTTATCGATGAAGTGCTTGAGCTTTTCATCGATCTGGACGCCTCCGACGATCAGCTCGACTGCCCGTTCGTCTACGCCTCCGCAAAGGCAGGCTACGCGGTGCTCGACCCGAAGGACGAGCCGAAGAACATGGCGCCGCTCTTCGACACGATTCTGAACTACATTCCCGCACCGCAGGGCGACGAGAACGGCCCGACACAGGTCCTCATCAGCACGATCGATTACAATGAATACGTGGGACGCATCGGCGTCGGCAAGGTGGACCGCGGCACGATCTCCGTAAACCAGGAGGCCATCCTCGTCAACCATCACGACCCGGACAAGAAACAGAAAGTCAAGATCAGCAAGCTCTATGAGTTTGACGGTTTAAATAAGGTAGATGTGAATTCCGCGACGATCGGCTCCATCGTCGCGATCTCCGGCATCGCGGATCTGCACATCGGCGACACGATCTGCGCTGTGGACGCGCCGGATCCGATCCCGTTCCAGAAGATCTCCGAGCCAACGATCTCCATGAATTTCATCGTCAACGACAGTCCGCTCGCCGGGCAGGAAGGCAAATATGTGACCTCCCGCCACATCCGCGACCGCCTGATGCGCGAGCTGAACACGGACGTCAGTCTGCGCGTTGAAGACACGGAAGACACCGATACGTTCAAGGTCTCCGGGCGCGGCGAGCTGCACCTTTCGATCCTGATCGAGACGATGCGCCGCGAGGGCTACGAATTCGCGGTCAGCAAGGCCGAGGTCATCTACAAGACGGACGAGCGCGGCAAGAAGCTCGAGCCGATGGAGCTCGCCTACATCGATGTGCCTGAGGAATTTTCCGGCAGCGTCATCCAGAAGCTCAGCCTCAGAAAAGGCGAGCTGCAAGGCATGAGCGTCGGGCAAGGCGGCTACTCCCGTCTGGAGTTCTCGATTCCGTCCCGCGGCCTGATCGGCTACCGCGGCGAGTTTCTGACCGACACGAAGGGCAACGGTATCATGAACACGATCTTCGACGGCTACGGCCCCTACAAGGGCGACCTGCAGTACCGCAGCCAGGGCTCGCTGATCGCGTTTGAGTCCGGAGAATCCGTCGCTTACGGGTTGTTCAATGCGCAGGACCGCGGCACCCTCTTCATCGGCCCGGGCGAGAAGGTCTACTCCGGCATGGTCATCGGCCAGAGCGCGAAGCCGGAAGACATCGAGCTGAACGTCTGTAAGACAAAGCATCTGACGAACACGCGCGCCTCCGGCTCCGACGAAGCGCTGAAGCTGACTCCGCCGAAGATCCTGAGTCTGGAGCAGGCGCTCGAATTCATCGACACGGACGAGCTGCTCGAGGTCACGCCGAAGAGTCTGCGCATCCGCAAGAAGATCCTGGATCCGACGCTGCGCAAGAGGGCGTCCTTCAAGAAAAACTAAATTCGTGTTTAGTAAACTTCGGACGGAACCGCACGGTACCCTTCCTGGGAACTTTCCCGGCAAAACCGATATTGAACGGTTTGTGCCGGAAAAGCCCCGGAAATCCCTGCGGTTCCTGTTTACTTAAACACGAATTCTTACATTCAGAACCAGCGGAACGCAATCTTCCACTTCTTTGGCTTGCGCAGGAGGCTTTCATATTCCTCCACGGTCAATACTTCCTTGAGGTCTGCGAGCTCACCGTCGTCTACGACCGCATGCAGGCAGTCGGAAAAGCACAGGCTGGGATAGAGCACGCACCACCAGTTGTGACCTTTCGCTGCGCCCAGCCGGATGCGCAGCGCGTCGTACCAGCCTGCCGGAAATGTACAGTTTCCGTATGTTCGCTCCGGGAAATAGCAGTTCTCGACGGAGGCCTGCGCGCGATAGGGCATCCCTTGCTCTTCCAGCACCCGGTTTGCGGTCTCCTCGATCCCGGAAAGGTGTTCAGAGAGGAAACGAAGTTCGGATTCTTTCCCGCTGTCTGTATCCTTTTGCTCAGCTTGTCCTTCTCCTTGTTTCACATTCTTAATCCACTCCAGCACCGCATCGCGCACCAATAGCTTGACCGACTGGTCCTCCTCGCTGTCGCTGTTCGCTAATACATGGAAGCGCAGCACTTCCTCCGCGATCCCCTGCTGCAAAAAAGTCCGATGCGCGGCGGACACGCCGAGATTCAGCACAAGCGCGCAGACAAGCACACAAATGATCGTACCTCCCAAATTCCCTGTTTTTCGCAGGCTTATTGTTCGTCCCGGCATTGTGCTTTCCCGCTTTTTTCCATCCGATCTCACCCTTCCATACTCTCTGACTGCAGCCTGTCTTACCTTTCCCTGTTTCATTTTTAACCGATCACTTTTGCACAACATAAAAGGCAACCCTCCCTTGTATCAGGAGTGTTGCCTTATTTTTCCATTTATAATCATGAATCCCACATGGCAGGCTGCGCAGGCGACCTTTTTCCGAATCACAGTGTCTGCAAGGGCAGCCGCTTTGTGCACTAACGCGTATCCAGCACCCGCAGCGCCTGCACTGCCTTCTCAAGGTGCGGGTTCTTCACCTCATCGAACGCTCCCGCATCCGCCAGCCGCGCGACCTCCGGATCGATCGGAAGTTTGCCGAGCACAAGAGAGCCAAGCTCTCCCGCCACCGCATCGATCTTACTCTCCCCGAACACCGCAATCTCTTTCCCGCAGTCCGGGCACTTCAGATAGCTGTAATTCTCGATCATACCGAGCACCGGGATCTTCATCGTCGCGGCCATGTTGTAAGCCTTCTTCACGATCAGCTTCACGAGATCCTGCGGAGAAGTCACGATGACGATGCCGTCCACCGGGATCGACTGGAACACCGTGAGCGGCACATCGCCTGTTCCCGGCGGCAGATCCACGAGCAGATAATCCAGCTCGCCCCAGATCACATCCGTCCAGAACTGCTTCACCACCCCGGCGAGCACCGGTCCGCGCCAGATCACCGGCGCCTCCGGATCCGGCATCAGCAGGTTGATCGACATCACCTTGATGTCATTCTTCGTCAGCACCGGGTACATGCCCTGATCGTCCGCCATCGCGGGCCCGTCAAGCCCGTACATCCGCGGGATCGAAGGTCCGGTGATGTCCGCGTCCATGATCCCGACACGGTATCCCTGCGCGGCCAGCAGATTCGCCAGCGACGCGGTCACCATGGATTTGCCCACGCCGCCCTTTCCGCTGACGACGCCGATCACATGTTTGATCTCCGAATAAATGTTGAGTTCCTCCAAAAAACTCTGCGGCTGATTTGCGCTCGGACAGCCCTCACAACTCTCCTTGCTGCAGCTCGCCGCACTGCTGCATGATTTCTCTGCCATTCCGGCACCTCCTATATCCCAGCATCCGCAACGCCCCGGCGCAAAGCCCGCGCCGCCGCTTAAAGCTTGCTTACAGCAAGCGCATACTCCAGAACATACCTGCTCTTGTAGGCCGGGAACATCTTTATGCGGTACTGATATAATTTTTTCAGGAATTTTTTGTCCGTCATCGTGCTCTTGAGCTTGCACGCCCGCACTGCGGCGATCGCCGACGTCTGCCCGTGCTGGATCGCGTAGCTGTACACCGCGCCCTTCACGGCATCCGAACGGCTCGCAATGTCGTAACCGGATGCGGTAAGTCTAGTCTCAACCGGATCATAATATTCGCTCTTGGCAAACTCATCCTGCAGCTCTGCAAACGCCTGCGGATTGCGCGCATAGATCTTATGCCACGCCTTGTAAAACTTCTTGTTGCTCTTCAGCTTTGTGCCTTTCTTAAAAGCGGCAAACTTCTTGAACTCCGCGCAGAGCGTGCTGTTCTTCGCATACGCGTATTTCACAAACGGAAGCAGCGAATAGCGGTTGTCGAACTGGTACGCGCCGCAGGCGTTTCCGTTATCGCCGCCGGTCTGATCATACGCCGCCGAACCGGACTCAAACGTCAGGAAAAACAGCATATCCCTGCTCGCTGCCACAGTCGGAGTCGGGGTGACGGCCTCAGTCGATCCTCCCGCCGGAACGCAGACGCCATTTTCGTCTGCTATGTACACAACACCGTTGTAAGTAAGCTCCCGATTCGTCACCCGCACGCCGTTGGATTCAAAATAGTACAGCTTTCCATTGATACCGCAAAACCCTGTCACGCGCGTCATGGTCGTCTTGTCCACGTAGAACACTTCGCCGTCCTTGCTCTTGATCCAGCCGGAGATCATCTTGCCCGCCGCGGTGTAATAATAATACTCTCCGTTGATCTTCTGCCAGCCTTCCTTAAAATTCTTGACCCATTTTCCGTCGTCCCTGACAAAGACCTTTTTGGATACGCCGTTTACCTTCCTCACCACCCAGGTGTTTCGATCCATGTATCCGTTCGCATTCAGGTGCTTCTTCCCGACCCAGGCGTTCTTCACAAGCGTCGTTCCGTTTTTATAGCACTGCATGTCGCCGTTCCCGACCGACTTCCAGGTGTAGGACGCAGCGCTCGCGCCAAGCGGCACGGCAAGCAGCAAAAGAACCGTGAAAAGAAGTATCTTCCCTGCCATCCGTTTCATCTTCATAATATGCTCCCCCTTATACTTTATCTCCTGTGCTCTTATGACTCAGCTCCTATTTTATAGCATATGTGGTAATTCTGCAAGGAAAAAGAGCTACAATATTGTTTCCGAATTCTGGAATATGTGATAAAATACTCCCGAATCAGGCGAGCCATCCCTGCCTGGAAAGGATAACGCACAATTATGGACAAAATATGTTTTGGCAAGAAAATCTGGCGAAAGATCTTTGATCTGCTTCCCTCCAGGCAAAAGCTTCGCTTCCTCTGGATCCTGCTCATACTGGTATGTTCCGCAGCGCTGAGCCAGCTCACGCCGCTCGCGGTCGGCTATCTGACCGACCATGTCCTCACAGACCAGAACGTCTCTTTCCCGTCGGTGCTCCCCGTGCTTCTGCTGATCCTTCTGGTGAATGTCGTCAACGAAGTGATCAAGGTGGCCCGCCGTCTGATCGTTGAGGACACCGCGACGCAGGCGGAGAAGACCGCGCGCCGGAAAGCGGCCGACTCCCTGCTGAGGGCGCCCCTGTCCTACTTTCGGAACAACATGACCGGAAACATCCACGGGCGGCTGAACCGCAGCCTTGAGGGAACTGTCAAGCTGGTCAAACTGCTGTTCATGGATTTCGCTCCCGCCGTCACCACCGGACTTGCCGCGATCGTGACGATCTTTCTGCGGCTCCCTGTGCCGGTCGCCTGTCTCGTCGTTCTGGTGATCCCGGTCGGCACGTTCATCGTGTTCCGCCAGATCAGCACCCAGAAGGGAATCCGCGTCGAACTCATGGAGACGCGCGCCGACATGGACGGCACGATGGTCGAACTTCTGGGCGGCATCGAGACGATCCGGGCGCTTGATAGCGCGCAGGCAGAGGGCGAACGCATCCTAGACCGCTCCGAACAGCTCCGCCTGAAAGAGATGCGCCATCACAGGGCAATGGCGTTTTACGACTGTCTGAAATTCATCAACGAGGCGTTCTTCAGCGTCCTCGTCATCGGCATCTCCGTCCTGCTGGCCTCGCACAAGGTCATCTCGATCGGCACGGTGCTCACAGCCTACCTCTGCTTCACACAGCTGACGGGACCGCTGCGCGAACTGCACCGCATCCTGGATGAGTTTTCGGAGTGCGTCGTGCTGGCGAACGACTATTTCCGGCTGCTGGAGCTGCCGACGGATTTCTCCTATCAGACGTCAGCGCCTGCCGGGAACCATCCGACAAACATGCCGGCCAATTCCACTCAGTCCTCTTTGCAGAGGGCGTTCGGACAGCCGAAGCAATCCCGGCTCCCGGCACAGGCGGGATCGGATTCTCCGGCACAGGTTTCATCAGACACTCCTGCTGCCAATGATATACAGATTCACAGGGTTTGCTTCGCCTACCCGGAGAAACCGGAACAGACAATTCTTGACAATATCGATCTGGAAATTCCCGCAGGGAGCTTCATAGGGATCGCCGGCCCAAGCGGCTGCGGCAAGTCCACGCTGATCAAAGTCATCGACAAGCTTGAACAGGCGGAAGGCGAAGTGCTTCTGGGCGGCCAGCCGCTGTCCGCTCTCGACCGGTCGGCGCTCGCCGAGTCTGTCGCGCTTGTGCCGCAGACTCCGTTCCTGACCGCGGACAGCGTATACAGCAACATCTGTTACGGAATGAAGCGTGAGGTATCCCCGGAAGAAGTGGGGGAAGCCGCGCGGAAGGCCAACATCGCCGCCGACATTGAACAGTTCCCCGGCGGATATGACTTCGCAATCGCGGAGGGCGGCGCCAATCTCTCCGGCGGCCAGCGCCAGCGCATCGCTCTGGCGCGCGTCTTCCTGCGCAAGCCCCGGATCCTGATCCTCGACGAGGCGACCTCAGCGCTGGACAACACTTCGGAGAAGCTGATCCAGGCTGAGATTGAGAAGCTGAAAGAAGAATACGGCACGACCGTCCTCTCGATCGCGCATCGTCTGACGACGCTGAAGAACTGCGATGAGATCGTCGTCATGGACAAGGGACAGATCGTCCAGAGAGGGAAGTTCGACGAGTTGGAGGCCACGCCCGGCATCTTCCGGGACATGGCGCTGGGGATATTGAAGTGATTAAGCGCATTTTGCGCGCACTTTGCGCGTATTTAAGCGCACTTTGAACGCACTTTGCGCGCACTCAAAAGTTCGCGCTATCGTCCTCCAGGAGCTTTCTCAGGTAGCGGCTGACGACGCGTGAAAAACTCTCAAGGCTGCGGATATAGGCGAAATCCTTGCCAAAGATCTTCTTCTCCGCCATCAGTTCTTTCTCCCGACCGGTGAACACGCCGAGCACACAGACGCCTTTCCCGCGCAGTTTGCGCACCTCAAAGGCCGTGTCGGTCACCGCGTATTCCCCGTAATACGGTCTCGGATTGCGGCTGTTCGGGCGGTTCACGATGATGTCGTTCGGCTTGCCGTCGCTCAATACGATCAATATCTTTCCTTCCTCTGGGCGCTGCAGCAGCCCGTCGCCCGCGGCGCGAATTGCCAGTCCGTCCCGGTTGTTCGAGGATGTCACGTACTCCAGCACGCGCAGATTCTCTTCGCGCGGCGCGTCGTACTCGCGGAACCGCTGCAGGATCGTGTAATCCCAAAAACTGCAAAAGCTCATGATCCGGTGCGGCACACGGTTGTTCGAGAGCGCCTCGCTGATGATGTACGCCTGTAGCGCCACCTGGCTCTGCCGGTCGCGCTGGGAGCCGCTCGCGTCCATCAGGATGTCGACCGCGAACTCCGACACATTGCGCTTCATCGTCTTCACAAAAAGCCTGCCGGGATCCTCCATCCTGTCCACTTTCCAGAGAAGCCGCGGGACGATCTGTCCCGACCACGCCGTGCTCTCCTCCGGCTCGCTGCGCCGGTGCAGGGAGCGCTTCAATTCATCGGTGAGCTGCTCAATGTTGCGCGCGAGCATATTTTTGCTGTTGCGGAACAAAGTGCGGTTTTTCTCCGCGTGCCGTCTCGCGTTCACGAACTGCGCGTTCGCGAGCACCGGGTTTTGGAGGACGCCGTCCGTAAAATAGAGGCTGCAGTCCGCGTGCGCGCCGCGGCACAGCCGCTGGTTCAGCCGTTTCTGTTCCAGCTCCGAAAGGTATGACCTGCCGTAGTTCAGCTCGATATAGGAATGCATCTTCGCCGCAGCCTCCGGGGAGATCAGCGTCACCTTGCGCTTTCCCGGATCCCTGGGCACATCCTCCTTCTCGTCCTGCTCCTCCTGCAGCGTCGTCACCTGGCTGTTCATCTTGTTCATGTAGCGCTCGAGCAGATCTTCTCCCATCTCCTCTTCCAGAAAATCGCTCCAGTCAAATTCCTGCAAGTCCTCCGGCGTCACGGCGAGCACATGCGCCAGATCCCCGTGTTTGCGCACAAAGCTCTTGTCGATCAAAGTGTTGTAGAGTTCGTCCGTCACGCGGATCAGCTCCATCGTATCATCCGCATCCTCCAGAGCCCTGATCTGCTGCACCGCGTCCCCGATCTGCTTTTCGCAATGCCAGTCGCCCAGCAGATATCCGCGCAGCAGCGCGATCTTGATCCTGCCGGGCAAGGACGCGCTCATCCGCTTGAAGGACAAGTCCAAAAGGTCTGAGAACGCTCTCTGCCGCAGCTCCGGCACGCCGGGCCGCTCTACCGCAATCTTCCGGTACACTGCCGCGTCCACGCAGAGCTGCGCAAGCTCCGTCAGCGGCTGCTCCTGCGCCCCGTAGTACACCTTTTTCACGAGGTAGAGCCCCAGTTCATCCCGATCAAAAAAGCGCGCAAAAGCGCCCTGCTTCACCGCGTCGTACATCGAAATGTACTTCGAGCGGTGCCAGGACTCCATGTCGATCTTCGTGTCCAGCCGGTAATCTCCGCTGACCGTCCACATCAGATTGCGTATTCGGTTTTCGGCCTCCGTCATGAGGTCGTCGGGTTCGTATAGCTCGTCCATTTTTTCTCCATAAGACATCAAGCTTTCGGACGGAACCGCCTACCCAAAAAGCTCCGCCGCCGTCCAGCTTTCCGGAATGCGCGTCATCACGATGTCCTCCACAATCTCCCGCTCGAACAGGTCGAAGCTCTTGTTGACGATGCCCATGCGGATCGCAAGTCGCGGGTTAAGTCCTGCTCGCACCGTCTTCAGCGCGCCGATCAGGCCGCGCAGGTCAAGCGGCTTCGTGGAGATCTCATTGTTGTTCGCTTTCGTCTGCAGATCGAGGAACAGCCCGCAGATCTGCTCCAGGCCTTCCTTCCGAAAATCCGGGAAAAGCTGTCCCAGGATATAGTGCAGGGTGTCCTCCGTCGCCATCGGCATCTCGATCACCAGAAAGCGCGACACCAGCGCCTCGTTGAGTTCGCGCGTGCCTGCGTAGCCGTAGTTCATCGTGCCGATAAATCTGGTCGCGTCGTGCAGGTTCACCTTCTCATAACCCGGAATGTCCAGGATCCGGCGGTAGTCAAGCGTCGCGTGAAGCACGGAGACCGCGTCGTTTTTCGCCATGTTCACCTCGTCAAAGATGCCGAAGCCCCCGCCGACCGCACAGTCGTAGACAGGGCCGGTGCGCAGCTGCACCTCGCCCGCGCGGAAAGTGTCCGTGCCGATCAGCGCGCTGCTGTCCATGTTCACATGGAACGAAATATTCCACGACGGCCTGCCGAACACATAGGCCAGATTTTCCGCAAGAATGTTTTTTCCGGTCGCCTTCGTGCCGGTTAAGAGGATATTTTCTCCCTGCAGCAGCGCGGACGCCGCCATCTCGAACGTCTCCCGCCCGTAGTACGGCAGCATCGGCCGAATGATCCTCGGCTTCAGCTTCTCCTCCACCGGATACTTCTCCTGGAATTCCGTAATCGCGCCCAGAAGCTCTCTGCTCACCTGCTGTTCTTCCAGTGCTTTCAAAATAGAATCCATGACAAATGTCTCTCCTGTCTCTATATCTCCGTAAACGAATACCGCTCCTTGATTCCGGAGGCGATGATGTCGTAGACGATCGTTCCGTCCGGCTGCACGGTCTTGTCGAACGTGACCTCTTTGCCCTTGAATTTCTCCTGAAGGAACGCGTCGATGTCCTCGATCTCAAGCTCCTCGATGAACACGTCGCGCATCTGGTTGTTCGCGCATTTGTTGAAGATCTCCCACACGGTCTCGTAACACTTCATACGTCTCGGCACTCCTCTCTTCCCGCAGACCTCTGACACATTCCACAGCCTTCTCCGCCATGTTCCGGACGTGCCGGTCTGCCCTATTCTCTATCCATTCGAATCATGTCATTTCGATGCTTTCTTCGCGCGAATTTTCAGCAGCTCGTCCGTCAGCTTCACTGCGACGTCCTCTTTGCTCATCAACTCCAGCTCCTGTGTGTCCTCCGCGGAAATCAGCGTCACCACGTTCGTGTCAGTCTCAAAGCCCGCGCCCGCCACCTTGACGTTGTTCGCCGCGATCAGGTCCAGATTCTTGCGCGCGAGCTTCTCCCGCGCGTGCTCGACCATGTGCTCGGTCTCCATCGCGAAACCGCAGAGGATCTGTCGCGCGCCTTTGTGCTCCCCAAGCCACGCCAAGATGTCCTGCGTCCGCTCCAGCGCAATGTTCAGCTCGTCGTCGGACTTTTTCACCTTCTCATCCGCCACACTTGCGGGGCGGTAATCTGCCACGGCCGCCGCCTTGATGATCATGTCCTGCTGCCCGGCGCGCTCAGTCACTTCCTCAAACATCTCCTGCGCCGAGCCCACCGGAACCACGGCCACGCCGACCGGCGCGGCAAGGCTCGTCCGCCCGCTCACCAGCGTCACCTCCGCCCCGCGCATCCGGCAGACATGCGCGATCGCGTAACCCATCTTCCCGCTCGAATGGTTGGACAGGAAGCGCACCGGATCGATCGGCTCGATCGTCGGCCCCGCCGTCACAAGCACATGAAGCCCCTCCATATCCTTTGCAAAAGCGATCTCGTTCAACACGTGCCCGACGATCAGGCTCTCGTCCGGGAATTTTCCTTTTCCGCTGTCGCCGCAGGCCAAGTGTCCGACCGCAGGCTCGATGACTTTCCAGCCGTATTTTTTCAAAAGCCGCTCGTTGTCCTGTGTCACCGGATTCTCGTACATGCGCGTGTTCATCGCCGGCGCGATCAGCCGCGGGCAGTCGCACGCCAGCAGCGTCGTCGTCAGCATATCGTCCGCCAGTCCGTGCGCCAGCTTCGCCATCACGTTGGCCGTCGCCGGAGCCACAAGCGCCAGATTCGCCCTCTTGGCAAGCTCCACATGCTCCACCTCGAACGGATGGTTCCGGTCGAACGTGTCCGTCAGACATTTGTTCCCGGTCAGCGTCTCGAACGTCACCGGCCCGATGAATTGCGCCGCGTTCTCTGTCAGGATCACATGCACGTCCGCATGCTGCTTTTTCAAAAGACTTGCCAGATTCGCCGCCTTATATGAGGCGATGCTCCCGGTCACGCCAAGGATCACTGTTTTTCCCTGTAACATACGATCACCCTCTATATCTCTCTATTCCTACCCGATACAATTCCCGCTTCTTTTTCAGCGTTTTCTCACTTAGCTTTCCTGTCCGCCTAATTCACACTCTTCCACAGCAGCTGTCCGTCCTCGAACAGCGCCTCCAGCCGTCCGCCGTCCTTCAACCACGCCAGATAAGAGCGCACCGTGCTCCCGACCAGCGCGTACTGTTCAAAGTTCATCACAAGTCCGTAGTCCCGGAACAGCCGCCGCAGCACCGCTTCAAACCCGATCGGCTCCCGGCAGAGTTCCACGATCTTATCCGCGATCTCATGCACCTTGTCGATGTTGTACTGCGCAAGCGGCGCGATGTCTTCCGTCGGCTCCGCATGCGCCGGGACAAACAGCACCGCCCGCATCTCCTTCACCTGCTCCAGCGTCATCAGGTATGACGCCACGTCGTACAAAACCCCAATCTGGTATTTTTCAAGCGTCGTCTGACTAGACAGGCAGTCCGCCAGATAGACGACGTCGTCCCGCGTGCGGAAACCGACCATGTCGAAAAAGTGCCCCGGCAGCGCGATCGACTCCAGCCCCTCCGGCAGGCAGTCCTCCCGCAGCGGCTCCGCCTGGCTCTCCTGCGCGAGCAGGAACTTGTGCCGCAGATCCTTCGGCGGAAATCCCCCGTACAGAAATGCCGGCTCCAGGATCGGGTGATTCGTGAAGTCGCAGTCGATCCCCGGGACATAGATTTTGCAGTTTGTCTGTCCCTGCAGGTACTTGTTGCCGCCGATGTGGTCCGCGTTTGAGTGCGTGTTGAAGATTGCCGTCAGCTTCCAAGCGTTCCTGTCAAGGATCTGCCGGACCTTCCGTCCCGCCTCCTTATCGCTCCCGCTGTCGATCAGACATACCTCCGTCTCACTGATACGAAATAATCCAATCTTTGCCGGACTCTGGATATAAAAGCTGTCCTGCCCCACCTGCTCCAGTTCATACATAATGAATCACCCGTTCCTCTCTCTATCTGCTTTTTATCCTTCAAACCGCCCAAGCAGCTCATGCTTCAACTCATCCGGCGCGAAGGAGACCTCCACCGCATTCCGCATCATACGCGCCACGTCCTCGTCCGTGATCCCGCAGCGCTCCCGGGCCGTCCGGATCTCCCGCGCCAGCGTCGTGCCGCTGATCGTCCGGTTGTCCGTGTTGAGCGTCACCAGCAGACCGTTGTCTAAGAACTCGCGCATCGGATACACGGAGAAATCCGCAACCGCCCTGGTCTGAATGTTGCTCGTCGGACACATCTCGATCCCGATACGCCGGTCGCGGCACAGCTCCATCACATCCGCGCGGCCGCTCATCGCCACGCCGTGCCCGATGCGGCTCGCCCCGCACTCCACAGCCTCCGCGATATTCTCCGCGTCCCCGCACTCACCGGCGTGCAGCGTGAACGGCATGCCCATCCGCTTCACTTCCCGGAAAAGCTCCGTAAACTGCCGCATCGGATACAAAGCCTCGTCGCCCGCCAGATCCGCCGCGCAGACGCCTTCTCCCAGAAACTCCCGCGCCACGCGCAGCATATTCCGGTTCTGCTCCTCGCTGTGGTTGCGCATCGCGCAGACGATCACACCGCAGGCGACGCCAAATTCTTCCTCCCCGCGGCGGATCCCCGCCAGCACCGACTCGATCACCGTCCGGACGTCCAGTCCCTCCATGCAACTGGAGACCGGCGCGAAGCGAACCTCCACATAGTCCAAGGCATCCGCCTTCGCGCTCCTCATAAAGTCATACCCTGCAAGCTTCAGATTCTCCGCCGACTGGATGCCCTCGAACGGCAGCGCAAACTTCGCCAGATACTCGGCCAGATTTCGGCAGTCCGGCTCCACCTGCAGCTCCGCCAGCTTTACCTCGCGCCCTAACGTCTTCTCAAAAAAGCGCTGGGACAGCGAACCGTCGAGATGACAGTGCAGATCCAGCCTCGGCATCCCTTTTTCGCATCCTGATCTCGCTTCCATCGCGCCACCTCCACCGGCATCCGGGGCAAAACCGCCCCAGGCACGCCGCTTTTCCTTTCGTCTTCCAATTTTATCATACAAAACATTTTATCTCAATACGTCTTTTTTCGGTCAATTTTTTCATTGTGCAAATTCGGGAAATGTGCTATAGTGCAGCTGTGATTGTATTGTATCCCAATCGGGGACAAGCAGATTTGCCTTACATACGCAAGGTCAGCAAGCCTACCGGTCATGCCGCGTTTCATAGTTCATGGCTTTGGCTCCGGCATCCTGACATTGCTGCTCTCGGGTTTTTACAAGCGCCCGCGGTACTGCACCTTCTCAGGGCAATAACCGCCTGCGCCGCCCATATCCGGCTTTCTGCGCACCGTCACCCGGGGAATAATAACAAGGAGGATTTTCACATGAAAACAAAATTTACTGTCTCGCAACTCGTCATTCTCGGCCTTATGACAGCGATCCTGCTACTCATGGCCTACACCCCGCTCGGTTATCTGAATATCGGACCCCTCGCCATCACGTTCAACGTGATTCCGGTGGCGATCTCCGCGATCACGCTCGGCCCTGCAGGCGGTGCGATCGTCGGCGCGGTGTTCGGGCTCACCAGCTTTCTGCAGTGCATCGGCGTGGGCGGCACAAGCGCGATGGGAGCCGTCCTGTTCGGCATCAACCCGGTGCTTGCGTTCATTCAGCGCTTTGTCCCGCGCGTGCTCGACGGCTTCCTGCTCGGCTACATTTTCCGGGGCATGAGGAAGCTGACGAACGTCTCCGTCGCCTGCCTGGCGACCGGCTTCTGCTCGGCGTTCCTGAACACGCTGTTCTTCATGAGCGCGCTCATTCTGCTCTTCGGCAATACCGAATACATGCAGGGGCTGATCGGCGGCAAAAACGTGATCCTGTTCGTCTGCGGCTTTGTCGGTGTCAACGCGGTCTTTGAGATGATCTCGTCGACGATCATCACGGGCGCGGTCGGGCTGGCCCTGTACAAGGCGCGCTTCGTGCCCGCCACAGCGGCGAAAAATGCGGCGGCCTGACCCGCCGTTCTGTTTTATTTCTAAGGACAGCTTCTGTTCAGGCGCTGTGCTTACCTGCAGAACATAAAGAAAAATAAGGAGATTTGCCATGATCCTGGCTGTAGACATCGGAAATTCAAATATCGTGCTGGGCTGTTTTGAGGGAGAGCAGATCCATTTTATCGAACGGCTCTCGACGAACCAGGACTCCACCTCGCTCGAATATACGGTTCTGATCAAAAATATCCTTGAGCTCAACCACTTGAGCAATCTTTCGTTCCAGGGCGGCATCATCTCGTCGGTGGTGCCCTCAGTGACGCAAACCATCAAAGACGCGATGATCCGGTTGACGAACGCGCCCGTGATGGTCGTCGGTCCTGGCATCCGCACGGGGCTTAAAATCATGCTGGATAATCCGGCTCAGCTCGGCAGCGACCGTGTAGCGGACGCGATCGCCGCGATCCACGAGTATCCCTGCCCGCTCATCATCATCGATATGGGCACAGCCACGACGATCTCCGTCATCGGCCGGGACAAAAGCTTTCTCGGCGGCATGATCATTCCGGGGCTCAAGGTCTCGCTTGAATCACTCTCGATGCGAACCTCGCAACTCCCGAAGATCAGTCTGGACCCACCGAAGAAAGTCATCGGCTCCAACACCGTCGACTGTATGCGCAGCGGTATTCTCTATGGCACCGCCGCCGGCCTCGACGGCTCCATTGAACGCATTGAGGAAGAGCTCGGCGAGCCGTGCACGGTCATCTCCACAGGCGGCATGGCGAAGACCGTCATCCCCTTCTGCCGGCATAAGATCATCATCGACGACCTGCTGCTGTTAAAGGGGCTCATGCTGATCTACAACAAAAATCGGAAGGAAAACGGGACGTGAACAAGTCGCTCGCGCCCCGCTTCCTTATTCTAACCGCCGCCGCCGCAGGCGCTCCTCTTTCCTCCTGGACGAACAACTATCTTCTCCGCCGGCAACTGTCTCCAGCTCTTTCTCTTCCAGCTCTTTTTCTTTTCCTAAAATTTCTTCTTTCTTTTCTTCTGACATTTTTACTTTCCTCCTTTTACCTTTTCCTTTTTCCATTCATGTGTTTTCTTTGCGTCCGGCGGCCCATCCGCCTCCGGAAATTTTCGTTTCCTTTCTTCCTCACCTCCCTTCCGGCAGTGTGATGGTCTCCATGACCTTACTGATCTTGTCCGCCCATCCTCCTCTTAAGAGGGTGCATGCCGCCATATCGCGTCCCATGATGTCGTCCGGGCTGGTCTCCAGCGCGCCGGCGCGGCAGCCGCCCAGACAGTATCCGGCGTGCTCGCAGCCGCGGCATTCCGGGTTGTGCGCCAGCACTTCCGATGCCCTGGTCTCGATGAGCCGCATATAGGACGAGTCGGTAATGCACTGTTTCAAGCCAACCTGCGTGATGAACGGATAATTCTCCTGAATGGGCATGCCGGATAAGGACATGCAGGGCAGTGCCCGCCCTTCCGCGGAGATATACATCACCATGCGCGCGTGCCCGCAGACGCACTCCCGCGACGGGTCTTTGCACCAGCTTTTCTTCATGGGGATGCTCCACTCCTTCGGGCTCCCCGGCGAGGCGCTGAAAAAACCGCCCAGCTGCAGCGACAGGGGCATACCGTCCTCATAGTACTGCGGGATATAGTCCAGGTAGACCTGGAACAGGTCTTCTATCTGAATGGCCGGACCATACCCTCCCTCTTTCCATGCGCCCACATCCGAGATGGGGTTGGTCTTTAAGGAACTGCAGCCCACGCCCGCCAGAAACCGGACCGTTTCCCGCAGGGTGTGCTTGTTCTGCTCGTGAATGCACATTTCCGAGCTTGTGGGAAAGCCATGCTCACGGCAGCGCAGGAACGCGTCCGTCACATATTTTTCCGCGCCCGGCACGCCGCGCAGCCAATCATGCCAGCCCACGCCGTCGAAGCTCATATTGAACACAGGGCGGATGCCCCGGTCCTCCAGCTTTTTCAGCAGATCGTCCGTTACCAGACGGCCGTTTGAATAGATCTGGGAAATGCGCACGCCGCCGTCCAGCAGCACGTCCACGAGGTCGAAGAAATCCGGGCGGACCAGCGGCTCCCCGCCGGTCAGGGTAACTTCCGCGATTCCGCAGTCCACGATCTGATGGGCAATGCTCATCGCCGTCTCATGATCCAGCTCCCCGTATTTGGCATCCGGCGCGGACATGTAGCAGTGCTTGCAGCGGTAGTTACAGCGCCCCGTCACGGACCAGTGCGCCATGCGGATGTAGCGGTTGTCATAGGACTTGTATATCTGGTCGTCCTTCAGCTTCGTCCCCGGCTCGCAGGCGTGTATGACGCCTTCTTCTTCCAGCTTTTTCAGTGCTTTTTTCTGCTGCCCGGACGCGCCCTCCAGGTCTGTGCAACCGTCCATGTCGAGGAGCAGCTCTATGTCCGCTTTCTTCAGGAACGTAGTCCGCCCGCTGCGCCGGTCCAGCAGCGCGAACGGCAGCTTCTGCCAGCCGCGCAGCGCATAACGCTCATCCAGTATGTAGTACATGTTTCCCTTCTCCTTTTGTCTGTTACACCCTGGCATTTTACCTGTCAAAAAGGGCTCCGACCCGACTCCTGATGGTGTCGACGATACCGACTCTTCTGTCCTCATCACTCTTCATGTTTCCACCCAGGTTCTTGGTGGTGTCGACAATACCCCCGGCGACTGCCTCAAGCGCGTCGTCCGAGAGCTCGCCGACGGTGCCGCCAAGCTGACCGAGCAGCTCCTGAGCCTTCTCTGCCGTCACTTCCTCGCCGTACTCCTTCGCGGTGGCGATGATCTCCTCCACCGTCCTGGCTTTCTGCAGCTTCGCAAGCATTTCCTCGTTCATTATGTTTCTCCTCCTTTTCTTGTTCGATATACAGGAAACGCGCTTGCGTCGTTTCCCGGATTTTTGCTTTCCTGATCATTGATACGCCGCAATATGGATTATGTTATAATAGTTTTTCTGTTGATATTATACCACATTTCCCGCTGCCTTTGTGAAAGCCGAATTGACGTTTGTGAAATCAAACCTGCCGTTTGTGAAATCGAAATGAAATTGAGACAAGAACAAGCTACTGCTAGTAGTTAGACTTTAGGCAGCAATTTTCATAGCTTGTCCTTTCTTAATCTGACTTAAAAGAACAGAAATACTTCAGCAATCGATATTGTGTTTCCGAGAATATGCGAAAAGGTGCTGATCACGCAATTGCCCGATTTATGATAGATCACCGAGAAGATCAGACTGTCGATGAATACACAGGCGACATCATAAAGCACCACTCCTATATTTCCTGCGGCGATATGTCCGGCGGCAAAGACAACCGATGACGCCACTGCGCAGAGCCAAAACGGGAACAGTTTCATTCCCTTCCCAAGAAAAAATCCCCGATATGCGATTTCTTCGCCAAATGCCGCAATGATAACCTGACCGATCAGCAGTGCTGTTCTATCAAAGGACAGAATAGAACCCGCCCGCCCCATTACATGGGCGACAAATTCTCCGCTGAAGATCAAATTTCCAACAACACTCGTTGCGATAGCACTCACACCTGGCAGCAAGGCCCAGACGATCACATCCGGCTTTTTAAGATCCTCCATGATCGTATGAAAACGCAATCCCGATTCAGATCGTGGCGTTTTGGCGACCGCCTCTGTAATAAAGAAAAACGCGATCCCCACAAACACAGAATAACCCGCGATATTCGAGGACGGCACAGCTTTTGTTACCGTCAATAATATCATGATCGCCACGCCTGTCATCGTGAGGGCAACACTCTTCCTATTATTTTCCATAACTTGCTGACCTCTCATTTCGTTTCCTCCTGCACTGCCGATATTGTGCCCCTGTATGTCTCTTTCAAATGGGATTTATTCTCTGCGCCTGTCTCACGGGCAAGCGTAAAGGCGGCATCAACAACCATATCTTTTGTGATCTTCGGTTTTGGCTGCATAGTTTTCCCTTTTTATAATTTTCGTTATATAACAATAGTTATATTATAAGTCAAAATGCTGGTTACGTCAATTCCTTCGAAATAAACTTTCTCCCAATAAGGGACGATTTCATAAACGTCAAGTTTGATTTCACAAACGTCAGTCCATCGGTCTTAAAGAGCGGTGAAAAACATGTTATAATACAACAGGAAATGAAATATAGAACAATTCCTAACAAAAAGGACGGACCGGCGTATCAAATAGAAAAGGTAACATTAAAACCAAAATACATAACTTAAGGAGGTAACACTATGAACCAGAAAGAACTTTTGGAAAAGGTAAAGGCGGCGAAGTCCGTGGAGGAGATCATTGAGATCTCGAAAGAGACAGGCAAAGAGATCGCGGCCGAAGAGGCAAAGAAGCTTTATGACGAGCTCCAGAAAGCCGGGGAGCTCTCAGACGAGGATCTGGGTGCTGTCGCGGGAGGCGGGGTACGTACAGAGGACGGTTTTCTTATCGTGTCGCCGTTTTATGGCTGCGGCGACAGCACCTCTTTTTTTAAGACCTGCACCGGCTGCAGTCACTGTGGCTGGCACCAGGGCGCAATGGTATGTTGGCTCAATGTTGCGTAAAGACCGGTGATCCTATTTTAGCTGTGAAAATGGAAAGCCTGTAAACAGTATTGTTTGCGGGCTTTTTGCTGCTTCGATCTTGCCCCGCCCGGTGAAACCACACACCGCCAGACACACAAGGCGCAAAGAAATGTCCGGGGGCGGAATACAAGTGGAAATTTCTACAGATCCTTCCGACAATAATTCAGATACGCCGCGGCAACGCCGGCCCCTGCAAACAGCAGCCCGATCGCAAGCATCGCCGGATTCAGCCTCTCGTTCCTGAACACGCTGTTCTTCATGAGCGCGCTCATTCTGCTCTTCGGCAATACCGAATACATGCAGGGGCTGATTGGCGGCAAAAACAAGAAAAATTAAATTTGGCAGGCGCTAAATGCCGGACGCATCTCTTCTATCTGCCTGCGGGAAAGTCCATACCCCGAAGCCAACGGACACCAGTTGTCTCTTACCCTTCCAAGAATCTCGCCAGCGTACCTCTCGGCATCTGCCTGCGTGATCCCGAATCGCGGAGCCGTCTGAATCGCCAGATTGACAGAAATGCGGTTATCATTCTCATCTACATTCAAAGACAATTCATCCCCATACGGCACCGGGTTGACGTCGTATAAAGGCGAGAGAGTCCAACCTCTTTCCGTCAAAAGAAATGCGTGATTCCTAAGGTGGTCGTCCGTCCGTATTGGAGACCGCCATATTGAACACGATGCGTTTCCACAGCTCAAGCAGATCCGTCTTCGGACTCGCACCGTTCGACTTGATGAAAGACACAAGATCCAGATAGCTGTCCCCGTCCGCCGCAGAAGCCCCGTCGTCTCTCCCAAGCAGCGTCATTGCCGAGGCAAAATGAATCCGCCGCTTTCCTTCCCGGTCAAATCTCTTCACCAGAAAGGTGTTGCCGGATTTTGAAAATCTTTCCAGTCTCGATTCCTGCATAAACAAAAGCTATTTTAATGTCAATAATAGAAAGTATAAAAATTCCGCAGACACGTGTTCTCACGCATCTGCGGAATTCAAAGGGGAGGAGGATTCTGTACATATAATCACAGGTTCGGCCCTGATTAAATATTGAGATTTACATGAAGAAAGGACGTTTGGGCAACGGATAAAACAGATTGCCAGAATTCCTTGCTTCTTTTTATTTTAATTGCAAAAATTCTGCAGGAGTCATAATAGTTGGTTTTTCTACACCAGATTCAAGAAAATCCTTATCTCCGGTTAACAGAATGTCTGCTTTGGCGGCAATCGCAGCGCGCAGTATGGGTCTGTCCTTTGTATCCCTAATCTGCACTTCTATAGTAAATTCATTTTCCGGAACAGGAACTAATTCTATAGTCAGAAGTGCAACCGATAAAAACTTGTCCAGAGAGCTCAACCGAAGAGGAAATTTCTTGTTGAATATCCGCTTTATCTCATCTACATTCTGTTCGCATATCATGCCATGATTCGGATATGAAGCGGCCTTCTGGTATGCCTGCCACGGGATACCGTCTGCTCGCAATGCTGCAGATATGAGTACATTGGTATCAATTAATATTCTCATCCATTATCGTCCTCGCTTCTCAACTCCTTGACAAGTGCAATGATATCGTCGTCATTAGTAAGCCCGGAACGTTCCGCTTCTCCGGCCATCTCACTCTGTAGAACCTGCATAGCATATATAGCGGAATTTACGATACGTACATTGCTGCCTTCAACAATAAAAGTAATCCGATCCCCGCATGTTATCCCCAATGCTTCCCTGACATCCTTTGGAATGGTGACCTGTCCCTTAGCCATTACCTTTGCGTTATCAATAAAAGCGTTTACAGCCATAATGAACACTCCTTTGCTATTTGTTAGTCCAAAAGTAGGGATTTCCCTACTCTTATTATATGCAATATTGCTTAGGGAATCAACTGGAAAATCTTTAAAATGCTTCCGCCCAATGTTTTCTGTGATCTCCCTCAACAATTGACATAAAAATTCCGCAGACACATATTCTCACGCAAAACGCGCCGATGATGCCTTGCGCCATGACAAAGGCGGTAAGTTCCATACCGTTGAAAAACCCGATAAAGCAAAACAGGAAAAATGCAAATTCTGTCAATGCTTTTCCACGAAATGTCCGGTTCGGAACACAAATGGAAATTTCTACAGATCCTTCCGACAATAATTCAGATACGCCGCGGCAACGCCTACCCCCGCGAACAGCAGCCCAATCGCAAGCATCGTCGGATTCAGCCTCCCGTTCCGGAGAATGTCCGCGCCTTCACAGTATCCGAACGGAGTGATGTACTTAAAAAAATTCAGCTTTTCACTCATGTTTGCGATCAGATTCAGGAAATAGAGCACCGTAGTGGTCCCCAGACCGATGCCGAAGCCGCCGCGGCGCAGAAAGGAGGATATCCCGAAGCAGACCGCCGCCAATTCGACCTGCGCCAGAAAGCAGGCCGCATGCATCAACAGAAGTTCCTTCCATGGGATTGCCTCGCCGATCGCGCAGATAGAAAAAAGCGCCGTCAGAAAAACGATCAGGTTCAAGACCACGATCTGAAGCAGGAGCGCCGCCAGTTTCTCTGTCACCACGCGCGTCCGCGATACCGGATGTGTCAGCAGAAACTCCGCCGTCCCGTTCTGTTCCTCCTTTGACAGAATCGAACTGCCGATGAGCGCGGCAAAAAAGGCGCCGCCCAGTCCGACCACGTTTTCGCACTCAATCGCGTAAAATCCGGTCAGCGAACCGAAATCCAGGCGGTCCATGCCAAACGCCGCCGCAAAACTCCCCATCGCAGCGAACAGATGGCCAATCGACTCCATCTCTCCTTTCATCTCCGGGAACACCAGAAGGCAGATCACAAGCAGGACCGCGATCGCGGCCGTCCATATCGCAAAGGAATTTCTGCCCTGCCGCAGTTCATGTTTTGTGAGCGTCATCGCTGTCCCTCCTCGTAGTAATTTAGGAATATCTCCTCCAGGTCCGGCTCAGAGATCGAGAGGTCGCGAACCTCTCCCGCCGCCAGCACTGCCAGCAAAGCCTTCATGTCCCCACTGTAAAGGAAACTGCATCCGTCCTGCGTTTCCTGCAGGTCCTTCACTCCGTCAAGCGAACCATGAGAAATCCATCCGCGCAGCGTGACCCGCTTCGCGCTCGTGCGGGACAATGCCTCCACGCTGTCACAGGCGATGATGCGTCCCTCGCGAATGATCGCCGCCCGCGTGCAGTTGTGCTGCACCTCTGAGAGAATATGGCTGGACAGGAAAACGGTCGTTCCTCTTTTATTCCGCTCCTGAAGGATCTCGAAAAACTCCCTCTGCATCAGAGGGTCCAGACCGCTGGTCGGCTCGTCCAGGATCAGCAGCTCCGGCTCGTGCTGCAGCGCGCAGACGATCGCGACCTTCTTGCGGTTGCCGAAAGACAGCTCCTCCACCTTGCGGGCGGTATCCAGCTGAAGCCGTTCACACAGGGCATCCGCCTCTCTTTTGCAGTCCTTTTTCCGCAGATCGGCAGAGAGTTTCAGCAAGTCGCGCACCCGCATACCCGGGTAAAACATGGCCTCCGACGGCAGATAGCCCGTCCGCGCCAGAATCTTCTCCTTCTCCGTCTCAATGTCCAGTCCCAGCACCTGCGCACTGCCGCCAGTCGGATGGATCAGCCCCAGAAGTGTCCTTATCGTCGTGCTCTTGCCTGCCCCGTTCGGACCGATGAACCCGCAGAATTCACCCTGTTCCACACTCAGGCTCACCTTCTCGATGCCGCGCGCCGTCCCGTGAGATGTCCTGTAATATTTTGTAAGTTCAACTGTTCTGATCGCGTCCATAGAATCCGCCTTTTCCTTTTTCCTGCGAACTTTTCGTATTTCAAAAATTTCGTTCCACTTTCAGAACACGCATAAGAGCCTCCTGCAACACTCTGGAGACATTGATCCCCGCATGTTCCGCCTCATAATTCAGCCAGCTTGGCAAAGCAACATTGCGCCTCACCGTTTTCGTGTCAATCTTTCTTCTGTATTCTGTGGAATCAATATCAACAAAAGAAATTATTGTCTCGCCGTCATCAAAAAATGTTCCATTCTTTATATTCAAATCCGTAATGGCCGACGGTTCCGGAATCGTAATACCTTCATCCTCCAGCGATACACATTTCAACTCTATCGCATCTCTTGCCATTTTGATGGCATCCGTCATATCTTTCCCTTCTGTCAATATTTCTAAATCCGGCACTTCAATTAAGATAACCTCTTCTGCTTTCGTGAAAAAAACAGGATATACATTTTTCATAATCGTTCCTCCAATCCAATTATTATAAATACATACTCCGATGATTATAATAATCTTCCTCACACCTGTCATTATACACAATAATTACACAATGTCAATAGGGCGATACTCTGATCAGAGATTCTCTTGAAATGGTTTGATAGATCAGTAAAAAAAATCTGAAAACCCGTTTAGATGGGTTTTCAGATTTTTCTGATATAGTCCCTAGGGGAATCGAACCCCTGTTTCCGCCGTGAGAGGGCGGCGTCTTAACCGCTTGACCAAGGAACCATGCTCAGTCAGTATAACAGGAGTCAACAGAAAAAGCAAGCCCTTTTTAAAAAAATTCGGGGAAATAGGATTCCGACGAAAGATGTCAAACACCTGCACTGGCATTTTCGCACATACGCAGAAAATAACGATGCACGCTCGTATCTCCGGACACTTCCGGGTGGAAGGACAGGGCAAGTTGGTTTTTGTATTGCACGGCCACGATCCGTCCGTCCACCTCTGAGAGCACTTCGACGCCGTCTCCGGTCTTCTCTACGTAAGGCGCGCGGATGAAATGCATGGGAACTGTCCCGATATGCTTCATCTCAGCCTCCGTGTAAAAGCTGCCGAGCTGCCTCCCGTAGGCGTTGCGTTTCACCGTGACCGGGAGCGTCCCGAGATGGCGTCCATCCTCCCCGCTGATCTTCTCAGCAAGCAGGATCAGTCCGGCGCAGGTCGCCAGGACGGGAAGTCCGCCCTCGATTTTCTCCCACAGCGGCTGAAAAAGCCCGAGCTCCCGCAAAAGTTTCCCCATCACCGTGCTCTCCCCGCCCGGAAGCACCAGACCGTCCATCTGCCCGGACAGATCAGACAGCTGCCGGATCTCAAAGCACTCCGCGCCGAGCGCGCGAAGCATCTGCTCATGCTCCTCAAACGCGCCCTGCACGGCAAGTACGCCTACTCTCATTCCTATCCTTCCTCCCGTCTTCTCTCTTCTCCGCCTGCCGGCGTCACAGCGCCACGCTGTCCGCTGACATCTCTTTCCCGAAATTTGACCGCTCTGAAGCGTCTGACCGCAGCCCTACTTCCCCCGCTCCGCCATCAGAAGCGCGATCTCCTGCTCGTTGATGCCGACCATCGCCTCGCCCAGATTCGCCGAAAGCTCCGCCAGCAGTTTCGCGTCCTTATAGTTCGTGACCGCCTTGACAATCGCGGCGGCACGCTTCTGCGGGTCGCCCGACTTGAAGATGCCGGAGCCGACGAACACGCCCTCCGCGCCGAGCTGCATCATGAGCGCCGCGTCCGCCGGGGTCGCCACGCCGCCCGCCGCGAAGTTCACGACCGGCAGCCTGCCATTCTCGTGGACATACTTTACCAGCTCATAAGAGACCTGCAGCTCTTTCGCACACTCGAACAGTTCATCCTCCCGCATCGAACGGACCCTCGCGATCTCACGGTTCATCTGACGCATGTGCCGCACCGCCTGAATCACGTCGCCCGTTCCCGGTTCGCCCTTTGTGCGTATCATCGAAGCGCCTTCCTCGATCCTGCGTAGCGCCTCTCCAAGATCGCGCGCCCCGCAGACAAACGGTACCTTGAACTGCGTCTTGTCGATGTGGTAGACGTCGTCTGCCGGGGAGAGCACTTCGCTCTCATCGATGTAGTCGATCTCGATCGCCTCGAGGATCTGTGCCTCCGCGAAATGACCGATGCGGCACTTCGCCATGACCGGAATCGACACGGCCTCCTGAATTCCCCGTATCATCGCGGGATCGCTCATCCGTGAGACTCCTCCCGCCGCGCGGATGTCCGCGGGAATACGCTCCAGCGCCATAACCGCGCACGCGCCGGCTTCCTGCGCGATTCGCGCCTGCTCCGGCGTCGTCACATCCATGATCACGCCACCCTTGAGCATCTGCGCCAGCTCTTTGTTCAATTCATATCTTGATCTTTCTGTCTGCTTTTCCATCTCTGCACTCCTCCTTTTTTCCTGTTGTCCGTTCGCTGTCAGCCTCTCCATTCGGACAGAGCAAACAGATATGTCTTCATATACCCGCTCATGTTCGACATTTCCCTTTATGTGGTTCACTCCCGGCTGTACAACAGCATGCTCTGCAAAAGCACTCCGATTTCCTCTTTACAAACCGGATATGTGCTATTATAATAACATCTGACCATTTTGAAATATCCATTTTGAATATATTTAATAAGTTCAGAATTGAGGCGATTCGCGAAATGCTTACCTATTCTTTCTCCGACGCAGGGTCAGATTCCCTGTACCAGCATCTGTACAAATGCATCAAAAACGACATACTTGCGCGCAATCTCCGCGCCGGGGAGAAGCTTCCCTCCAAGCGCAGTTTCGCAAAAAATCTGGGCATAAGCGTCATCACCGTGGAAAACGCCTACGCCCAGCTTATTTCGGAAGGGTATCTTTATTCCGTTCCAAAGAAAGGGTTTTTCGTCTCTGACATCAGCATGCTCCCGCCAGAAGCGGCTTTCAGCCAAAACGTCTCGATTCGGTCTCTTTCTGACGCGATAAAGCGGGCAGATATGACAGACTATACCGAAAAAGCATATCCCGCGGACGCCGGGGAGACGGCCGGACTGGCAAGCCCATTCGGCGCAGCTCATCTGCCGGGAAAGATAGATCCGGCAGGACTCGTCGGCACAGGCGGCAACCTTGCCCCGCTCATCGATCTGACCAGCAACCAGACCGATATCCGAAATTTTCCGTTCTCCATCTGGGCGAAGCTCGTGCGTGAGATCCTGAATGAGAACCAGCAGGAGCTCGTCACAAACCCTCCCTGCGGGGGCGTCCTGAAGCTCCGCGCCTCCATCGCCAGACATTTGAAAGACTTTCGCGGCATCAGCGTCGCGCCGGAGCAGATCATCATGGGCGCCGGCACCGAATATCTCTACAGCCTGCTGATCCAGCTGCTCGGCTTTGACAAGACTTATGCCGTCGAGGATCCCGGCTATCAAAAGATCGCCCGGATCTACGAGAAGCATAAAGTCGCCTGCCGCCATATCCCTCTGGACGAGAGCGGTGTCTGTGTCCCGGCCCTCGAGGAATCCGGAGCCGACGTGCTCCATCTCTCTCCCTCGCACCACTTCCCGACCGGACTCGTCACGCCGATCAGCCGCAGGTACGAACTGCTCGGCTGGGCCGCCCGCGCGGAAGGCCGCTACATCATAGAGGACGATTACGACAGCGAATTCCGCATGTCCGGAAACCCGATTCCCGCCATGCAGAGCATCGACCTGTCTGAGAAAGTCATCTACATCAACACGTTCACGAAGACGCTTGCCTCTACGGTCCGGATCAGCTACATGATCCTCCCTCGGCACCTCGCCGACCGCTTTTACCGGGAGCTTTCGTTCTACTCCTGCACGGTGTCCAATTTTGAGCAGTACACGCTCGCGCGCTTCATCGAGAACGGTTCCTTCGAAAAGCACCTCAACCGCATGCGCAGCTACTATCACAGGAAGCGGGATCTGCTGATCAGCCGGATCCGCGGAAGCGAGCTGAATCCGCGCGCGGTCATCCGCGAGGAAAACGCCGGACTGCATTTCATTCTGGAGCTTCAGACCGGCCTGTCCGACAAGGAGGTCTGCGAACAAGCGCTGCAAAAGGGGCTCAAGATTGCCGCGCTCTCCGGGTTCTATCTGCGCGATACACCGGAAATCGAGCACCGCTTCGTCGTCAACTATTCCGCTCTCCGGGAGGAACAGATCGACGAGGCGATCCGCATTCTCTGTGAGAGTATCGACTGATTTCTCTCATACTATTCTTCCCATCATATTTCAGGGCTGTCAGGAATACTTTTGTCTTCCCATCAGCCCTATTCTTTGTTCTGTCTTTGTTTTGTCCTTCTCTACTCCACCTCGTACACCGCTGTCCCGAACGGCTGCAGCGTCTGTCTGCCGGAGCAGCTCTCTCCCGTGTACATCAGCCGCATCGGAAGTTTCAGGGTGATCTCTCGCTCGGCGTCCATGAAGTTGAGCGCGAAATAATACCGTTTCCCGTCTTTTTCGCGCCGGACGAGCTGCACATCCGAAGGCGCTTCGATCTCCGCCGCGAACGGCTCGCAGATTCCGACGTAGCGGAACAACGCCGCGGCCAGCTCCCGGCTGAACGTGCTGCCGCAGTGGATCACACGCCCCTGCCCCAGCATGCGCTCCGTCAGCGAAGCCTTCCCCGCGTAATAGCTGTTCCGGTAGCGCGCGAGCACCTCCGTCCCCGCAAGCGGCTCCAGAATGTCGTTGAACACCGGCGCCTCCAGCGCCTGCCCTTCCCAGTCCATCATCACCGCGTCCTCATTCGGACTCGTGAAAGTGAAATCGCGCACGTCCGTCCCGGTCAGTTCCTGCAAGAGTCCGGGCTGCGGCAACATGACAAATCTTCCCTGCATATCCTTTGTCCCGGCGCGGCAGCCGAGGACCAGCGTGCCGCCCTGCGCGACATACTGTTTCAACAGTTCCGCCCTCCGCTCATCCATAAGCATCGGATGCGGATAAAACAGCAACGGATACTTCCGCAGTGCCTCCACAGTCAGGTTCTCCCTCATATAAATGATGTCGCAAGGCGTGTGGCAAAGTTCCGAGGCGCAGAAGATCTCGCTCTCACTCTTCCAGGCGATACGCTCGTGCCAGACATCCGCCTGCGCGTCCCACACATTGTCATAGTCCTTCAGCAGCCCGAACGCCGCGAAGTTCTCCGCGCCGCACAATGAATCCAGCGTCTTAAACTTCCTATAGAAATCCTTCACCTCGGCAAGCTTGCGGTTGTCGCGGTTGTCGTAGTCCAATATCCCGTGCCAGTACATCTCTGTCCCGAACGTGCACGTCCGCCAGCGGAAGAACGAGACAAAGTCCGCCCCCTGCGCAACGCTCTGCATCGCCCACAGCGTCAGCTGCCCCGGCCGCGGCGCGGGTCCTTCCATGCGCGTCGTCCATCCGTTCGCCCCGGACTGCTGCTCCATAATGCCGAAATGAGGACAGACAGAGCGTGTTTCGAGCAGATTCCGCGTCCATTTCCGGTCGTTCAGGTCGTCCGACTCCCGCGGATTCCGGTCCAGCCCGAACGCAAAGCTCGGGTAGGAATCATACATATAGGTGTTCAGACTCTCCTCCATCATCCGGTGATTGTCCAGATTCCCGAAAATGCCGTTCGTCATGATGAAATCGCCCGGCTTTTTGTACTTCTCCAGAATCTCCGATTGCATCCTGCAGAAATCCCGCGCGCTGCGTGAGATGAAACGATAATAGTCGAGCCGCATGTGCGGATTCCACCCCTGGTTCGCCACTTGCCGCGGCACGTCCACCTGCTCCCAGTCCGTGTAGGTCTGGTTCCAGAAGACCGTACCCCACGCCTCGTTCAGCGCGTCCAGCGTCCCATACTTTTCCCTTAAGAATACGCGAAACGCCGCCGCATCCGCATCCGAATAGAACTCCCAGATCTCACAGTTGAGCTCGTTGTCAATCTGCCAGCCCGCGACCGCCGGGTGCGGCCCATAGTGCCGTGCCAGCTCCTCCACGATTCGTGCGCATAGCTCCCGGTACTTTGGCGAATTGTAGTTGTAATGCCGGCGGCCGCCATGCCGGTACGGCACGCCCTCCATCGTGCAGTTGAGCACCTCCGGATACTTCTGCGTCAGCCAGGCCGGCGGCGTGGCGGTCGGCGTCCCGAAGACCACCTTCATGTCCTTTTGCGCACAGAGTTCCAGAAACTCGTCGAAAAACGCGAACGTGAACACGCCCTCCTCCGGCTCAAATTTGTTCCATGCAAACTCCGCGATGCGAATCAGAGTGATCCCTGCCTCTTTCATGCGGTCAAGATCGCTCTCCCAGAGTCCGCGCGGCCAGTGCTCCGGATAATAGCAGACGCCCATCGTCATCTCGGGCCACAAAAATTGCTTCATATGCTTCCTCCCGTCTTCTGCGTTTTTCTCTTATTTTAAAACTACTATATCATAATTTGCGCGTATTACAATCGCCTTTTCCCGACATCTCCGTGAAAAAACGCTTGCAAAACACGCGCAGTTCTGGTAAATATGGTATGGGTACATGTAAAACCTTTGTAAAAGTTATGTAAATCACAGTTCTCTGCGAAACAAAAGCTGTCCCAGGTGCCGTCAACGACAAGACGGCGGAATGGAGATTAGAATGGACATTTTCGATATCATCACGCTGCTCGGCGGTCTCGCCATGTTCCTGTACGGGATGCGCATCATGGGAGACGGGCTGAAGGAAAGCTCCTCCGGCACGCTGAAGACGGCGTTGGAGAAACTCACGAACAAACCGGTCAAGGCATTTCTTCTCGGCCTGGCGATGACGGCGCTGATCCAGTCGTCCACGGCAACCATCGTCATCACCTCCGGACTCGTCGGCGCGGGGATCATCTCCCTGCACC
Source organism: uncultured Lachnospiraceae bacterium (assembly GCA_947626285.1). Classification (GTDB taxonomy): domain Bacteria; phylum Bacillota; class Clostridia; order Lachnospirales; family Lachnospiraceae; genus Choladousia. The sequence goes on from CANQRR010000022.1 coordinate 38,247, forward strand.
AGTCGCTCGGCATCATCGTCGGCGCGAACGTCGGTACGACCGTCACCGGACAGATCATCCGTCTGCTCGACCTGGACGCTTCCGGCACATCCTTTCTGCAGTTTTTCAAACCGTCCACGCTGGCGCCGCTCGCCCTGATCATCGGCATCGTCATCATCATGGGCAGGAAGAGTAAAAATTCCAGCAAGATCGGGCAGATCGTCATCGGATTCGGCATTCTGTTCTCCGGGCTGATGAGCATGACCGACGCGGTGAGCGCGCTCACCGAAGGCGGGATGATCGAGCAGCTGTTCTCCAGCCTCGGGGACAATCCGTTCCTCGGCTATCTGATCGGCGCAGGCGTCGCTTTCGTCCTGCAGAGTTCTTCCGCGACGATCGGTATCCTGCAGGCGTTCTCTACCTCCGGGCTGCTCACCTTCAGCGCCATCTACGCGGTCCTGGTGGGCGTTTACCTCGGCGACTGCGTGACGACCGCCATCGTGTGCAACATCGGCGCGAAGCCGGAGGCCAAGCGCGTCGGTATCGTCAACATCCTGTACAACCTCGGAAAGTCTGTGCTGATCCTTGTGGCAGTCACAGTCATCCATCAGCTTGGTCTGCTCGACGGACTCTGGGACCGCGTCATGTACTCCGGCGGCATCGCCAACATGAACACGGTCTTCAACCTCGCCTGCGCGATCCTGCTCTTCCCGACGCTCGGCATCTACGAAAAGCAGAGCCATCGCCTGGTGAAGGACGAGCCCTCTGAGACCGGGAAATACGACGAGCTGCTGGACGCGCTCAGCCCGGTATTCTTCAGCACGCCGGCGCTCGCGTTCGGGCGCTGCTACGACGCGCTCCTTGTGATGCAGGAGCTGGCGCGCAAAAGCATTGAACGCGCCTTCGCGCTGATCACCGACTACGACGAAAAAGCCGCCGCGAAGATCGTGGAGGATGAGAATTACATAGACATCATGGCGGACCAGATCAGCAATTACCTGATGCAGCTCTCCGCGCACATCACGGCTCCGATGCATCTGGAGATCATGAACCACTACTATTCCGTGACGACGGAGTTTGAGCGGCTGAGCGACCACGCCATGAACATTGAGGAGATCGCCACCGACCTGCACGAGCACGAGGCCTCCTTCTCAGACGCGGCGATGGCTGAGCTGAAAGTCCTGCGGGGACTGCTGGAAACGATCCTTGACTACAGCGATGAGACCTTTAAGAACCGCGATGTGGCTGCAGCTCGTCACATCGAACCGCTCGAAGAGGTGGTTGACGATATGGTGAGCACGCTGAAGGATCATCATCTGGAGCGCCTGCGCGCCGGGAAATGTTCGATCTTCGCAGGCACGGAATTTTTGAACCTGCTCACCGAGATCGAGCGCATCTCCGACATCTGCTCAAACATCGGCGTGGCGACCATCGCGCGGATCAATCCGCAGATCATGCACCAGGTACACGACTACATTTCCGTTCTGCACTCAGGGCGCGACGCAAAGTTCAACCGGGAGTACCAGGAAGCACACGATCATTATTTCAATCTGCTGTAAACCGGAGCATCGCCCTGCTTGGAACATTTTTATCCGGATCATTCAAAAACAGGAATCAAATCATTTCGTGAAACAATGCTTTAATCTTTTTCAAAGTACGCCGCCACTGTCTTCAGATAGTCCGTGATCGGCAGATGCTGCGGACAGACGCCCTCGCACTGGCGGCACTCGATACAGTCGCTCGCCTTTCCGGTATTCTTTGTCAGATTTTCATAGTATTCGCCCTGCGGCTTCCAGCCCTTCGTCTCGACCTCCTGCCGGTCCGCGTTGTAGAGGGAAAAGCACTTCGGGATCGGGATCTGCTGCGGGCAGCCCGGCATGCAGTACTCGCAGCCGGTGCAGGGAATCGCAATGCTGGAGTTGATGATCCCGACCGCTTTCGCGATCAGCGCCTTCTCCTCCTCGTTCACCGGCACAAAATCGGTCATGAAAGCGGTGTTGTCCAGTACCTGCTCCAGCGTGCTCATTCCGCTTAAGACCTTGAACACGCCGTCCAAGCTCGCGACATAGCGGATCGCCCAGGACGGGATCGAAGCGTTCGGGTCGTAATCTTTGAACAGGCGCTCCGCCTCCTCCGGAATATTGGCGAGCGTCCCGCCTTTCACCGGTTCCATGACGATCACGGGCTTGCCGTGTTTCACCGCCGTCTCATAGCATTTCCGCGACTGGATCGCGTTGCTCTCCCAGTCCAGATAATTGATCTGCAGCTGCACGTACTCGAATTCCGGGTGCTCCGTCAGCACCTTGTCCAACAGCTCCGGGCTGTCGTGGAAGGAAAATCCGATGTGCCGCACAAGTCCCTGCTCCTTCTTCTCCTGCAGCCAGCGGAAACAGTCGAGCTTCTCAAAGGTCTCCAGGCTGTGCGAATTCACGTCATGCAGCCAGTAGTAATCGAAGAAGGTCACCCCGGTCTTCTCCATCTGCGCCTGGAAGATTCTGTCCCGGTCCTCTTTGGTCTTGACGAATTCCGCGTGCAGCTTCGTCGTGAGTGTGAACCTGTCCCGCGGATAGCGGTCGACCAGCGCCTCCTTCGCGGCGTTCTCGCTCTTGAAGCCGCAGTACATCCATGCGGTGTCGAAGTAGGTGAAGCCTCTCTCGATAAAGGCGTCCACCATCTCCTTCACGCGCTCGATGTCGATCTTCGACGGATCGTTCGGGTCGAGCGACGGAAGCCGCATCAGGCCGAAACCCAGTTTCTTGGTCCATTTCTCTGCCATAAAATCCTCTCCTTTTCTTTTCTCTGTTTCGTGTTCGTTCTCTGACTTCTGCAAAAGATCAGCGCTTTCCGCCTCAGCCTCTCCGGATGCGGATCAGCACCCCGTCTTCTGTCCCGTCCACCGTACCCCACAGATCCGCCTCCTCCATCCAGCGCAGGGAAACGCTGTCCGTGACGATCGTCGGCACAGTGCGCATCTTTCCTTCGGTCTCCGTGCCGTTGTTCTCTATGAACAATCTGCAGGGTTTTCCCCTGTCGTCCACGCCCTCCAGCATATAGCGCGCGGAGAGCGCCGCGGGCTCTCCCTTCTTGTACGTCTGGGTGTCGATTCCGCCCGGCAGGATCCTCCCCTGAAAATACGGCCCGTCCGCCGTGCCGGAGAACGCCACCATGCATACGGTCTTTCCCGCGCCCTCCACCATATCGCTTTGCTCCACCTTCACATGGACCCGCAGAATCTCATCCATCTTACGCCTCTTTTCTTTGCCTGCAAAAGGAATCCCCGTTGCTTTTACTATAGCTGTTTTTTCCCAAAATGGCAACGTTCATTTTTTCTGCCGAAAAAATAGCCCTTTCCGCTGAAAGGACTATTTTATGTCATTCACCCCACGGGGATCCGAAGCACCTGCCCGACCAGGATCGTATCGCCGATCAGCCCGTTCGCCTGCTTGATCGCCTGCACCGTCGTCCCGTAGCGCCTGGCGATCTTCCAGAGCGAATCGCCCGCCTGGACCGTGTATGCGATCGTGTCCGCGCCCGGTCCGGGAGACGGGACGTTCTCCCCGATCCCCAGGTAACGGTCGTACAGCGCCCTCCAGGTCTTCGCCCCGACGATCCCGTCCGGGATCAGCCCCATCTGCCGCTGGAACGCAAGAACGGAGTTCCTGGTCTCGCTGCCGAAGATGCCGTCCTGCGCCGGAGCCGGGACCGACGGATAATACCGCGCGATCACGTTCAGCAGGTATTGCAGCGTCACCACGTCCTGCCCGCGTGAGCCCTGTCGCAGGATCGTGTTTGGCGGAACTGTCCCGATGCCGAGGCTCGTACCCTCGCTGTCCAGATCCGCCAGCTTCGTCACCGCCGTGTAGATGCCGGACAGCTTATACCAGGTCGCCTTCCCCACGATGCCGTCGACAGCCAGGTTGAAAATGCTCTGGAATTTCCGCACCGCCTCGCGCGTGCTCTCTCCGAATATGCCCGGCGGATCCGTGATCGCCGGGATCGCCGGATAATTTTGCCGAACCCTTGACAGCCAGGCCTGCATGGTCTGAACATCCAGTCCGCTGCTCCCGACGCGCAGCGCCGTTCCCGGGTAGGACGACAGCGCGTTCGTGACGATGTTCGTCCTCGCGATCTCGATGTCGTCCGGGTAATAGTACCGCAGAATCTGCTCCGCCGAATAGCCCTGGTTGGCGAGGGAGACGCTCCCCCACTGGGACAGTCCCCCGCAGGTCACTGTCGTCCCGTTGCAGAAGGACGCGAAATAGGGCGCGTCCTGTCCGCGCCTGCGGATATATTCCCCGTACGCCTCATCGACTACGGCGCTGATCGATTGATAGATCGGCCGCCCGGGCACGTAATACTGGTCGTACGCCGTGCTGTTCGTGATGTCGAAATTGTAGCCGCGGTTCCGGTACCACTCCGTGTAGACACGGTTCAGCGCGAAGCTCATGATCGCGTAGACATTCGCCTTCAGCGCCTCTCTCGGCCAGGTCGGATAGACCTCGCTGCTTGCGACATTTTTGACATAGTCCAGAAACGGCACCTGCACATTCGCCGCCTGCGCGTCCGGCGCGCCCAGATGTACGGTGATCGGATTCGGGATCACCACCTGGCGCAGTACGATCGGCGCCACGAAAGATCCCACCTGCTCCTGCCCCTGTTCCAGATCCCGCCTGCTCCCAAACGCCACCGCGGGCTCCCCGACATTGATCTCCTCCATGGTCTGGGAGTACTGCCGGTCTTCAAGCGGGGTAAGCGCGACCGGCAGTACCGCCGTCTCCCCGTCAAAGATGGGAATGTCCTCGACTGAGACCGGCTCAAATCCCTCCGCGTCCACAAACACGCCGTACTCCGCGTACGGTTTTCCCGTATAATCCGGATCCTGTGAATAGCTCGCGTCCAGCGTCTCCAGCGAGACCTCCTGCGTCTCCCCGCTCTCATCCGTGGTAAGGCGATGAAGGATATTCCCCTCTTCATCCAGCACCCACACCCGGGCGCCCTCAAGCGGGACGGCGTCCTGCGCAGTCCTCGCCTCTACCTGCAAATATCCGATAGCCATATGATCCCTGTTCCCATTTTTTGATCGTTCTATCATATGCAGAGAAACGGGATCTGACAGCATCGGATTGAAAAGAGCGCCCACAGGGACGCTCTCTTAACTGACGGATCTTCTGTATTTTTCAAATTCCTTCCGTCTCCGACAAGGCCGAAGTCCCCGAAGACTCCTGCGTCTCCGACGCCTCCGGGCTGCCAGTGGGATCTGACTGCGCCATCTGCGTGATAAGTCCCGCCACCTGCGCAATAAAGTCGTCCGGCACTCCGGCTTTCCGGCAGTTCTCCATGATCGTCCCCGGAGTGATCTCCGAGATATACTTCTGCATGTCCTCCGGATCGTTCGCGTCATACAGGACGTCGTCTCCGCCATCTTCGCTCAGCAGATCCTCGCCCACGCCATCCGCAAGATGCAGCGCCGCGACCGGTTCATCGTTCCACAGCAGGCTCAGGGAGACATTGTCAGTCTTTTCCTGCGCTCTCCGCTCGACGTCAAAGATCAGCGCGAAGTCGTCAAGCGAGAACAGAGCCTGAGCGTCGTCCGTCCCCTCTGTGGCGCAAGTCAGCCTGTAAGTGCCGACAAAGTCGCCCATCTCAGCGTCCGCCTCATAATCGCTCACCTCAATGTTAAGCTGCGGAGACACGCTGCTCGTCACCGTGTATTCCCCGTTCAGCTTTCCGTCCGTGATCGTGCCTATGCCTGAGAGAGCAACGCTTTCGCCGCTCCCAAAGTCGCGAGTGCGGTCGTCTGACATAATGTCCATGCGCAGCGCAGCCTGATCGCCTTCTCTGACATTGAGCCATGCGAGCTGCATCCTCTTCTCGCCGTCCGCGACAAGCGAAAACTCCCGGCCCGCACACCTGCCATCCGCATCCAGCCAGACCTTCGACGAAATATAGTTCTCTTCGTCTTCAAGTTCCAGCTCTGCCAGCTTCGACATATCTGCCTCCATGTCGCTGATCGTGTCGTCCATCGCCTTCTGGTACTCCTCATAGAGATTTTCCTGCGAGGAGAACGTCCCCAGATTCTCGATCAGCTCTTTCAGCTGCTCATCGTCCCGCGCCTGCTTCGTCATCTCCAGTATGACCTCTGCCAGATCCACCGCGCAGAGACGTCCTTCCTCCACGGTGAAGGCCTGTTCGAGGCCCTCCAGCGTCTCCGTCTTCTCCTCTGAGCTGGCGTCCGTCACCGCGTCAAACAGGATATCGCCATATCGCTTCAGAAGCTCCGCGATCGTATCTCCATCCGGCGCAAGCTCCCCCACAGATTCCGGGCTTATCACTTCCTTAAAGCGCTGCCACTGCTGCTTTGCCTCCTCCGACTCAAACTCAAGCGGCGCCCCGAGATAGCTTTCGCTGAGTTCCGGCACACGGAATTTCACAACATCCTCTCCAAGATCAAGCGGCAGCTCCAGCCTGGCGAGCACGACGTCGTTCAGGCAAAGCCCGAGCGCCGCGTCGATGACATCGCTCTCCTCCTTGGCCGCCGCGACCCTCAGCCCGATGCTCTCAAGCCAAGAGAAATCCATCGGCTCCTCGTCCGTCGTCGTGAGGATACTGCTCAGCATGCTGCGCACGATATCCCCAAGCTCAAGCCTGATCTCCCCGGCGGAAGTCCCGCTCTCCTGATAGGCCGCCATCTCCTGGTCCCACGCCTCCGCGTAACTGTCCGCAAACGTCGACCAGTTCGCGCGCTCCATGTCGACATAAGCCGCTGAGACGGTCATCGGACAGACCGCTGTGAGCGCAACCGCACCCGCCGCAAATATCGCCGTCGCCTTCTTTCTGAATCCTGTTCTCATAATGATCCCCCTTGTATATCTGCTGTGTACTCGTTAAGATCATACCGGCCGGAGCGTGTTCCCGGGATAAGTATGTGTGAGACCGGACACCTCCGATACGGACAAGCCGCACTCCTCCCCGGAACCGATATGACAGCTTTATTATAAAATTGTACGGTGGAAAATGCAAGCGACAAAAATCTTTCAGAATCTGGCCGGAAGGCTCTTCCTTTCCGCGAAAAAAAGGAATATAATAGAAGCTGTTCTTGCGGGTTCGGAAATCGGAAAGGAAATGCGATGGACAGCAAATACATTAAATTCAAAAAGACGGCGCTGGACGACGACGCCATGATCTACCAGCGGTCCAAGGACACGATCACAAAGGAAGAGATCAAAAATCTTCCGTTCCGGCAACGGCTGGGCTATTACAAGGATTATTATCTGAAGATCACGCTCGTGGTGATCGCCGCTGCGGTGCTCATTTTTTCCGTTCTGAACACGGCTGTCTTCAACCGCTCCGAATGCCGTCTTTCCCTCTGCTTTCTGGACGGCGCGCTGCCGGAACGAAGTGAGGAGATGGACAGCTTCTTCGAGGAGCAGATCGGTCTGGAAAGCAAGAATGATTTCATGCGCTCCGACACCTACGCGCTGGACAATTACCAGATGGACATGGCGTACAGGACAAGGCTTTTCGCGGGCGCGATCGATCTGATCGTCTGCCCTTACGATCTGTTTCTGGAACAGTCCGAACAGGGGCTGTTCTGCGATCTGCGGGAACTCCTGCCGGAAGAAATGTGCCTTCAGCTTTCCGATCTTCTGCTGGAAAATAAGGTGGCGGAAACCGACGATATGGGCGAGACTGTCTCCTATTCGGATCCTGTCCCGATGGGCATCGATCTGTCCGGCAGCGAATTCTATCTGGAATACGGCGGCGCGATCGAAGACCCCGTACTCTGCGCCGCGTGGAATCCGTCGAACAGAGAGAACTCCCTCAAGGCGATCGCCTATTTCACCGGGATCGACCCGGCCCTTGCCGAGACGGAAAACATTTCCACGGAAACGGAATCCCGCAAGTGATTCTCCATACCCGCTCCGGTTTCAAACGTTGCCAAAAGCATCACTTCATAAGCTTCTGGATCGTGCCGCAGAGTTCGTCCACGGCCTCATGTCTGCCGTCCTCAATGTCCTGCACCACGCAGGTCTTGATGTGGTTCGACAGCAGCTCCTTATTGAAACTGTTCAGCGCGGACTGAACCGCCATCACCTGCGTCAGGATATCCACACAGTAGCGGTCGTCCTCCACCATCCCCTGAATGCCCCTGATCTGCCCTTCGATGCGCTTCAGCCGGTTCATAAGGTTCCGGTACTCTTCATCGTCGCGATGCTTCATCCGGCAGCAGCATTCTGCCTCTCCCGCATTTTCTATTTCTTCTATACCCTGTTTTTTTTCTTCCATATTTCCTCCGATGCCTGCTTCATTCTTCTTCATTTTTCTCCATCAAGACTAACACAAACTATTTTCAACGTCAACTTTACATTCCGGCGGTTTTGGGTTATACTCCTGTTTATTAGCACAGCCCGTACAGTGAATTGGCAATACCTAAGGCAAACCGTAGAGGTCTGCCGGCACTTAGCGAATGCGTAGCATGAGCTTAGTACCGTTGCGTGACCGTAACGAGCGGAAGCGGGTTTGCCGTGGTATTGACCAATTCCTGTGATGGCGTACGGATAGCCGTAGTTAATTAAACAGGAGGAACCCCCACTATGAAATACATCGACCTTCACGTCCACTCCAACCGTTCTGACGGAACGATACCGCCGCGCGAACTTGTGCGTATGGCCGCCGAGCGCGGCCTATCAGCCTTTGCTCTCACCGACCACGACAACACGGACGGCGTTGCCGAAGCGCGCGCCGCCTCCGCCGAATACGGCGTTGAAGTCATTCCGGGGGTGGAGTTCTCCACCGAATACCTTGGAATGGACATCCATATCGTCGGCCTGGAATATGAGCTGGAGAATCCGGAATTCCAGCGGCACGTCGCCGAGTACCGCGACGAGCGCCTTTTCCGCAACCACAAGATGATCGACCGCATGTCGGCGGACGGCATCGACATCAGCTGGGAAAAGATGGAGCAGTCTTTCGGACAGATCGCATGGACGCGGGCCCATTTCGGACGCTACCTGCTCGACCACGGATACGTGAAAGACATCAGCGAAGCCTTCAGCACCTACATTGGCGAGGACTGCAAATATTTCGTTCCGCGTGAGAAGAGCACCCCGTTTGACGCGGCGCGCCTGATCCGCAGATTTGGCGGGATTCCGATCCTTGCGCATCCGTTTCAATACCACTTATCCGAAGAGCAGCTGGAAGAGCTGATCCGCGGACTCAAGGACGCCGGACTCATCGGCATGGAGGTCTACTACTCCACCTACAGCGAAGAACAGAGCGCCCGCCTGCTTGCACTGGCCGAAAAATATGATCTTGCCCCTTCCGGCGGATCGGACTTCCACGGATCGAACAAGCCTTCCATCGCTCTTGGCACGGGGATAGAGGATAATCTGAAAATCCCTTACTCCATTCTGGACGAGCTGCACGCAAAACAGAAGGAGGCGGACAATCTTGCCGACAAATAAAGACAGGAAAATACTGTTCACAGACCTTGACGGTACGCTCCTGAACGATGCGAAACAGATCTCCGCGGGCAATCAGGCTTCCATCGACGAGGCGCTTGCCCAGGGGCACGCAATCGTGATCTCTACGGGGCGCTCTCTGCCAAGCGCGCTCGCGTTGGCCGAACGTCTCGGCTTTTCCGGGGAGGGCTGCTATGTCATCGCCTGGAACGGCGGAGAGATCTATGACCTGTACCATCAGAGGAGCATCTACAGCAGGACGCTGCCCCGCTCTCTGGCGCGACCGCTGTTTGACATGGCTACCGCGCGGAAGATCCATATCCAGACCTACGACCGCACGCATGTGCTCTCCGAGCACGACAACCAAATGCTCCGCGACTATGAGCATTTCACGGGGCACCATTTTCGTGTCGTCTCAGATATCGCAAGCGCGCTGCCCGAGGATCCCCACAAAATCCTCGCGATCTGCTACGATTCCCACGAACGGCTGGAAACGTTCCGCCAAGACGTGCTCTCGCTCTACCCGGATCTCCTTTCAAGCTTCTTTTCCAGCGACACTTATCTGGAGATCGTGCCGAAGGACGTCTCCAAGGGATCTGCGATCCGCTGGATGTGCGCGCGCATGGAGATTCCGCTTGAGAACTCCATCGCCGCCGGAGACGCCCCAAACGACATCTCCATGCTGGAGACCGCGCACATTGGCGCCGTCATGCGAAACGCCCTTCCGGGCGTCGCCGAGCACGGCGATTACATCACACAGTCTGACAACAACCACGACGGTCTCGCCGAGATCATACGCAAGTTTATGCTCTGAGCACATTTGCCCTGATTCCGCAGATGCCGCACTCTCCTGTTTTCTCTCAATAACGCTAAAAATGCTCCCCTTCCGGTGGCAGGTTTCCAACATTTCCCGCCTCCCGGAAGGGGAGCATACTGTTTCACTTATTTCACAAATTCTGTCATCCGTTCAGTGACGTATTGCTCATGCCAATGCTGGTCATGTCACGCTTAGAAATTCTTTCTTCTGCGGAGGAACACGCTCAGGAGCAGGAGGAACATCAGGCAGGACGCGCCCGCAAGTGTCACCATCATCGCAATCGGCGTCTCATCCCCTGTCTTCACCGCTTCCGCCGGCGTCAGCACCCGGAAGGAAACGCTTCTGGTATCAGAGGTACCGTCCGCCGCCCAGGTGTTTCCATCGAACACTTCCTTATTGTAGGTCACCTTCAGCGTATAATCGCCACGCGCCTTAATCGACATGGAAGTCGTGTACGGCGACTCCTGCCAGGATCCCGTCACATTGCCGATCTGGTATCCGGACGGACGATAACGGTAATCGCCCGGGTTCGGGTTGGAGTTGTCCATTCCCGCGCCCGCTGCCGTAAAGCGGATCGTGCTGTCCGTGATATACTCTCCGCCTTCTGCAAGTTCCTGGATCTGATTGCTCTCCGGGGACGGTCCGTCCTTGTAGGTCGCGCTGACCGTCACATCGCGCGCCGGCATCGTGAAGGTCGTCTTCCATCTGGAAGCGTCCGCGAAGGATACTTTTCCTTCAACTTTTTCCCACTGATCGAACTCTCTGCCGCTCGACGGATAGTTCGAGTAGACCGTAACCTCGTCTCCCATGTAATAGACTTCCTCGTCGGAATATCCGTTCTGTACCGTCACATGGTATTCTTTCATCTTATAGTTGGCGCTCACCGTCACTTCCGCCGTCGGCATCGCGAAAGTCGTCGTCGCACCGTAAGCGTTCTGCAGTGATACGTTTCCGGTGTCCACCTTCCAGTAATCAAACTCCATTCCTTTCGGCGCTTCGCCTGCCGTGAGCGTGACTACCGTCCCTCCGGCGGCCTTCTCATAGTTGGCGCTTCCGCTGTTCACCCGGATCTGATATTCGATCGGCTTATAGTTCGCCGTAAAGTTCAGGTTCTGATTTACAGTCACCGTAATTGTCGGGTTGACTGCATTTGCACCGAGGTCAAGCCCCTCTGCCACCGTCCAGTTTGAGAATACCTGTCCGGCCGGAGCCGCGTTCGCCGTGAGCGTGACCTGAGTTCCGCTGTCAACCGCCATTGTGTTCGTGCCGTTGTTTGTCAACCCATTTGTCACCGTCACCGTGCACTGCGGGGTAAAGTTCGCTGTAAGCGTAATGGCGTTCACGCCCGCGGCCGCTTCCGGCAGAATAAACGTAGTGGTCTGTGCTTTTGGATCCCCAAAAGTCGTAATCACTTCATTTGCACCGTCAGTCTTTGTCCCTGTCGCTGTCCACCCTGTAAACTGCTGTCCGGCCGGAACAGAAGTCGTAATGTTGATCGTACCGCCCAATGGGTATGTTCCACTCGCTGCCGCTGTGGACGGGTTTTCATTTGTACCTGTGGTCGTACCGCCGACTACCGTCACAGTGACATCCGCCGCGCTCTCGGTGCCATCTCCGTAAAGCGAAACGTCAACCGTCTGCTCGCCCGACTGGCTGATCTCTGTCGGTGTCGGCTCTGTCTCTGCCGAAGTCTCCGGCTGTACCGGCTCTGTCTCGGTTTCCACCGGTGCTTCTGTCTGTGTCGTATCCGGCTGGGTCTCTGGCTGGGTCTCTGGCTGAGTCTCCGCCTCTGCCTGCGGCTGAGTCGGATCGTTCACCGGAATTCCATTTCCGTCTATATACTGTGCCGTGAGCAGGACATCGCCCGCCGGCATCGCAAAGCTTGTCGTCGCGCTGCTGCTGTCCGTCAGGATCAGCTCCGCATTCTGCGGCCCTGCGGCCCAACCGCTGAACGTATAGCCGTTTGCCGAGTAGTCGTTCGCGGTAACTGTGAGCACAGTCCCTGCTGTAAAGCCCTGCGAAGCGTTTACGCCCTCAGAGTTCTCTGCGGTCACCGTCCCATAATCCACATTCAGCATATAGCGGATCGCGTTGTCTGCAGCGGGCGGATCCGTTTCATCCCCATTCGACTCAGCCGGCACAGACATGATCGGATCATTGGAATCATAGCTGTCATTGATCGTAATATTGATCTCTTCCTCATCGACGCCCGACAAGATGGAATCTCCAGCTCCCATATTCGGATCGATCGTAATCTCCGGCGCTGTTCCCATATCGATCTCCGGTGCCGGAGCAACCGGGTCACCCGATCCTTCCGGGTATGTCATATCGGTCGGTTCGCCTGTATCTTCCGAATACGCCGGGTCAGTCGGCTCCCCTGCGCCTTCCGAATACGTCGGGTCGGTCGGCTCCCCCGTTCCTTCCGAATACGTCGGATCGATCGGCTCCCCCGTTCCTTCTGAGTACGTCGGGTCGGTCGGCTCTCCCGTTCCTTCCGAGTATGTCGGGTCGGTCGGCTCTCCCGTTCCTTCCGAATATTCCGGCTCCACCGGCGCATCGGTCTGCGCCTCAGTCTGCGGAGGCTGAGTCGGATCAGCCACCGGGTTCCCCTCCGCATCTACGTATGTCGCCGCAAGCTGAACGTCGCCTTCCGGCATCACAAAGCTCGTCGTCGGGCTCCCAATGTCTGCCAATTCTACATTCTGTGATACGACCGTCCAACCATTAAATGCATAGCCGTTTGACGAACAGTCGTCCGCAGTGACAGTGATGGGCGTTCCCGCCGTATAGGTCCCCGTTCCATCCTCATTCTCGGCGATCGCGATTCCGTAAGCGACACTGAGCGCATGCGGAGCCGCCTCGCGATAGTTCGCAGTGATCTTCACTTTCTCTTCCGGCATCGTCACGGTCGTCTCTCTGTTCGTCTCATCCTCGACAGTGACGATTGCGCCCGAGAGCGTCGGCTCTACCGTCCATTTGTCGAACATCATACCTTCCTTCGGCTCTTCCGCCTTAAGCTTCACCACCGTATAAGCCGGATAATACGCGCGATCCGTCTTCGGCGCCGCAGGATCAAGGGCCGCCTCTTCCTCTGGAGTCATCACATAGTGTCCGCCGATCGGACCTGTCGTCTCATCGCCCGCCTCGGACGTGCCGCCTGTGACGTCCAGCTCGTAGCCTGCCAGAGCAAGGACGACCATACCTGTACCATCCTCCGCCAACCCTGCGCTGTACACCTTATTCTCATCCGCGTTCGTCCACGCCGCGGGTGCTTCTGGTACCCCGCCAAGGTCAGCCGGAATTCCGTCCAGCATGACCGGAGCTGCGATACCTGTCAGCACGTCTCCCGGAAACAGGATCGTCGGCTGAGCCATCACGTTCACATCGTAGGTCTGCGCGAGCGCCTGCATCGCAGGAAGACAAATCATCAGGCTTGCCATCAACAGTCCGAAAATCCTCTTCTTCATCTTTTTCATAGTTACCCCTTCCTCTCCTTCTGTCACGATCGTTTGTACTGTAGAAACCGATCTTATCGCTGCCGTCCGCATCCGCTCGGCAGCGCTTCCTCTTTCGTACAATGATTATAACACGTGCACAATTAAAAACAATGAATGCTTTCCGTGTAGTTTTCTTAAGAAATTCCTAAGAATGGAAAAGAGCCGACGCCGGATGGTCCGCCCGGAATCTTTCCGGGGCAGTCCCCATCCTGTGTCAGCTCCCTGTTTCGGTGGTACAAGTGTCTCCTAGCGGATCGCGGTCACCTCGTAGTCCTGATCCGTGACCGCCTTCTTCAGCGCATCGTCGGCCACCGCCGCGCTCAGCTTCACGACCGCGGTGCCGTTCTCATGGCTCACGATCGCCTCCGCCACCTCCGGCAGAGCCTCGAGCGCCTTCTTCACGCGCGCCTCGCAGTGTCCGCACATCATACCCTTGATCTCCATTGTCTTTTCCATTTCTTTTTGCTCCTTTCTCTTTTTCCGTTTTATTTTCCTGTCTCTCGACGTGTCATACATCGAAAACAGATTCAAACGCAGCGCGTTTGTCACAACACAAAAGCTCGACAGGCTCATCGCCGCCGCCCCGAACATCGGATTCAGCTTCCAGCCAAACAGAGGATACCACGCGCCCGCGGCGAGCGGAATCCCGATCACATTGTAGAAGAACGCCCAAAACAGATTCTCATGAATGTTGCGCAGAGTCGCGCGGCTCAAGCGAATCGCGGCCGCGACATCCGGCAGAGTGCTCTTCATCAGCACTACATCCGCCGCGTCGATCGCGACGTCCGTGCCCGCGCCGATCGCGATGCCGATGTCCGCCCGCGTAAGCGCGGGGGCGTCGTTGATGCCGTCGCCGACCATCGCCGTCCTGCCCTGCCTCTGCAGCCTGCGGATCACGCTCTCCTTGCCGTCCGGGAGCACCCCGGCGATCACTTCATCCACGCCGGAGCGCGCGCCGATTGCCTTCGCTGTGCGCTCGTTGTCACCGGTGAGCATCACGACGCGGATCCCCATATTCTGAAGCTCTCGCACCGCCTGCGGGCTGTCCTCCTTGACAACGTCAGCCACCGCGATGATTCCCAAAAGCCGTCCGTCCTCACTGAAGAAAAGAGGCGTCTTTCCCTCTTCCGCCAACGCTGATGCCTTCGCCTCCATCGCCGCGGAAATCTCCGCCCGCGTGCGGATGAACGAAAGATTACCGCCCGCCAGACTGTTCCCGCCGCAGACGCCGCTCAGCCCGTTGCCCGGCAGCGCCTGAAACTGATCCGTCTCCCGGATCGGAAGCCCACGCTCCTCAGCCAGTGCGATCACTGCCTTCGCGAGCGGATGTTCGCTCCGTCTCTCCAGCGCAAACGCCGCCTCCAGCAGACGTTCTTCTTCTACCCCTTCCGCCGGGCAGAGATCCGTGACGCGCGGCTCTCCGCTCGTAATCGTCCCGGTCTTATCCAGCGCGACGATCTCCACCTTACCGGTCTCCTCCAGCGACACCGCCGTCTTGAACAGAATCCCGTGCTTCGCGCCCATGCCGTTGCCCACCATGATCGCGACCGGCGTAGCCAGCCCGAGCGCGCACGGACAGCTGATCACCAGCACCGAGATCCCCCGCGCGAGCGCAAAGCCGACCGTCTGCCCCGCGAGCAGCCAGATCACGATCGTCACCGCCGCGATCGCGATTACCGCCGGCACGAACACGCCCGACACCCGGTCCGCGATCTTGGCGATCGGCGCTTTCGTGGCGGCCGCGTCGCTCACCATCTGGATAATCTGCGCGAGCGTCGTGTCCTCTCCGACGCGCGTCGCCTCACAGGTAAGGAAGCCCGACTGATTCACCGTGGCCGCCGAGACGCTGTCCCCCTCCGCCTTGTCAACCGGAATGCTCTCCCCGGTCAGGGCGGATTCGTTGACCGCGCTGTTTCCCCCGACAACGACGCCGTCCACCGGAATATTCTCCCCGGGGCGCACCACAAAGCGGTCCCCGATACGCACCTGTTCGATCCCGACCTCCACTTCCCTGCCATCACGCAGCACCGTGGCGGTCTTCGGCGCCAGCTTCATCAGACCCTTCAAAGCGTCCGTCGTCCGGCCCTTCGATCGCGCCTCCAGCATCTTCCCGACCGTGATCAGCGTCAGGATCATCGCCGCCGACTCAAAATAGAATTCATGCATGTAACCCATGGCCGCGGCTGCGTCTCCGCGCGCCTGCGCCCCGGTCATCGCGAACAGCGCGTACACGCTGTAGCCAAAGGATGCCCCTGCGCCCAGCGCCACCAGCGTATCCATGTTCGGCGCGCCGTGCAGCGTTCCCTTCGCCCCGTTCACGAAAAATTTCTGGTTGATCACCATGACCGCGGCCGTCAAGAGCAGCTGCAGCAGCCCCACCGCGATATGGTTTCCGTCGAAGAAGCGCGGCAGCGGCCAGCCCCACATCATATGCCCCATCGACACATACATCAGCGGAATCAGCAGGCACAGCGACGCGATCAGCCTGCGCTTCATCTTCGGCGTCTCCGTGTCGGCAAGCGCATTGTCATAATTCGGCATCGCGGAAGCAGAAGCGCCCCGCGCGCCTGCCGCTCCTTTTACCGAAGCCCCATAGCCTGCCTCCTCCACCGCCCGGATGATCGCCTCCGGGGACGCGGTTCCCTCCACGCCCATCGAATTCGTCAGAAGACTCACGGAGCACGCCGTGACGCCCTCCACCTTCCGGACCGCTTTCTCCACTCTTGCGCTGCACGCCGCGCAGCTCATCCCGCTTACCAGATATTGCTCCATATGCTCACTCCCTGTCGATTTCCGTATCTGCAGTTAAGATTTGCAGAAGCGGAAAAGAATATGCACATTATACCCCCATAGGGTATCTTTTCTGTATTATATACCTCCCCGCCATGGAATGCAAGCATAAATAAAAAAGTGCCTTCGGCACCTCAACTCCCCTGCCCCTCAATCTTGAGGGGTTAGGGGTTTCTTTTTGTGCCTC
>CANQRR010000023.1 GCA_947626285.1 uncultured Lachnospiraceae bacterium
CGAATCTATGGGCATTTGAAAGGAATGTATGTAGGTTTTGCTCCTAAAAAATATGGCGTTAACTACCAAAGACGGGTAACAGACATTTTTCAGTTCCAACAATGGTTTCACATTTTGACACCTCCTGTCATCGCCATGTTCTCCGTTATGCGTACAGCGGAAATCATGGTCCTTATAATCCATGATATGAGGCAGAAGAAAGCAGGTGCGCAAAGAAAAGCACAGGCGGAATTATTTTTTCATTGATTTTTTGCGACAGTGTGATATAATCATTCCTGTACTGACGTACACAGAGACGATATGGAAGCATAGCTCAGCTGGGATGAGCGCTCGCCTGACTAGCGGGAGGTCAAGGGTTCGAGCCCCTTTGCTTCCATTTCTCTTTTCCGGGGCATTGGCGCAGCTGGGAGCGCGCCACACTGGCAGTGTGGAGGTCACGGGTTCGAATCCCGTATGCTCCATTGAAAAAGTCTAGTAAATTCTAGGCTTTTTTATGTTGCATTTCATGTTCCCTTTCTCTTTTTGAGAATACGCAGCCGCAGTAGTCCTGACGGTACAGCCCATATTCGGCGGAAAGCTCGATGGAGCGCTTGTATCCGTTCTTCTTCTTGAAATCGGAAGGAAGCCAGCGTGTCCCATATTCGTCTGCCAGCGTCTCGCCGATCTCATTGAGCGCGGCGGCGTTTTTCAGCGGGCTGATCGTGAGCGTGGTGGTGAAGTAGTCGAAGCCCTGTGCGGCGGCGAGCCGGGCAGCCGCGGAGAGCCGGAGCCGGAAACAGGCGCGGCAGCGGTCGCCGCCTTCCGGGATGTGTTCCAGGCCGCGGACCGCGTCATAGAATTCCTGCGGATCGAATGGACCTTCCAGGAAACGGACAGGATTCGGCAGAGGCAGCTCCGCGATCAGGCGTTTCTGCTCTCTGACGCGCCGGAAGTATTCCTCCTCCGGGTAGATGTTTGGATTGTAGTAGAAGACCGTGATGCGAAAATAGTGCGAGAGATATTCCAGCACATAGCTGCTGCAGGGAGCGCAACAGCTGTGCAGCAGGAGCGAGGGCGTGCAATAGCCTGTCTCAGCCCGCCCCGCTGATCTACCCGGACGATCCGCCGCCTCCGGGCTGTCCAGTCCGCTCAAAATCTTATCCAGCGCCTGCTGATAGTTTTTCCGATTCTGTGGCATATCGTTTCTCCTGACTGAAATTTACTCATATTCCTTTGTCACATTGTTCAGCCATTTGCGGCTGCGGTAATGCGCGATTACCCAGGGCCATTTGACAAACTCATCCGTGCAGAGCAGGAAGTAGACGACCAGATGCGGGAGCTTGAGCACGAAGGCAGAGATCAGCCCGAGCGGCACCCCGTAACACCACATGTCGATCGTGTCGCAGATGAACCCGAAGCGGCTGTCGCCGCCCGCCCGGAAAACACCGGCGATCAGCGTGGTGTTCACGGCGGTGCCCATGACGTAGTAGGTGTTGATCAGCAGCATATATTTCAGGTAGTGCATGGCCTGCCCGGTCAGGGACGCATGAGAGAGCACGAATGGGGAGGCGGCCAGCACAAAGAGCCCGCCGACGAAACCGGCGGCGACGCTCAGCCAGAGAAGCCGGCTTGCGTCTTTCTTCGCCCCTTCCATATCGCTCTGCCCGAGCTGCTTGCCAAGCCAGATCGTAGACACGCTTGCCAGGCTGTAGCAGAGGACGGTCGCAAAATTGCGGACGACCACGACGATGGAGTTGGCGGCTACCATATCGCTCCCCAGATGTCCGAGGATGGCAGAGTAGACGGAGAACGCCATGCTCCATGAGAGATCGTTCCCGAGCGCCGGGACGGAGAGCCGCAAAAAGTCCTGAAACAGCACCTTGTTCCGCGCGAATATGTAAGTAAACCGCAGCCTGACATTCGATGAGAAGCAGGATGTCACGACGCAGCAGATAAGCTGGATGCCGCGCGCAATGCTGGTGGCAAGCGCCACGCCTGCGACGCCGAGCTTCGGAGCCCCGAACAGGCCGAAGATGAACACAGCGTTTAAGCCAACATTCAGACCGAGCGCGAGCGCATTTAACACGGTGCTGATCGTGACACGCTCCACGCTGCGCAAGGCTGCGAGATAGATTTCAGAGACGCTCCAAAACAGGTAGCTGAAGCTCACGATGCGCAGATAGGTTGAGCCTAGCGCAATCAGCTCCGGATCGTTCGTGAAGAGCTTCATCATCAGCTGCGGTATGGTCAGAGCGCCGAGGGTAAAAACGAAGGCGATCACAAGGGAGAAGCGCAGGGCGATTCCTTCGATGAGCTCAATCGCGCGGATGTCTTTCTTTCCCCAGTACTGGGCGCTCAGCATGGTCGCGCCCGTGCCGAGTCCGTAGAAGATCATAAAGAGGACGCTCGCGTACTGGGCGGCGAGCGATACTGCCGAGATCGCAGACTGTCCGACGCTGTTGAGCATGACGACGTCGGCGGAGCTGACAGCCGCGCTCAGCAGATTCTGCACTACGATCGGCAGAGTCAGTTTTCCGATCTGTCGATAGAACGGATCGTTTCGGTCAATGTGAAACATAAGCTCAAACACCTTTCCGTTAATTCTTTCCTTTTTTGTATAGATGCTATTGTAGCAGAAGAATCGTGCCCGGACAAGGGGAAAATGGGCTCGGAAAAGCTATGAAATATGGGGTGGGACGCGCTTGACACTGCCTGGGAATTCTGCTATCATTAAAAAAAATCCGCATGGATTTGGGAGGACAGTAAGATGAAGAGGCTTTTTTGGGGGAGAATACTGGGTGTAATGATAGCAGTATTTCTGTTTGCATTGCTGCCGGGGCAGGTGACGCAGGCAGCGAGCCAGAAGGTGCAGAATTTCCGTGTGGTCTGTAATGGCAATAAATCCGTGTTTCTGGGCTGGGACAAGGTGCCAAAGGCGAAGTATTACAATGTATACCGCTACGAACCGTCGAATCAGACTTACAAGCTGATCAAGCGGACGAAAGAGACGGCCTATCAGGTAAAAGGGATGACCGTCGGCAAGAAGTATTATTTTGTGGTGCGCAGCCTCAAAGGCGGAAAAGAGTCCGGTGATTCCGAGATTGTCACGGCGGTCGGGAAGAAGCTCAATGTCGCAGCGGTTCATGGAAGGTATTGGTCGGCAAAGGTGAAGAAGACCATGACAGTCACGGAGAAGGGGACTGGAAAGAAGATAAAGGTAAAAGCCGGTACGGCTGTGTTTACGGAATCCGCTTCCGGGAATAAGATCGTTGCCATAACTGCCAAAGGCAAGACGAAGTTTTACTGCAAGACTGCAAATCTGAAATACAGCGAATTGTGGGTCACGGAGGATTACAAGTATTACTCTAAGGCGCAGGCAGAGGCCTTCATCAACGGAAAGGGCTATTCGAGCGAGACAGGCTGGCTGGTCTGGGTGAGCCAGTACACCGCGAGCATACATGTTTTCCGGGGCTCCAAGGGCAAGTGGACTCGTGTGCGCATTGCGCCGTGTGTGATTGGCTCGGCCGGGCGCACGACGCCGGGTGTATTCCGGATGCTCCGGACGGAATCGACGCACAACAAGCCTCAGATCTATTTCTCCTGGAATCCGGAAAAGAACTGGGGAAATTCTTTCCACTGCAGGATCAACAGCAATTCGCACGGGCCGTATTCGAACGGCTGTGTCAGACTTGGGGACAGCGATCTGTATTATCTTGCGGAGAACTGCCCGATGGGGACGACGGTAGTTTCTTACTGATCCGGCGGACGGACAGGTGCACAATGGCTGTCGCAGACGATGTGAGTGCTGTCTGCGGCAGCCAAAATATTGTACAGAAAAGAGGATGAAAATGGCTCAGTTGTGGGGAGGACGCTTCACCAAACAGACCGATCGGGAGGTCTACGAGTTCAACGCGTCCATTTTGTTTGACAAAAGGCTGTACCGTCAGGACATCGAGGGCAGTATGGCGCACGTGAAGATGCTGGCGAAACAGCGGATCCTGACGTCGGAGGAGCGCGACCAGATTCTGGAAGGACTGGAAGAGATCCTGCGGGATGTCGAGAGCGGGGCGCTGGCGGTCACGTCGGAGTATGAGGATATCCATAGCTTCGTCGAGGCAAATCTGATCGACCAAATCGGGGACGTCGGAAAGAAACTTCACACAGGCCGCAGCCGCAACGATCAGGTGGCGCTTGACATGCGCATGTATGTCCGGGATGCAGTCCGTGAGACAGACGGGCTGCTGTATGAGCTGCTTGCGGTATTGCAGCGGATTACGGAGGAGAACATTGATACGTTCATGCCGGGCTTTACGCATCTGCAGAAGGCGCAGCCGGTGACGCTTGCACATCATATCGGAGCGTACTTTGAGATGTTCCGCAGGGATCGCCAGCGCATGAAAGATATTTATCACAGAATGAACTACTGTCCGTTGGGAGCCGGAGCGCTTGCGGGGACGACGTACCCGCTGGATCGGGAGTACACGGCGCAGCTGCTTGGCTTCGCCGGTCCGACGCGCAACAGCATGGATTCCGTATCGGACCGCGACTACGTGATCGAGTATCTGTCGGCGCTTGCGGCGGTCATGATGCACCTGAGCCGCTTTTCGGAGGAGATCATTCTCTGGAACTCCAACGAGTACGGTTTCGTCGAGCTGGACGACGCCTTCAGCACGGGGAGCAGCATCATGCCGCAGAAGAAAAATCCGGATATCGCGGAGCTTGTGCGCGGCAAGACGGGCCGTGTCTACGGCGCGCTGATGGGGATGCTCACGACGATGAAGGGCCTTCCGCTTGCCTACAACAAGGACATGCAGGAGGACAAGGAGGGTGTCTTCGATGCGATTGACACGGTGACCTCCTGTCTGCATCTGTTTACGGGGATGGTCGACACAATGAAGTTCAATAAGGGGACGATGGAGGCCTCCGCCAGAAACGGCTTCACGAACGCGACGGACGTGGCGGATTATCTGGTGAATCACGGAGTCCCGTTCCGCGACGCGCATGGGATCTCGGGGCGTCTGGTGCTGAAATGCATTGCAGAGGATAAGGCTCTGGACGATCTGATGCTTGAGGAGTTCCGGGAGGAGAGCGAGGCGTTTGGACCGGATATCTATGAGGCGATCAGTATGAAGAGCTGCGTGGAAAAGCGGCTGACACTAGGCGCGCCGGGGCAGGAGGCTATGCAAAAGACAATCGCGGAGAACCGCAGATATCTGGAGGAGACGCCGGCCGGTAAATTCGATTGAATGGGCAGAGCCGCTTTCTGCCGTCGAGACAGTGTCGACGGATCTGGGAATGTATCGGATTTTATACTTGACAGGCAGATGAGATGAGTGTATCTTATAGAGACAAATGTGCGCCGCGCAAATACACTCATAGAGATAGGATCTGTGACCGCAATGACCGCATGGCTGTGGAGAGCAGCGTCGGCCGTCATGTGATGCAGAGTTGTAACAAAAAAATTCGGCGCGATAGAAAAGAATGAGGAGAATGAAAAAATGGAGCAGAAACTGAGAGTTGGAATTCTGGGAGCGACCGGTATGGTGGGTCAGAGATTTATCTCTCTGCTGGAGAACCATCCGTGGTTTGAGGTAGTCGTGGTGGCGGCGAGTCCGCGCAGCGCGGGAAAGACCTACGAGGAGGCGGTCGGAGGCCGCTGGAAGATGACGACGCCGATGCCGGAGGCTGTGAAGAAACTGGTCGTGATGAATGTGAATGAGGTGGAGAAGGTGGCGTCTGAGGTGGATTTCGTCTTCTCTGCGGTCGATATGTCCAAGGATGAGATCCGCGCGATCGAGGAAGCCTACGCGAAGGCGGAGACCCCGGTCGTGTCGAACAACAGCGCGCACCGCTGGACGCCGGACGTGCCGATGGTGATTCCGGAGATCAACCCGGAACACTTCGAGGTCATAGAGGCGCAGAAAAAGCGTCTTGGCACGAAGCGGGGGTTCATCGCGGTGAAGCCGAACTGTTCGATTCAGAGCTACGCGCCTGCGCTGAGCGCGTGGATGGAATTTGAGCCGTACGAGGTCGTAGCGACGACGTACCAGGCGATCTCAGGCGCGGGAAAGACTTTCAAGGATTGGCCGGAGATGGTCGAGAACGTGATCCCGTACATCGGCGGCGAGGAGGAGAAGAGCGAGAAGGAGCCGCTGCGCATCTGGGGTAAGGTGGAAAACGGGCAGATCGTCCCGGCGACCGAGCCGAAGATCAGCTGCCAGTGTATCCGCGTGCCGGTGCTGAACGGCCACACAGCGGCCGCGTTCGTCAAGTTCCGAAAGAAGCCGACGAAGGAGCAGTTGATCGAGAAGCTGGAGAACTACCGCGGGCTTCCGCAGGAGCTGGGTCTTCCGAGCGCGCCGAAGCAGTTTATTCAGTATATGCAGGAAGACAACCGTCCGCAGGTGCAGCTGGACGTGGACTATGAGAACGGCATGGGCGTGTCGATCGGACGCATCCGTGAGGACTCCATCTACGACTTCAAGTTTGTCGGGCTGTCCCACAACACGGTGCGCGGCGCGGCCGGCGGAGCGGTGCTCTGCGCGGAGACGCTCAAGGCGAAGGGTTACATAACTGCGAAATAGAGCCCTGCGGCAAAAATTTAGTTGCCAAAAACAGCTAAGATAACGTATAATAAGACTGTTATGGAATTTTTCCGTGACAGTCTTATTTGTGTCACGGGGACGAACAGGACACCAGATGTTGTTTTGCAAAAGCGCAGCAGGTCCTTCGGAGGAATCGAATTGAAGAAACTTTTCATTGCGGAAAAACCGAGTGTGGCGCAGGAGTTTGCCAAGGCTTTAAAAGAGAATATGAAGCGCGGCGACGGCTATCTGGAGTCGGACTCCTACGTAGTGACCTGGTGTGTCGGCCATCTGGTGACGATGAGTTATCCGGAGGTCTACGATGAGAAGTACAAGCGCTGGAGCCTGAGCACGCTGCCGTTTCTGCCGGAGCACTTTCTGTACGAGGTGATCCCGGGTGTGAAAAAGCAGTTTGCGATCGTCAGCCGTCTGCTGAACCGCGACGACGTCGACACGATCTATGTCTGCACGGACTCCGGGCGCGAGGGAGAATACATCTACCGCCTTGTGGAACAGATGGCGGGCGTGAAGGGCAAGCAGCGCAGGAGGGTGTGGATCGATTCGCAGACGGAGGAGGAGATCCACCGGGGGATCGAGCAGGCGAAGGATCTCTCTTGCTATGATAACCTTTCTTCGGCGGCCTACCTGCGCGCGAAGGAAGACTATCTGATGGGAATCAACTTTTCCCGGCTTCTGACTCTGAAATACGGCAACGCGATCTCCGCCTATCTTGGGACAAAGTACGCGGTCGTCTCAGTCGGGCGCGTGATGACCTGCGTGCTTGGCATGGTGGTGCGCAGAGAGCGGGAGATCCGCCAGTTTGTGAAGACGCCGTTCTACCGGGTACTGCAGCATGTGGAGCTCGAGGGCAGGACGCTGGAGGGCGAGTTCCGCGCCGTGGAGGGTTCGGACTATTATCTCTCACCGAAGCTCTACAAGGAGAACGGTTTTAAGGAGAAAAAGGACGCCCGGGAGCTGATCGCGCGGCTTGCGGGCGGAAGCGCTGAAAAGAGCGAAACGGAACAGGCGGAGGAAATACGGACAGGAAAAAGGCGGGCAGACGGTTCCTCTGTGACAGTCATCGATTCCATTGAGAAGAAGAAAGAAAAGAAGAATCCACCGCTTCTGTACAATCTCGCGGAGCTGCAGAATGAGTGTTCGCGCATGTTCAAGATCAGCCCGGACGAGACGCTGCGGATCGTGCAGGAGTTATATGAGAAGAAACTGGTCACCTATCCGCGGACGGACGCGAGGGTGCTCTCAAGCGCCGTGGCAAAGGAGATCTACAAAAACATATCCGGCCTGCGAAAATTCGGGCCGGCCGCGGAGTTCGCGCAGGAAGTGCTGGAGCTTGGGACCTACAAGGGGATCGCGCGGACGCGCTATGTGAACGATAAGCAGATCACGGACCACTATGCGATCATCCCGACCGGGCAGGGGCTGAACGCGCTTGGATCGCTCAAAGGGAACGCGTTCGGCGTGTACGCGGCGATCGTGCGTCGGTTCTTAAGCATTTTCTATCCGGCGGCGGAGTTCCAGAAGATCAGCATGGTCACAGGCATGGGTAAGGAGAAGTTCTTCTTCGCGTTCAGGGTGCTGCTGGAGGAGGGCTACTTCAAGGTGGCCGGGAACCCGAACGAAAGGCGCGCGAAGAAGGCACAGGCAGAAAAATCCGGGACGACGGACGGCGTGACGGAGCCGGGGACGGATGCGGACGACGCGGAGGGAAAATCCGGCGAGGATCAGGGGGAGACGCAGTTTGGCAAGGACTTCCTTGAGACGATGAAGCATCTGAAAAAGGGTATGGAGCTTCCGGTGAAAGCGCTGAAAATAAAAGAGGGAGAGACGTCCCCGCCGAAGCGCTACAATTCTGGTTCCATGATCCTGGCGATGGAGAACGCGGGGCAG
Organism: uncultured Lachnospiraceae bacterium; assembly: GCA_947626285.1. Classification (GTDB taxonomy): domain Bacteria; phylum Bacillota; class Clostridia; order Lachnospirales; family Lachnospiraceae; genus Choladousia. The sequence continues at coordinate 8,472 of CANQRR010000023.1, forward strand.
CTGATCGAGGACGAGGAGCTGCGCGCGCAGATCAAGGGCTCCGGGATCGGCACGAGCGCGACGCGCGCCGAGATCCTGAAAAAGCTGGTGAACAACAAATACATTGCATTGAACAAAAAGACGCAGATCCTCACGCCGACGCTGCAGGGCGAGATGATCTACGACGTCGTGTTTTATTCGCTGCGCTCCCTGCTGAATCCGGAGCTAACGGCGAGCTGGGAGAAAGGGCTGACGTTTGTGGCCGAGGGCACGATCACGAGCGACGAATATATGGGAAAGCTGGAGCAGTTCATCCGTTCGCGCACGGAGGGCGTGCTGGGGCTGAACAATCAGTACGCGCTGCGGCCGCTGTTCGACGAGGCGGCAAAGTATTATCGGCAGAGCAATTCCGGTCGCGCGGCCGGGTATACAAGACGCGCATCCGGCACGAGTCAGAATACGAAGCGTAAAACAGTCAAAGGTGCAAAGAAAGCGGTCGGCACGACGGAATAAGCGTTAAGAATACAGAGCGGCAGGCTGAATATAAGTATCAGAAAATCAGGAGGTATCTATGGAGACATGCAAGGTAGAAAATCTGTTTAACCTGAATGAGACGATCGCGGCAAAGCTGTTTGAGGGTGCGATCTATCCGTGGGCGGTGTTGCCGAAGATCGGGGCGTTTATCATCGAGCTGGGAGCGACGCTTCCGGCGGAGGAGTACGACCGCGTGGAGGAGAACGTCTGGATCGCGAAGTCGGCGAAGGTGGCGAAGACGGCATCCATCACCGGTCCCGCGATCATCGGAAAGAATGCGGAAGTGCGGCACTGCGCGTTCATCCGCGGGAATGCGATCGTGGGCGAGGGGGCCGTGGTCGGCAATTCCACGGAGCTGAAGAACGTGGTGCTGTTCAACAAAGTTCAGGTGCCGCATTACAACTACGTCGGGGATTCGATCCTTGGCTACAAGGCGCACATGGGCGCCGGTTCGATCACCTCCAACGTGAAGTCGGACAAGAAGCTTGTCGTCGTGAAGGACGGGGATGAGCGCATTGAGACCGGGCTGAAAAAGTTCGGAGCCATGATCGGGGACGAGGTCGAGGTCGGCTGCGGATCGATCCTGAACCCGGGGACGGTCGTCGGGCCGCGGACGAACATCTATCCGCTGTCATCCGTGCGCGAGGTGGTGCCGGCGGATTCCATCTACAAGAAGCGGGGCGAGGTCGCGGAAAAGCACAAGGACTAATCCATGTCTGACATAAGAGCTGTGCATGAAGCGCGTTTCAGATGATGCAGGAACGAGTATGCACGGTCAGAGAAGAAGGCAAGCGGTTGATATTGAAGTTGGAAGGGAAGAGAGTATGGCGAAGAGCAACACATACGACGCGAGCAGCATTTCGGTGCTGGAGGGTCTTGAAGCGGTCCGGAAGCGCCCGGGTATGTATATCGGAAGCGTTTCGCGCAAGGGTTTGAATCACCTGATCTACGAGATCGTGGACAACGCGGTGGACGAGCATCTGGCCGGGTACTGCGACACGATCGAGGTCTATCTGGAAAAGGACGGGTCGGCTACGGTCGAGGACAACGGGCGCGGCATCCCGGTCGGCATGCATGAGAAAGGGATGCCGGCGGAACGCCTGGTTTTCACGACGCTGCACGCGGGCGGCAAATTTGACGACAGTTCCTACAAGACGAGCGGCGGCCTGCACGGTGTGGGTTCGTCGGTCGTGAACGCGCTGTCGACCTGGCTGGACGTCGAGGTCATGTTGGGCGGACAGATCCATCATGACCGCTACGAGCGCGGCGTTCCGGTGCAGAAGCTGGAGAAGGGGCTGCTTCCGGTCGTCGGAAAGACAAAGAAGACCGGCACGAAGGTGCGTTTTCTGCCGGATCCGGAGATCTTTGAGAAGACGCGTTTCTCTGCGACGGAATTAAAGAGCCGTCTGCACGAGACGGCTTACTTAAATCCGCAGCTCACGATCCTCTTCGAGGACCGGCGCGGGGAGAGCGTCGAGCAGGTGACCTTCCACGAGCCGGATGGGATCGTCGGTTTTGTGCGCGAGCTGAACCAGACCTCCGAGGCAATCTGCGATCCGGTCTATTTCAAGGGCGAGGCGGACGGTATACAGATTGAGGCGGCGTTCCAGTACGTCAATGAGTTTCACGAGAATGTGCTTGGATTCTGCAACAATATCTACAATGCCGAGGGCGGCACGCATCTGACCGGCTTCAAGACGACGTTCACGACGGTGATGAACGCCTATGCCAGACAGATCGGCGTGCTCAAGGAGAAGGACATCAATTTCACGGGCGCGGACATCCGCAACGGCATGACGGCGGTCGTGTCGATCAAGCACCCGGATCCCCGCTTTGAGGGGCAGACGAAGACCAAGCTGGACAACCAGGACGCGGCGCGCGCGGTCGGCAAGGTGACCGGCGAGGAGATCGTGCTGTACTTCGACAAGCATCTGGACGCGCTCAAGAGCATCCTGTCCTGCGCGGAGAAGGCGGCGAAAATCCGCAAGACCGAGGAACGGGCGAAGACGAACCTGCTCTCAAAACAGAAATACTCTTTCGACAGCAACGGCAAGCTCGCGAACTGCGAGAGCCGCGACAGCAGCAAGTGTGAGATATTCATCGTGGAGGGCGATTCGGCCGGCGGCTCGGCCAAGACGGCGCGGGACCGCAATTATCAGGCGATCCTGCCGATTCGCGGCAAGATCCTGAACGTCGAGAAAGCGAGCATCGACAAGGTTCTGGCGAACGCTGAGATCAAGACGATGATCAACGCGTTCGGCTGCGGGTTCTCAGAAGGATACGGGAACGATTTCGACATCACGAAGCTGCGCTACGACAAGATCATCATCATGGCGGATGCCGACGTGGATGGCGCGCACATCAGCACGCTGCTTTTGACGCTGTTTTACCGCTTCATGCCGGAACTGATCTACGAGGGGCATGTCTACATCGCGATGCCGCCGCTGTACAAGGTGATCCCGGCGAAGGGGAAAGAGCAGTACCTGTACGACGATAAGGCGTTGGAGCAGTACCGGAAGACGCACAGGGGATCGTTCACACTGCAACGCTACAAAGGGCTGGGTGAGATGGATGCCGAGCAGCTCTGGGAGACGACGCTGAATCCGGACACGCGCATCATGCAGCGGGTGGAGATTGAAGACGCGCGCATTGCGTCCGGCATCACGCAGATGCTGATGGGGACGGAGGTGCCGCCCAGGAAAGCGTTCATCTATGAGCATGCGCAGGATGCATTATTAGATATATAGATGATACCGGACGCAGAAAATTCGTCCGGTACCCTTTCTGGGTGTTTCCCTCGGGAAAGCATTTATAAGCTTTTCTCGGAAAACACACCGAAAATCCAAACGAATTTTCTGCTGATTTTGTGTTGCTGTATAGGCTATTTATATAGGCTGTTTGTAGATTTCATATAATGGGAGAGTTTAAGGATGGACGGACAGATCATAAGGGCCGAGTACTCTGATATTATGCAGAAGTCGTATATTGATTACGCTATGAGCGTGATCATATCCAGGGCGCTGCCGGACGTGCGGGACGGGCTGAAGCCGGTGCAGAGGAGGACGCTCTACGACATGTATGAGCTGGGAATTCGCTACGACAGGCCGTACCGGAAATGCGCGCGTATCGTGGGTGACACGATGGGCAAATTTCATCCGCACGGCGACAGTTCGATCTACGAGGCGCTGGTCGTGATGGCGCAGGATTTCAAGAAGGGGATGACGCTTGTTGACGGCCACGGCAATTTCGGTTCGATCGAGGGCGACGGGGCGGCCGCGATGCGCTACACGGAGGCGCGGCTTGAGAAGGTGACGCAGGACGTGTTCCTGGCCGACCTGGACAAGGACGTCGTGGACTTCGGCCCGAACTTCGACGAGACGGAGCGGGAGCCGCTGGTGCTGCCGGTGCGCATTCCGAACCTGCTTGTGAACGGTGCGGACGGCATCGCGGTCGGCATGGTGACTTCGATCCCGCCGCACAATCTGGCCGAGGTGGTCGACGCGGTCAAGGCGATGATACGCAACAACAAGATCACGACCGAGGGATTGATGAAATACGTCAAGGGTCCGGACTTCCCGACCGGAGGAATTATCGTGAATCAGGACGAGCTCCCGGAGATCTACGAGACCGGGCAGGGCAGGATTCGCATCCGCGGGAAGGTCGAGGTCGAGAAGGCGAAGGGCGGAAAGGAGCGTCTGGTCATCACGGAGATTCCGTACACGATGATCGGAGCGAACATCGGAAAGTTCCTGAACGATATCGCGGCGCTCATTGAGACGAAGAAGACGACGGATATCGTTGACATTTCGAACCAGTCCTCCAAGGAGGGCATCCGCATCGTGCTGGAGCTTCGCAAGGGCGCGGACATTGAACGGCTGCAGAACCTGCTCTACAAGAAGACGCGCCTGGAGGACACCTTCGGCGTGAACATGCTCGCGGTCGCGGACGGCAGACCGGAGACGCTGGGGCTGCGGCAGATCCTTGAGTACCATGTGGATTTCCAGTTTGAGCTGGCGACGCGGAAGTACCAGAATCTTCTGGAGAAGGAAGAGAAGAAGAAGGAGATCCAGGAGGGCCTGATCCGCGCCTGCGACGTGATCGATCTGATCATCGAGATCCTGCGCGGCAGCAAGAGCCGCGATCAGGTGAAGGCCTGCCTTGTGGACGGCGTCACGGACGGCATCAAGTTCAAGAGCGAGAAGTCGAAGAAACTGGCGGCGAAGCTTATGTTCACCGAGGCGCAGGCCAACGCGATCCTTGACATGCGCCTGTACCGTCTGATCGGCCTTGAGGTTGAAGTGCTGATGAAGGAGCACGAGACGACGCTTGCGAACATCGCGCGCTACCAGGACATTCTCAACAATTACGATTCCATGGCGGCGGTCATCATCAAAGACCTGGATTCGTTCAAGAGGGAGTTCTGCCGGCCGAGACGGACGGCGATCGAGAACGCGGAGGAGATCGTTCTGGAAGAGCAGAAGATCGAGGAGATGCCGGTGGTGTTCCTGATGGATCGTTTCGGCTACGTGCGCACGATCGACGAGACGACCTACGAGCGGAACAAGGAGGCTGCGGATACGGAGCAGCGCTTTGTGATCCACTGTCTGAACACGGATCGCGTCTGCGTCTTCACGGACGCCGGCAGGCAGCACCTGCTGAAGATTCTTGACGTGCCGTTCGGCAAATTCCGCGACAAGGGTACGCCGGTCGACAACCTCTGCAATTACGACAGCGCCGAGGAGAATTTTGTTGCGGTGATGGCGCTGAACGATATCAAAGACACGGTCGTCACCTTTGTCACAAAGCAGGCGATGGTGAAGCAGGTCGAGGGCTGCGAGTTCGACGTGTCCAAGCGCACGATCGCGGCGACGAAGCTGCAGGAGGGCGACGCGGTGCTTGAGGTGCACGCGGCGCATGAGCAGGCGCATCTTGTGCTTGGGACAAAGGCAGGGTATTTTCTGCGCTTCCCGGCCTCCGAGATCCCGATCAAGAAAAAGACGGCGATCGGCGTGCGCGGCATGAAGCTGGGCGCGGGCGACGAGCTGACCGGGGTGTACTGGATCGAGGGCGGCGAATGCCCGGAGGTGACGTACGCGGACAAACCGGTGCACATCAACCGGCTGCGCATCGGTTCACGCGACTCCAAGGGGACGAAGGCGCGCTAGAAATAAAAAACAGGCATTTCGGCAAAGGACAGAAATCCCTGCTGAAATGCCTATATTCGTTTATGCGATCTGTTCGATTCGCGCCTTGAGCCGTCTGACTTCATTTTCAAGGCTTGTGACTCTCACAAGCAGCAGCTCTTTTTCACTGTCTGTCTGCAGAGCCTCATTTAACTTTCGGCTTAGATCCAGATGTCCCTCTGCAATGAGTTTTATGTTTCGATTTGTCTCATTTTCAAGAGTCATCTGAATGTCTTTTACTGCATGTTTTAAATCCTGAATTTCATCAAGTATAAGCTTTGTCTCATCCGACATCCGTACACCTCATTTTTCATATGAGAGCGGATAACGGGAATCGAACCCGCCTATCCAGCTTGGGAAGCTGGTGTTCTACCAATGAACTATATCCGCATGCGTGTATTATACAACGGCGTATCAAAATTTACAAGCTTTTTTTCTCACGGGATTCAGAAGTTGTCAATGTTCGTTACTGTTCAGACCAGGCCGAAGCACTTGCTGCTGAGGCCGTAAGAAAGTGATTCAGGAGGCAATGTGGGAGAGAAATCTGCGAATTCGGCTCATTGTCTTGCATATTTGGCTTTGTTCTGCTGTTGCAGGAAAAATGATAGTATGATAATATATTTTTGTTTTCATTTTTTACTCATACATAGAATAAGGAGGAAGCTATGAAGAAGAGAGTATTTGCATTCCTGCTGGCCTGCGGTCTGTGCCTTGGCACATTCGGGACTGCCGCGCTTGCGGAAGAAGGGGAAACAGAAGTTACGGCAGCAGAGACGGCAGGAGAGCTTTCCGATGATATCTACAGCTTTCAGCTGAAGCTGGACGGAGATCTCTACCAGTTCCCGATGAGCTATGCGGACTTTATTGCGAAGGGCTGGACCTGTGTGGACGATGAGACGACGGAGATGTCGCCGAATCAGTACAGCTCTTTCCGCTTCACGAAGGGAAATTTGGAGTCGTACGTGGAGGTGTTCAACCTTGGATTGAACACGGTTGCGATCACGGAGTGTACGGTGGGCGGCATGTCGGTCGATCATTTCCAGTTCGATGACGCGCCGGAGACGGTGATCGAATTCCCGAAGGGAATCAGTTTCAATGTGTCCACCATAGACGACGTCAAGGCGGCGTGGGGCGAGCCTTCCGATACCTATGAGGGAGAACTCTACACGAAGCTGACCTACGAATATGACATCTATCAGAGCATTGAGTTTGAGTTCGATATCGAGACGGGTGTTCTCAACGATTTCGACATGGAGAACCTCACGCAGGAGGAGGGTGCGAACGACGAGGCGGCGGCCGAGGTGAGCAGCGAGCCGACCGAGGATGTGCTTGCCTACGAGGCGCCGACCGAGCTGGGCGACGACATCCATTCCGGTATCGTGGAATTTGCCGGGAACCTGTATCAGCTTCCGGCGCCGGTGTCCGTGTTTCTTGAGAACGGGTTCACGCTGAAGACGGAGGATACGGATTCCGTGGTCGCGGGCGATTACTTTGGCTGGTTCGAGATGATCAAGGACGGCAAGGAGTTCCGCGGCACGGCGGACAACTTAAGCCCGAACGCGACGACGATCGAGAATTGCTTTGTCACGGAGGTCGAGGTAGACAGCTACGATTCGGACCTTCCGCTCACGCTTCCGGGCGGTATCTCCAACCACATGAGCGCGGACGATCTGATGCCGATTCTTGAGACGCTTCCGTATGAGGTGAGCAGCGATACCGACGACTACACCTACTACACGGTGCAGGAGAAGGACAACTACGACTGGAACATCAACATCACGGTAAAGAAAGAGGACAACAGCGTCATATCGCTCGCATTCGAAAACCGCTAAACGGGTTTTTCGGCTAAGTTTCCGAATAAAATGCTTGCAATTGCCGGAAAATGGTGGTATGATTGCTGAGAATTGAATGGTAATGTCAGATAGAAAGTGGGCCGAAGCGGTCCACTTTCTTGTTTGGAACAGGAAAAGAAAAGAAAGAATCAGGCATTGGAGGGATGGGATGAGTAAAAGGGAGACGTATGAGCAGAAGACCGAAGAGCTTCTGCTGCCGCTTGTCGAACAGCACGGGTTCGAGCTGGTGGACGTGGAGTATGTGAAAGAGGGCGGAAACTGGTACCTGCGCGCATACATCGACAAGCCCGGCGGGATTACGGTGGACGACTGCGAGCTGGTAAGCCGCGCGCTCAGCGACCGGCTGGACGAGAAGGACTTTATCGAGGACAGTTACATCTTGGAGGTCAGTTCTCCGGGACTTGGCAGGCCGCTGCGCAAGGACAAGGATTTTGCGAGGAGCATCGGGGAAGAGGTCGAGGTGAAGACCTTTAAGGCGGTCAACCATCAGAAAGAATTTACCGGTATTCTCAGAGAATACGATAAAGATAAGATCATCATCGAAATGGAAAATCAGGAAACAATGGAGTTCGCGCGGGCGGATATCGCACTGGTGCGGCTGGCATTTGATTTCTAACGGGAGGACACAAGCATGAATAACGAATTGTTTGAGGCACTGACGATCCTTGAGAGAGAGAAGAACATCAGCAAGGATACTCTGCTGGAGGCGATCAGACAGTCGCTTCTGCAGGCGTGCAAAAACCACTACGACAAGTCGGAGGCAAACAACGTGGTGGTCAACATCGACCCCGACACCTGCGAGTTTGAGGTTCACGCGGATAAGACCGTGGTGGAGAAGGTGGAGGACGATCTGGCGGAGATCAGCCTGACGAACGCAAAGCTCATAGATTCCAGATATGAGCTGGGCGATGTGGTCCAGGTGCCGATCCAGTCAAAGGAATTCAGCCGCATCGCGACGCAGAACGCGAAGAACGTGATCCTGCAGAAGATCCGCGAGGAAGAGCGCAAGGTGCTCTACAACGAATTCTATTCAAAGGAAAAGGACATTGTGACCGGTATCGTGCAGCGCTTTATCGGGCGCAACATCAGCATCAATCTAGGCCGGGCGGATGCGATCCTGAACGCCGAGGAGATGATCCGGGGCGAGAACTACCGCCCGAACCAGCGCATCAAGGTATATGTGCTGGAGGTCCGCGACACGCCGAAGGGGCCGAAGATCCTGGTGTCCCGGACGCATCCGGAGTTCGTGAAACGGCTGTTTGAGGCCGAGGTCACGGAGGTGAAGGACGGGACCGTGGAGATCAAGAGCATCGCGAGAGAGGCGGGCAGCAGGACGAAGATGGCGGTCTGGTCGAACAATCCGGATGTGGATCCGGTCGGCGCCTGTGTGGGTCTGAACGGCGCCCGGGTCAACGCGGTCGTAGACGAGCTGCACGGTGAGAAGATCGACATCATCAACTGGGATGAGAACGCGGCGCTGCTGATCGAGAATGCGCTCAGCCCGGCGAAGGTGATCTCCGTCATCGCGGACGGCGACGAGAAGACGGCGAAGGTCGTCGTGCCGGATTACCAGCTTTCGCTTGCGATCGGAAAGGAAGGACAGAACGCACGTCTGGCGGCACGTCTGACCGGGTTTAAGATCGATATCAAGAGCGAGACGCAGGCACGTGAGTCCGGAGACCTTCTGGAGTACGAGGAGGACTACTACGAGGACGAGTACTACGACGAGAACGGCTATTATGAGGACGGCTACTATGACGGGCAGAACGGAGACGGTTACTACGAAGGCCAGGAGGGCGACGGCTACTACGAGGAGCAGCCGGAGGACGGATATTACTATGAGGAAGGCCAGGAATATCCGGAGTCTGACGAGGGATCCGGCGACGGACAGGAGTAAGCGATGGCAGGTCAGGCAAAGAAGATTCCGCTGCGCAAATGCACGGGATGCCAGGAGATGAAAAATAAGAAAGAGATGATTCGGATTCTGCGAACGTCGGAGGGTGAGATCGTTCTGGACGCGACCGGCCGGAAAAACGGACGCGGGGCGTATGTCTGCCGTTCGATGGAGTGCTTTGAGAAGGCGGTCCGGAACAAAGGGATCGAGCGGTCCCTGAAGGTGAAGGTGCCCGAGGAGACCTATGGGGATCTGAAGAAGGAGATTGAATCGATTGAGAAGAGATAACGTGTTGTCGCTGGTGGGTATCGCGAAAAAGGCGGGCAAGATCGCATCCGGTGAATTTCAGACGGAACAGGCCGTCAAATCGGGAAAGGCCGGTCTCGTAATCGTTTCGGAGGAGGCTTCGGAGAACACGAAGAAAAAATTCCGGGACATGTGTGACTTTTATCGGGTACCCGTGTTTTTCTACGGTGGGAAAGAGCAGCTTGGCGCAGCGATCGGGTGTGAATTTCGGGCGTCCCTTGCAGTTACGGATGAGGGACTATCAAGGTCGATAGAAAAGAAGTTGGAGTGTAAGGGACGGGAGGTATGAGTATGGCGAAAATCAGAGTTCATGAGCTGGCAAAGGAATTGGAGAAAGAGAATAAAGAGATCATTGCGGTGTTGCAGGAGCTTGGGGTGGAGGTAAAGAGCCACATGAGCGCGGTGGAGGACGAGGCCGCCGGAAAGATCCGCGGACTGTTCGCGTCCGGGAAGACAGCGAAGAAGACGGAAAAGGCAGCTTCCAAAGAGGAAGAGCCTGCGAAGAGCGCGCCGGAGCAGGAGGCTCCCGCAGCTGAGGAATCCGCGCAGAAAATGGAAGCGCCTGCCGCGCCGCCGAAGAAGAAAAATATCATTCAGGTGTTCCGGCCGCAGAACAGCAAGACCGGCATGGTGAAGCCGGGCGGCAGACCGAGACCGCAGGGACAGGGCGGCATGAGACTGCAGGGACAGCCGGGCATGAGGCCGCAGGGACAGCCGGGCATGAGACCACAGGGACAGCCGGGCATGAGACCACAGGGACAGCCGGGCATGAGGCCGCAGGGACAGCCGGGCATGAGGCCGCAGGGACAGCCAGGCATGAGGCCACAGGGACAGCCGGGCGTGAGGCAGCAGGGGCAGCCGGGCGTGAGGCCGCAGGGACAGCCGGGTACAAGACCGCAGGCGCCGGCCGGGGCGAGACCGGTCTCCGCGCAGGAGGCGAGACCGCAGATGCAGGGCGGCGTAAGGCCGCAGAGCCCGCAGGGCAGCGCACGTCCGCAGGGCCAGAGCGGTGCAAGACCGCAGAGTTCACAGACGCCGGGCGGAACACGTCCGCAGGGCGGAAGATACCAGGGCGACGGACAGGGCAGAGGTCCGAACAGGAGCCAGGGAAGCGGTCGTTTCAGCGGTGAAGGCCAGAACCGCGGTCCGGGCGGACGCTTTGGCGGCGACGGACAGGGAAGAGGTCCGGGCAGAGGCCAGGGCGGCGGACGTCTGACCGGGATTCCGAAGCCGCAGGCGGACAGCAAGCCGATGGAGAAGGAGAGCCGCAAGCGCACAGAACGCGGCGACCGGAACCGCGGCGATAAGGGAGATAAGTTCGACCGGCTTGAGAAGAACGCGCGTCAGAACCAGAAGGGCGGCATGAAGAAGGGACAGCAGCCGAAGGCTCCTGTCCAGAAGCCGGCGGAGAAGCCGGAGGACACGATCCGCAACATCACTATCCCGGAGAAGCTTACGATCTCCGAGCTTGCCGAGGCAATGAAGGTGCAGGCGTCCGCGATCGTGAAGAAGCTGTTTCTGCAGGGCACGATGGTGACGGTGAACCAGGAGATCGACTTCGATCAGGCGGAGGAGATCGCGCTTGAGTTCAACTGTATCTGTGAGAAAGAAGTAAAGGTAAACGTGATCGAGGAGCTGCTTAAGGAAGAGGAAGATCCGGAGGAGACGCTTGTTCCGAGATCTCCGGTCGTCTGTGTGATGGGACACGTCGACCACGGCAAGACCTCTCTCCTTGACGCGATCCGCAACACGCACGTGATCGACAAGGAGGCGGGCGGCATCACCCAGCACATCGGCGCTTACGTGGTGTCTGTGAACGGACAGAAGATCACCTTCCTTGACACGCCGGGCCATGAGGCGTTCACGGCGATGCGCATGCGAGGCGCGAACGCGACGGATATCGCGATCCTGGTGGTCGCGGCGGACGACGGCGTGATGCCGCAGACGATCGAGGCGATCAGCCATGCCAAGGCGGCGGGAATCGACATCATCGTGGCGATCAACAAGATCGACAAGCCGAGCGCAAACGTGGAGCGCGTGAAGCAGGAGCTCTCCGAGTATGAGCTTGTGCCGGAGGACTGGGGCGGAAGCACGGTCTTTGTCCCGGTGTCCGCGCATACGCATGAGGGAATCGATACGTTGCTTGAGATGATCCTGCTCACCGCGGAGGTGGCGGAGCTCAAGGCGAATCCGAAGAGGAAAGCGAGAGGCCTTGTCATCGAGGCGGAGCTCGACAAGGGCAAGGGCCCGGTGGCGACCGTGCTGGTACAGAAGGGTACGCTTCATGTCGGCGATCCGATCGCGGCGGGAAGCTGCTACGGAAAAGTCCGCGCTATGATGGACGACAAGGGACGCCGCGTGAAGGAGGCGGGCCCGTCCACGCCGGTCGAGATCCTTGGCTTCAGCGATGTCCCGAACGCGGGCGAGATCTTCATGAGCATGGACAATGAGAAGGAAGCGAGAAGCTTTGCCGAGACCTTTATCAGCGAAGGCAAGGAGCGTCTGATCGAGGAGACAAAGGGCAGGATGTCGCTGGACGATCTGTTCAGTCAGATCCAGGCGGGCAGTCTGAAAGAGCTGGACATCATCGTCAAGGCAGATGTGCAGGGCTCCGTCGAGGCGGTGAAGCAGAGCCTGCTCAAGCTCTCGAACGACGAGGTGATCGTCAAGATCATTCACGGCGGCGTGGGTGCGATTAACGAGTCGGACGTGATCCTGGCATCCGCGTCGAACGCGATCATTATCGGTTTCAACGTGCGGCCTGACGCGATGGCGAAGGCGACCGCGGAGCACGAAGGCGTCGACATCCGGCTGTACCGCGTGATCTACGACGCGATCGCGGACGTGGAGGCTGCGATGAAGGGCATGCTGGATCCGGTCTTCGAGGAGAAGGTGATCGGACACGCGGAGGTGCGCCAGCTCTTCAAGGCGTCCGGCGTCGGCACGATCGCCGGTTCCTACGTGACCGACGGCGTGTTCCAGAGAAACTGCCTGATCCGGATCTCAAGGGACGATTCGGTGATCTACGAGGGATCTCTTGCGTCGCTGAAGCGTTTCAAGGACGATGTGAAGGAAGTCAGAGCCGGCTACGAGTGCGGCCTTGTGTTTGAGAAATTCAATGACGTCAAAGAGGAAGATAAGGTCGAGGCGTACATCATGGTCGAGGTTCCGAGATAGGCGAAAGGAAAGAATAGAGGCAGGCTATGAGAAAGAACGGCATAAAGAATACAAGGATCAACGGCGAGGTGCAAAAGGAGCTCTCCCGGATCATCCAAAATGAGATCAAGGACCCGAGGATCGCTCCGATGACTTCCGTGGTGGCGGTCGAGGTGGCGCCCGATCTGAAGACGTGCAAGGCGTACATCTCCGTGCTTGGCGATGAGAAGGCGGCGGCCGACACACTCTTGGGACTCAAAAGCGCCGAGGGCTATGTGCGCAGGCAGATCGCGCACAGTGTGAATCTGAGAAACACTCCGGAGATCCGCTTTATCCTGGATCAGTCGATCGAGTACGGCGTGAACATGTCGAAGCTGATCGACGAGGTAGTCGGGAACGACGGGGAGAAGGAGGATGGCGATGATTGAGCTTGCAAAGGAACTAGAGGGCGTGCGGTCCGTGGCGATCGCGGGACATATCCGTCCGGACGGGGACGCGATCGGCTCCTGCCTTGGACTGTACCATTATCTGAAAAAGAATTACCCGGAGATCGAGGCGGCCGTCTATCTGGAGAAGATTCCGCGCGCATATCACATCATTCCGGGTGTGGACGAAGTCCGGCACGAGATCCCGCAGGAGATTGACTGCGACCTGTTCTTCTGCCTGGACTGTGCGGATGAGTTCCGGCTTGGGGACGCGGGAGCATTTCGGAAACAGGCGAAGCGGACGATCTGCATCGACCATCACATCAGCAACAGCGGTTTTGGAGACGTCGATTACATCGTCCCGGACGCGAGCTCCACTTCCGAGCTGGTCGTGCGGATCCTGGAGGAGGAGAAGATTCCGTTTGAGGCGGCGGAGGCGCTCTACATGGGGATCGTGCACGACACGGGTGTGTTCCGGCACTCATGTACGTCCCCGGAGACGATGGAGATGGCGGCGCGGCTGATGCGCAGGGGAATTGATGGGTCGAAGATCATCAACGCCACGTATTACGACAAATCCTATTACCAGAGACTGATCCACGGCAAGGCGCTGATGGAGAGCACGCTTTTGGAGGACGGAAAGGTGATCTTCAGCTTTGTCCGGCGCAAGGAGATGGACTTCTTCGATGTGGAGACTTCGGATCTGGACGGCATCGTCGAGACGCTTGTGGGCACATATGGCGTGGAAGTGGCGATCTTCCTCTACGAGACGGAACCGGACATGAACAAGGTCAGCATGCGCTCAAAATCGCTGGTCGACGTGAGCCGCGTGGCGCAGCAGTTCGGCGGTGGCGGTCATGTGCGCGCGGCCGGGTGCAATATGAAAGGGACGGCCTACGAGGTGTTGCAGCAGCTTCTGGCGCCCATCAAAAGCCAGCTTGAGGGCGGAGAACAGTGATTGACGGAATTCTGAATATCTATAAGGAAAGCGGCTACACTTCGCATGATGTGGTGGCGAAGCTGCGTGGGATCCTGCGTCAGAAGCGGATCGGGCACACAGGAACGCTTGACCCGGAGGCGGAGGGCGTGCTCCCGGTCTGTCTGGGGAAGGCGACGAAGGTCTGCGAGCGGATCACGGACCGGGATAAGACCTATCGAGCCGTGTTGCTGCTGGGGACGACGACCGACACACAGGACGCGACGGGGCGGATTCTTGCGACGAAGCCCGTGTGTTGTACGGAGGACGCGGCGCGCGCGTGCATTCAGGGCTTCGTCGGAGAACAGGAGCAGATTCCGCCGATGTACTCGGCGCTCAAGGTCGGGGGAAAGAAGCTGTACGACTTGGCGCGCCAGGGGATCGAGGTAGAGCGCAAACCTCGCAGGATCACGATTCGGGAGATTCTGATCGAGGAGGTTCATCTTCCGGAGATCACGCTGATCGTGACCTGTTCCAAGGGAACCTACATCAGAACTCTGTGCCACGACATCGGGCAGGCGCTTGGCTGCGGCGGCTGTATGAAGTCGCTGCTGCGCACGAAAGCCGGGCCCTTTTTGCTGAAGGACAGCGTGAAGCTCTCAGTCGTGGAGCAATACCGGGACGAGGAGCGCCTGGACGAATTGCTTCAGAAGACGGATTCTGTGTTTATGCAGTTTCCGGCGCTGATGCTGACGGAAGAGGCGGAGCGCCTGGTAAAAAACGGGAACGCGTTATCGCCGGAGCTGTTGGAGAAATGTACCTTGCTGTGCGAAGGCGTCCGGGCGGAAGCGGATACGCACTTTGAAGCGGACCGCGCGGGCGACCGTGTTCGATTTCCAGGGCGGGCGACTGCTGGCGACGTCTTCCCGGAGATGGTTCGCGTATATGGCGTCGACCGAACGTTCCTGGCCCTGTATGAATGGAACGCGCAAAGGCGCAGCCTGTGTGCAAAGACCATGTTCCTGTGAGAATGCCATTTGGTGCAGACTGGGATGCCCACTGCAGACAGAGTGGCGCCGAAGCATGGCTGTTTTGAGTTTTTTTAGAGAATGCAGTGATAGACTCTGATTTTAAGAAGATGAAGTGAGGCAGATGACAGAGATACACGATACGATCGATTTTCGCTCTCCGTCCCCGTCGGTTGTCACGCTTGGTAAGTTTGATGGGCTTCACAGGGGACACCAGAAGCTGATCCGCGAGGTGCTGCGGCTGCAGGATCTGGGTTACTACGGTATTGCTTTTGTGATTGCGCCGGAGAGCGGTCCTACATTGCTTTCGCCGGAGGAAAAGCGGGCGATGCTGGAGGCGTACGGGATCGACTGCATGATCCGTTGTCCGTATGTGCCGGAGATCTTGAGCCTGGAGCCGGAGACGTTTGTGTCCGGCGTACTTGTAGAACAATTGAAGGCCAGATACGTCGTGGTGGGCACGGATTTCCGCTTCGGACACAAGCGGAGCGGGGACGTCGAGTTGCTGAAAAGACTTCAGGGAAAGTATGGATTTCGGCTGATTGTGATGGAGAAGGAATGTCATGAGGGGCGTGAGATCAGCAGCACCTATGTGAAGGAGGCGCTTGCGCGCGGAGATACAGCACTGGCGAGCCAGCTGCTGGGCTATGCATACCCGGATTTGGGCACTGCCGGAGATGGAGCGCGTTTCAAGGATTTGGCAGACGATTTCTATCACTTTTTTGGTTGACGCAAATAGGTTCTTATGTTATATTGTCTTAGTGCGCAACTGTTCCGGGCCGATCGCGAAGGCGCGGGGCAGACACAAATTCAGCCGCTGCTCAGAAGCCGGACGCTCCAACCGCTTTCCTGGCAGCAGGCGATCACAAAAACAGGAGGAGAGATCATGATCTCAAAGGAAAAAAAGACAGCGATCATCAATGAGTATGCCAGAAAAGAAGGCGACACCGGTTCACCGGAGGTGCAGATCGCGGTGCTCACGGCCCGTATTCAGGAGCTGACCGAGCATCTGCAGACCCATCCGAAGGATCATCATTCCAGAAGAGGACTTCTGAAGATGGTCGGTAAGAGGCGCGGCCTGCTTGCGTATCTCAAGAAGACGAACCTTGAGGGTTATCGTGAGCTGATCGCAAAGCTTGGCATCAGAAAGTAGAGAGAAATGAGGCTGTCGCGCACACGCTGTTTGGCGGCAGCCTTGTTTGCGCGAAGGCAAAGTGAAAAGGGACAGATCCTGCAGGGAGAATGCCGAGACCACTGAAAAGAGGAGTTGTGCGAAATTCTTTTTTTCAGTAGTTTCGGAACTCTTGCAGGCACTCTGTTCTGAAAATAATTCAGAAAAGGAGAAAAAGTATGTACAAGAGTTTTTCAATGGAGCTTGCCGGCAGAACGCTCACGGTCGACGTAGGACGCGTGGGTGCGCAGGCAAACGGCTGTGCGTTTATGCACTATGGGGACACGACGGTGCTTTCCACCGCGACGGCGTCGGAGAAGCCGCGCGACGGGATCGATTTCTTCCCGCTCAGCGTGGAGTATGAGGAGAAGTTTTATTCGGTAGGTAAGATCCCGGGAGGCTTCAACAAGAGAGAGGGCAAGCCGTCTGAGAACGCGATCCTGACGTCCCGCGTGATCGACCGCCCGATGCGTCCGCTGTTCCCGAAGGATTACAGGAACGACGTTACGCTGAACAACATGGTCATGTCCGTGGATCCGGAGTGCCGTCCGGAGCTTGTGGCAATGCTTGGCGCGGCGATCGCGACGGCGATCTCCGATATTCCGTTTGACGGTCCGTGCGCGATGACCCAGATGGGCATGGTGAACGGGGAGTTGATCGTCAACCCGTCCCAGACACAGTGGGATGAGGGCGATCTGCAGCTCACGGTTGCCTCCACCGGTCAGAAGGTCATCATGATCGAGGCAGGCGCGAACGAGGTCAAGGACGAGGTCATGATCGACGCGATCTACAAGTGCCATGAGATCAACCTGACGATCATCGACTTCATCAACAAGATGATGGCTGAGGTCGGCAAGCCGAAGCACAGCTACGAGAGCTGCGCGATCCCGGAGGAGCTCTTTGAGGCGATGAAGAAGATCGTGCCGCCGGAAGAGATGGAAGTCGCTGTGTTTACGGATGTAAAGCAGCAGCGCGAGGAAAACATCCGCCAGATCTCCGCGAAGCTTGAGGAAGCGTTTGCGGACAATGAGGAGTGGCTGGGCCTTCTCTCTGAGGCGCTGTATCAGTACCAGAAGAAGACGGTTCGCAAGATGATCCTCAAGGATCACAAGCGCCCGGACGGTCGTGCGATCACGCAGATCCGTCCGTTGGCCGCGGAAGTGGATATCATCCCGAGAGTACATGGCTCCGCGATGTTCACGCGCGGACAGACGCAGATCTGTACCGTGACAACGCTTGCGCCGCTTTCCGATATGCAAAAGATTGACGGCCTCGACGAGAACATCACGAACAAGAGATATATGCACCACTACAATTTCCCGTCCTACTCCGTAGGCGAGACGAAGGTCAGCCGCGGGCCGGGACGCCGTGAGATCGGTCACGGAGCGCTGGCGGAGAAGGCGCTGATCCCGGTGCTTCCGAGCGAGGAAGAGTTCCCGTACGCGATTCGTACGGTGTCTGAGACCTTTGAGTCGAACGGTTCAACCTCACAGGCGAGTATCTGCGCGTCCACGATGTCTCTGATGGCGGCGGGCGTGCCGATCAAGAAGCAGGTGGCGGGCATCTCCTGCGGTCTGGTGACCGGGGAGACCGACGACGATTACATTGTCCTGACCGACATTCAGGGTCTTGAGGACTTCTTCGGTGACATGGACTTCAAGGTAGCCGGCACGCATGACGGCATCACCGCGATCCAGATGGATATCAAGATCCACGGTCTGACCAGACCGATCGTCGAGGAGGCGATCAAACGTACGCACGAGGCACGTGAGTATATTCTGAACGAGATCATGACGCCGTGCATTGCCGAGCCGAGACCGACGGTCAGCAAGTACGCGCCGAAGATCATCCAGCTTCAGATCGATCCGCAGAAGATCGGCGATGTGGTGGGTCAGCGCGGCAAGACGATCAACACGATCATCGAGCGCACGGGCGTCAAGATTGACATTAACGACGATGGCTTTGTGTCAATCTGCGGCACCGACCAGGAGATGATGGACAAGGCCGCCGAGATGATTAATATTATCGTGACGGATTTCGAGACGGGACAGGTGTTCACCGGCGAGGTGGTCAGCATCAAGGAGTTTGGCGCGTTTGTCGAGTTCGCTCCGGGCAAGGAAGGCATGGTGCATATCTCTAAGATTGCAAAGGAACGGATCAACCGCGTGGAAGACGTGCTTACATTGGGAGATAAGGTGAAGGTAGTCTGCCTTGGCAAGGACAAGATGGGAAGAATGAGCTTCAGCATAAAAGACGTAAAAGATTGACAGACTTTCGGCGCCTCAGTTTCTGGGGCGCTTTCTGCATTGGCGTGCATTTGGCCGGCGCAGGAGGGAGGAAATACAGATAAGGAGGTTTCGGGGTATGAAGTACAGGATGGTTGCAGGCTTGATCGGTGCGTCCATGATCGCAGCGGCGTTGTCCGGTTGTGGAAAGAAGGGCGGGGAAGCAGAGCCGGAGACGTTGGCGATTTCCGATATGGAAGTAGTGGATGAACAGGAATTACGGTCTGAATCGGAACTCGAAGCAGAGCCGGAGTCATCGACAGTTACCGGTGCAGAGATGGAGTCGATGGAGCTTGAACTGATTATAGATGAGACGGAATTATTCACCGATGCCTCAGAGGAGGAAGTGATCGAGGAATCGGAGCTGATCATAGACGAAGGGACAAAGACAGCTCGTCTTGAGAACAGATCCGGTTTTGTGAAAAAACCGGGTGTCGAAGAAGCCGAGGAGACCCAGACGGAACCACAGACACAGAGAGTGACGGAATCTGAGACACTGAAAGCGTTGGAGTCTGAGACAGCAAAGCAGACGGAAAAGGCGCCTCAGAAGACTCCGAAAGAGGACCGTAAGAAGACGCAGACGGAAGGGGCGACAAAGGGGCAGACAGAAAACACTGCGGGGATAAGCGCAGCGTCTGCTCCTGCGGCGCACACAGAGACGACTGTCGGGACGGGTTCGAAGACCGAGTCGGAGAGGACTGTGGGGAAACTGCAGACAGAGGATAAGGCAGAGACGGAAGCAAAGAAACCGCAGACAGAAGCCAAGGCAGAGACGGAAGCAAAGAAACCGCAGACAGAAGCCAAGACGGAGACGGAGGCGAAGAAGCCACAGACAGAAGCCAAGGCGGAGACGGAGGCGAAGAAGCCGCAGACAGAAGCCAAGACGGAGACGGAGGCGAAGAAGCCGCAGACGGAATCTGAGACGGAGACGGAAGCACAGACCGAATCCGAGACAGAGACGGAAACAGGAACCGAGGCGAAGACCGAGTCTGAGACCGAATCCGAGACAGAAGCGGTATACGAAGAGGGGCTTCGCATCATCGGGAGCGCCGTGCGGGTCCGCGAGCAGCCGAATACGGATTCTGCAGTGATCGCGTCTCTGACGGCGGGGATGAACGTCTATGCGATCGGGGAGTCCGGGGAATGGACACAGATTTATTTTGAATCCGAAGCGGGGCTGTCGGAGGGCTTTGTCATGACGGAATACCTGACGGACGCGGCAAACCTCTATGAGGCAAAGGAAGTGATCAATGTACGCGCGCAGGCGTCTTCGGAGTCTGACAAGCTTGGCATGATCGCGACCGGCGAACGGGTACTTGTCCTGGAAAAACAGAAAGACGGCTGGACGAAGATCCGCTACGCAGGTGCGGACGAGTCTGAGGAAGCCTACGTTTTGCAGGAATATCTCAAAAAAGCGGAATATGACGCTCCGAGATTGATGGAGCTGGTCGAGGACAAAAAGAAGTCCGCGGAAGAGGATAAAATACAGGAGACCGAATCAGAAACCGAGAGCGAAGCGGAGACCGAGGCCGAGGCCGAAACGCAGAGCGAAGGTGAGCCGGAAAGCGAGGCAGAAGCGGAAGCTGAAACGGAAACTGAGGCAAAGCAGCTGGAGATGGGCGTGTGCACGGTCACGGATATCCACGTCAATGTTCGTGAACAGCCATCCACGGAGGCGGAAGTCAAGGCGACCCTGTCCGATGGGATGGTGGTCTACGCCGCTGGGAACGACGACGGCTGGACGCAGATTTATTACGAGTCTGCCGACGGAGTCGAGGATGGCTATATGAAGACCGAATATCTGAGAAAAGCCGATTCGGACGACGCGCGGATCGCCGACTTGGCGAAAGAGAAAATGCAGGAAGCGCCGGTGGATGAGGAAGAGCAGACGGAGACGGAAGCGCCGGCAGACACGGAAGCGGACACTGCGGAAAGCGGCACGCCGGACAGTGAAGCGGATGGACAGACGGATGCCGGCGAAACGGAGACCCAGACCGAAGAGACAGACGCTGCGCCGGAGGAGACAGAATCGGATGCAGAGTCTGAGACAGAGAGTGAGACCGATGTGGAGCCGACGAACACAGTCTTGGATCTGACGGATGGAGCCGAGAGCCAGTTCAAGCTGCTTGCAGCCCTGTTTCCGGAGGCGAAAAAGATTGGCATCATTTATTCCTATGAGAATGAGAACGCACAGACCCAGACTGAGGAGTATGAGAAGTTCGCGGAGAAGTACGGCGTCGAGCTGGCGCTGCGAGAGATCAGCGCGGATCTGGACATTGACCTGGCCGCGTCTGAGCTGGTCGACTCCGTGGACTGCATTTTCGGTATCGACGATCCGTCGATCGATGAGCTGATGGACACGGTGTGCGCATATGCGGACGAGATGGGAATTCCAGTGATCGGAGTGAAGCAGACCCAGGTGGAAAGCGGCTGTCTGGCCGCCTATGAGCAGGACGAGCTTCACTGGAATGCGGACAAGGCGGTCGCGCTGGGCTTGAGCGGCGAAGCGCCGACGGTTGAATAAATACGGAATATTTCAAGAAACAGAGGAAAGCTATAAAAGCGCCTGCACGGGAATCCCGAGCGGCGCTTGTTTTTTTGACAACACAAAGATGATTCTTTAGCGGCAGAGTGTCTGCAGATCATTGTAGAACCAGGGATAGCTGATCGTCACACAGTCGCTGTCCCGGATCTCCATTTCACCGGCGCAGGCAAGCGCAGCGACGGCGAAACTCATCGCGACGCGGTGATCCTTGTGACTGTCGATCACGGCTCCGTGGAGGGGCTTCCCGCCGCGGATGATCATGCCGTCATCGGTGGCCTGTACATCGCAGCCGATGCGGGTGAGATTGTCCGTCATGACCGCGATACGGTCAGATTCCTTCACCTTCAGCTCAGCGGCGTCACGAATGATCGTGGTGCCGTCGGCGAACGCCGCAAGAACAGCGAGCACCGGGAGTTCATCGATCAGGGTAGGGATGATCGCGCCTTCGATGACGGTTCCGTGCAGGGAGCTGCTGCGCACCAGCAGATCCGCGCAGGGCTCCGCTCCGGAGTGATCTTCGTTCAAAAGTGTGATGTCGCCACCCATGGCCTGACAGACGCGGAGCATGCCGTCGCGCGTCGGGTTGATGCCGACGTTTTTCAGCAGGATTTCAGAGCCGGACACGAGCAGAGCGGCGGCGATGAAGTACGCGGCGGAAGAGATGTCGCCTGGCACGTTCACCTTCTGCCCGGTCAGCTTCGGGCGCGGCAGTATGCCTGCGGTGGTTCCTTCACAGCTGACGTCGGCCCCGAAATAGCGGAGCATCAGCTCCGAGTGATTGCGGGAGACGACGGGCTCTGTCACGCTTGTCTTCCCGTCCGCGTAAAGCCCGGCCAGCAGCACGCAGGATTTGACCTGCGCCGAGGCGACCGGCGACTGATAATGGATGCCGCGCAGCTGCGATGGACGGATCTCAAGGGGCGCGCAGTCGTTGCCCTGCTGTGAAACGATTGAAGCGCCCATCTCAGACAGAGGGAGCATGACGCGCTTCATCGGCCGTCTGCAGATGGAAGCGTCGCCCGTGATGACAGAGGAAAACCGCTGCCCGGCAAGGATTCCGGACATCAGCCGGACCGTCGTCCCGCTGTTGCCCGCGTCGAGAATGCCGGCAGGCTCTGACAGCCCGTCCAGTCCCTTTCCGAATACCGTCACATCCGAACTGTTCTGTTTGATCTCAATTCCCATCTTCCGGAAACAGGCGATCGTCGAGAGGCAGTCCGCGCCGGTCAGAAAGTGGCTGACTTCTGTGCGGCCCTGCGCCAATGCCCCGAACATGATGCTCCGGTGTGAGATTGATTTGTCGCCGGGCACCTCAACCTCCCCGCGCAGGGGAGCGGTGTATTTCAACTTCATCTTAGAATCCTCCTCATCTCACCCACACCTGGTAGCGGTGCTGCCTGAGAATCTCCGCGGCCCGCAGCGACGGTTCCTCCTCATAGAATTCGATGCGCAGCACGCCGTCCTCAAATTCGCGGTTGTGCACAATGCCAATGTTCTTGATGCTGATGCCGTTGACCGCGAGCGTCGTGGCGATCGTGGCGATCGCGCCGGACTCATCGACGATGTCGCAGTAGATCGTGTAGATTTTCTTGATCGTGCCGAGCGAGGACGAAGAGAACGAGTCCCGGTAATCTCTGGAGCGCTCAAACGTCCGGTAGATGGCCTGCCCGTCTCCCGCGCGCATCTCATCCCGGGATTTTTCGAGCAGCCCGATAAAGGTGCTCATGACCTCAGAAATATTGTCCCGGTTGGAGATGCAGATGTGTTCCCACATTTCGGGCGAGGACGACGCGATGCGCGTGATGTCCTTGAAACCTCCCGCGGCGATCATTTTCATGACTTCCTCCTTGGAGTCCAGGTCGTGCACGGTGTTGACGAGCGCCGCGGCGATCAGATGCGGAAGATGGCTGACCGCGGCCGTGACGAAATCATGCTGCCGGTAGTCCAGAACGATCGGCAGCGCGCCGAGCTCCGCCGCCAGAGCGCGATATGCGTCGACCCGTTTCGGGTCGCAGCCCTCCGACGGGGTGATGATATAGTAAGAATTCTCAAACAGATGGGCAGTCGCGTTCGCGAAACCGGACTTCTCCGAGCCGGTCATCGGATGTCCGCCGATGAAACGTCCGCTCAGTCCGAGTTCCGCCGCAGCGAGATGAATGTCGGTCTTCACGCTGCCGACGTCTGTGAGAATGCAGTTTTCTGATGCAATGTCCTTAAGAGCGCGCAGCGCGTCGATGTTGCTGCCGACGGGCGCGCACAGAAAGATGCAGTCGCAGGAAGAAAATGCGGCGTCCGCGGGCGAGTCGCAGATCTGATCGATCACCTGTTCTGCCAGCGCCTGCTGCGTCGTTGCCTTTGTCCTTGTATATGCCAGAATGCGGCAGCCCGGGCGGACACGCTTCAGCGTTTTCGCGAGAGAGCCGCCGATCAGCCCGAGGCCGATAAATCCGAAAGTGTTTGGTTCCATAGCAGTTTTCCTTTTCTGAGATTACTCAATATCAGTTCGCCGCGCGGTCGGTATTTTCAGACCGACACAGACAGCTTCCATGACCGGCGCGGCGACATGCATATTTTACTCTCAAAAAAATGGGATGTCAAAGTCTTTGCCGCTTTAAAGCATGAAAAATAAAAATATTGTTAAAAGTAGATAAAATGCTTGAATTATTGTTGTGATTTTAGTAAAATATATCCATGTGGGTATTTCTGTCCACGGACTAACTAAAATTGGAGGAAAAACTATGAAGGTTTACACAACAGACAAGATCCGTAATGTTGTTATTCTTGGACACGGCGGATCCGGGAAGACGAGCCTTGTTGAGTCCATGGCGTATCTGTCAGGCATTACGAGCCGGCTTGGCAGCGTAGCTGAGGGAAACACGATCAGCGATTTTGATAAAGAAGAGATTAAGAGAAAATTTTCGATCAGCACATCCATGGTGCCGATCATCTGGGGCGACACGAAGATCAATGTTCTGGATACACCGGGTTATTTCGACTTCTTCGGCGAGGCCGAGGAGGCGGCAGCGGCGGCGGACGCGGCTGTCATCGTGGTGAACGGTAAGAGCGGTGTGGAGGTAGGCACGCAGAAGGCGTGGGATCTCTGCGAGAAGTACAAGCTTCCGAGATTTTTCTATGTCTCTAATATGGACTTTGACAATGCCAGCTACCGCAAGGTCGTCGAGGAGCTGACCGAACTGTACGGCAAGAAGATCGCTCCGATGAATCTGCCGATCCGCGAGGAGGAGAAGTTCGTCGGCTACGTCAATGTCGTGAAGATGGCGGGCAGACGTTATGTAAACAAGCAGGAGAAGGTTGAGTGCGAGATTCCGGATTATCTGAAAGAGTATCTGGATCAGTACCGCGAGAACCTGATCGAGGCGGTGGCCGAGACCAGCGAGGAGCTGATGGACCGCTACTTTAACGGCGAGGAGTTCTCCGAGGCGGAGATCGTTTCCGCGCTTCACACGAACGTTTCCGACTGTTCGATCGTGCCGGTGACGATGGGCGCGAGCCTGAACCTGCAGGGTATTCTGATCCTGCTTGACGATATCGTGAGCTACATGCCGTCGCCGGAGAAGCGCGCCATCGCGGGCGTCAACATGAAGACGAAGGAAGTCTTCGAGGCAAATTACGATTTCTCCAAGGCGAAATCTGCCTTTATCTGGAAGACGATCGTGGATCCGTTCATCGGCAAATACTCCATGATCAAGGTAGCATCCGGCGTGCTCAAGAACGACGACACGCTGTACAATGAGGCGACGGACAACGAAGAGCGCATCAGCAAGCTCTATGTGATGGAAGGCAGCAAGGCAGTCGAGGTGTCGGAGCTCCACGCGGGCGACATCGGCGCGATCGGTAAGCTGAACGCTTCCACGGGCGACACGCTTTCCACGAAGGCGACTCCGATCGCTTACGGCCGCATTTCCGTACCGGTACCGTATACATACAAGCGGTACATGGCAAAGGCGAAGGGCGAGGAGGATAAGATCTCCCAGGCGCTTGCGAAGCTTGCGCAGGAGGATCTGACGATCAAGGTCGTAAATGACGGCGAGAACCGCCAGACGCTGCTTTACGGTCTGGGCGACCAGCATCTGGATATCATCGTCAGCAAGCTTCTGACGAAGTATAAGGTGGACGTCGAGCTGACGAAGCCGAAGGTGGCGTTCCGCGAGACGATCCGCAAGAGCTCCGATGTGGACTCCAAGTACAAGAAGCAGTCCGGCGGACACGGCCAGTACGGTCATGTCAAGATGCGCTTCTCACCGCTTGACTCCCTTGAGACCCCGTATGAGTTTGAGCAGGAAGTCGTAGGCGGCGCGGTGCCGAAGAACTACTTCCCGGCCGTTGAGAAGGGAATCCAGGATTCTGTGGTGAAGGGTCCGCTTGCAGGGTACCCGGTAGTCGGTGTGAAGGCTGTGCTCTACGATGGTTCTTACCATCCGGTGGACTCCTCCGAGATGGCGTTCAAGACCGCGGCGAGTCAGGCGTTCAAGAAGGGCTTCATGGAGGCAGGACCGGTTCTGCTTGAGCCGATCGCGTCGATGAAGGTCACGGTTCCGGATAAGTTCACGGGCGATGTGATGGGCGATCTGAACAAGAGACGCGGCCGCGTGCTTGGCATGAACCCGGATCACAAGGGCAACACGATCATCGAGGCGGACGTTCCGATGTCCGAACTGTATGGCTACTCCACGCAGCTTCGCTCCATGACGGGCGGCAGCGGCGACTACTCTTATGAGTTCGCGCGCTATGAGCAGGCTCCGAATGATGTGCAGGAGCGCGAGATCGCGGCACGGCAGAACGCGGACGAGGAGTAAGAGATACGTCCTGATTTAGGCAGTCTGTAAAAGCGGTTCAGAGAAGACGACAATTGAAATATGTCATTCACAGGAGCAGAGGCAGAGAGGCCGCTGCTCCTTGTTTGTACCGGCACTTTTTGAAAAGCGGTTTATACCGGATCAAGCGTGTCGGCCACGAGCTTCGCGAGACAGTTGTGGCCCTTGTCCGTCAGGTGGACGCCGTCTGTGGTGACGGCGGAAAGGCCGACTTGTCCGGCAAGTCTGTCGAGGGCAGCCTGGGTCGGGACGTATCGCGCGCTATAGAAGTCTGTGATCGTCTCTTGGATGCGGTCCCGCACTTCCTGGAGAACCGGGAGCCAGAGTTCGCGCGCCTGCGGGATTGGAAAGAGAAACGGCTCCAACAGCAGGATTCGGGAGACTGGGGATGCTGTATCGGACGGCAAAGTGGGAATATTCAGGACTTGTCCGTAAGCGGATGGCGTCTGTGCGCAGACTGTGCCGGTCAACTCACAAAGAAGCGTCCGCAGCGCTGCCATGGATCCAGTCAGAAACGCGGAAGCGTCCGCATCCCTGCCTGCCTCTTTAAAGTCGGCGGCCATACCCACATCGTTGATCCCGCAGGTCATGATGACGCAGTCGTACCTGTTCTGCGCGTACATCAGCCGCCATTTGCGCAGCACATCCGGGAAGGTGAAGCCGTCCGTGCCTCCGTTCGCGGCGCACACACCCGGCAGATGCGAGAGCTTTTTCACATATCCGTTTCCCAGATCGTCTCCGGTAAAGCTGTGACCGCAGTCGGTGATGCTGTCACCGAGAAAGAGAATGTTCATAGACAGTTTTTCCTTTCAGAGAGTATGACAGTGCACAATGCAAGTATACACCGTTCTTTTTCGTTCGGAAAGCCGTTATTTCATTCTGCATTTCATTTCTGCCGCATTCCTTCCAAATCTTTTCAGAAAAAGTCTTTTATTTTCGGAAGTTCTGTGTTACAATACCAAACAGGGTCGGCCACAGAAAGATATAGGATTGTTCAGACCGAAACGAGGCCCGCGATACGGCTGGGTAAACGACGGTACCGGACGATAGGCGCTTGGCCGCTGAAATCATGAGGATAAGGAGAACACAGACATGAAGCATATCAAGACGCTGAACACAAAACCGTTACAGAGCACGCTGAAGAAGGGCGGCTGCGGCGAGTGCCAGACCTCCTGCCAGTCCGCGTGCAAGACTTCCTGCACGGTAGGCAATCAGACCTGCGAGCAGAGCAAATAGGATAGGTGCCAGACCAACGACAAACAAAATAAGTGTCAGACCACAGGCAGCGGATCAGCTTCGCTGCTTGTCTGTTGCAGACAGCGCTTTGCGGTGCCGGCAGCGGTCTGTGTTCTGACAGGAGAGGAGTCTGTCATTGATCCATCAATACAGGAACAACGGATATAACATCGTTCTGGATGTGAACAGCGGCTCCGTCCATGTGGTGGACGAGCTGGTGTACGAGGTGATCGAGCTCCTGCTGAAGAAGTGTCCGGAGCGCAAGATCGTGCAGGCGATGCACAAGATCGTCGAGAAAGTGGAAAGCCAGACAGACACAGAGGATGAGTCCGCGGCCGAAGCGGATGCGCCGGGGCAGGCGGATGGCAGGGCAGAGCGGCAGGCTCTGGACGGTTCGGAGCAGCTGCCGGGGACAGGTCTTCTGACCGAGATCATGGAGGAGCTGATCACGAAGTATCCGGCAGATGAGATCGGCGAGGCGCTGCAGGAGTGCAGGATGCTTGCGGACGCCGGCGTGCTGTTCACAGAGGATGTGTACGAGAACGCGATCACCGATTACAAGGCGCGAAAGACCGTAGTCAAGGCATTGTGCCTGCACATTGCGCACGACTGCAACCTTGCCTGCAAGTACTGCTTCGCGGAAGAAGGCGAGTATCACGGAAGACGCGCGCTGATGAGCTATGAAGTCGGGAAGAAGGCCCTTGACTTTCTGATCGCGAATTCCGGGGATCGCAGGAATCTTGAGGTTGATTTTTTCGGCGGCGAGCCGCTGATGAACTGGCAGGTCGTGAAAGACCTGGTCGCGTACGGCAGGGAGCAGGAGAAGCTGCACAATAAAAATTTCCGCTTTACGCTGACGACGAACGGCGTGCTCCTAAACGACGAGATCATGGAGTTTTGCAACCGCGAGATGGCGAACGTGGTGCTTTCGATAGACGGACGAAAGGAAGTGCACGACCGCATGCGGCCGTTCCGCGGGGGAAAGGGCAGCTACGATCTGATCCTCCCGAAGTTCAAGAAGTTCGCGGATAGCAGGGGACAGCAGAAATACTACGTCCGCGGGACGTTTACCCATAATAATCTGGATTTTGCCAACGACGTCCTGCATCTGGCGGACGAGGGCTTTGAGCAGATCTCCGTCGAGCCTGTGGTGGCTCCGGCTACGGAGGACTACGCGCTCCGCGAGGAGGATCTGCCGACGATCTTCGCGGAATACGATCGCCTGGCGGCCGAGATGGTGAAGCGGGAGAAAGAGGGACGCGGATTTACATTCTTCCACTATATGATCGACTTGAGCGGCGGGCCGTGCGTGTACAAGCGTCTGTCCGGCTGCGGGTCCGGCACGGAATACCTGGCCGTGACGCCGTGGGGAGACCTGTACCCCTGCCATCAGTTTGTCGGAGTCGACAAATATTTGATGGGAAATGTGGACGAGGGCATCACAAAGCCTGAGATCGTGGACGAGTTCAAGTGCTGCAACGTCTACACGAAGGAGAAGTGCCGCAATTGCTTCGCAAAGTTCTACTGCAGCGGTGGTTGCGCAGCGAACTCCTATAATTTCCACGGGACGATCCGGGACGCCTACGACATCGGCTGCGAGCTCCAGCGCAAGCGCGTGGAGTGTGCGATCATGATCAAGGCGGCACTGGCGGAGGGAAAATAGTTTTGTAATACATACGGCGATCGCCAAAGTGCGGCCGCCGCAAAGAAATAAAGGAGATAACGATCATGAACAAGAAAAAAGCTACATGGACACTTGCAGGTCTGCTGGTGGTGCTGGTGCTTCTGGTGTATGTATCAGTGTTCGGTATCGGCAAGACCGGGACAGGCGCGGCAAAGAATATCATTCTGGGCCTTGACCTTTCCGGCGGCGTGAGCATCACATATCAGGCGGTGGACGACAATCCGTCGGCCGAGGATATGAATGATACGAAGTACAAGCTTCAGCAGCGTGTCGACGGTTACAGCACCGAAGCGCAGGTCTATCAGGAGGGCACGAACCGGATCAACATCGAGATTCCGGGCGTGAGCGACGCGAACGCAATCCTGGAGGAGCTGGGCAAGCCGGGTTCGCTGGAATTCCAGCTTGAGGACGGTACGGTTGTTCTGGACGGTTCCCAGGTGGACAACGCGCAGGCCGCGCAACAGCAGGATAACATGGGCAACCGCGAGTACGTGGTAGAGCTTGATCTGAACAGCGAAGGCACGAAGGCGTTTGCGGACGCGACGGCGGCCAACGTCGGAAAGCAGATCAAGATCGTCTACGACGGCGAGGTCATCAGCGCACCGGTCGTCAACGAGGCGATTCCGGGAGGCACGGCCATCATCTCCGGCAGCTTTACGGCGGAGTCGGCACAGAACCTTGCCTCTTCGATCCGTATCGGGTCCCTGTCCCTTGAGCTGGAGGAGATCCGCTCCACAGTGGTGGGCGCGCAGCTGGGCGAGGACGCGATCCGCACGAGCCTGATCGCGGGCGCGATCGGCCTGGCGCTTGTCATCATCTTCATGATCATTGTATACGCGCTTCCGGGCGTGGTAGCAGGTCTTTCCCTGCTGATCTATGTGGGACTGATGCTGTTATCCATAAATGCGCTTAATCTGACGCTGACGCTGCCGGGCATCGCAGGTATCATCCTGACGATCGGTATGGCGGTCGACGCGAACGTTATCATCTATGCGCGTATCCGCGAGGAGATCGCGGACGGCAAGGCAGTGAAGCCGGCGATCAAGACCGGTTTCCAGAAAGCGCTCTCCGCAATTCTGGACGGCAACATCACGACGCTGATTGCGGCGTTCGTGCTGAATCTGCTCGGCACCGGCAGCGTGAAGGGCTTTGCCCAGACGCTTGCGCTTGGTATCGTCCTGTCGATGTTCACGGCTCTGGTGATCTCCAGACTGCTGGTGAACGCGCTGTATGAGGTTGGCTTCAAGGATGAAAAGTATTACGGAAGAGCAAAGGAGATTAAGCCGATTGATTTCATCGGAAAGAGAAATATGTTCTTTATCATTTCGCTGGTGCTGATTCTGGTCGGCCCGGTGATGATGGGAATCAACGCCGCAGCGGGCAAGGGCGCGCTGAACCTGAGCATGGACTTCCGCGGAGGTACCGCTACGAGCGTTCTGTTCAATGAGGACCTCTCCATCGACCAGATCGATGCGGACGTGAAGCCGCTCATCCGCGACATCATCGGGGACGCGGAGATTCAGACGCAGAAGGTGGCAGGCTCCAACGAGGTCAACATCAAGACGCGTGTGCTCACCGTGGACGAGCGTGAGAAGGTATCCGCTGCGATCCAGGAGACCTACGACATCGACAAGAAGGCGATCAACTTCGAGACAATCTCCTCCATCGTAAGTAATGAGATGCGTCAGGATGCGGTGATCGCGGTGATCGTGGCAGCGCTCTGCATGCTGGTCTACATCTGGTTCCGTTTCAAGGATATCCGCTTCGCGGGTAGCGCGGTGCTTGCGCTTCTGCACGACGTGTTGGTCGTGTTCGCCTGCTACGCGCTAGTGCGCATCTCCGTGGGCAATACGTTCATCGCTTGTATGCTGACCATCGTAGGTTATTCGATCAACGCGACGATCGTCATCTTCGACCGTATCCGTGAGAACATGAAGCTGATGAAGAAATCTTCTCTTGCGGACATCGTGAACGCGAGTATCACGCAGACGCTGACGAGAAGTATCTACACTTCCGTGACAACGTTCATCACGATCGCGGTGCTGTACATTCTTGGCGTGGCGACGATCAAGGAGTTTGCGCTTCCGCTGATCGTCGGCGTGGTGGCCGGCGGCTATTCCTCCGTCTGCGTCACGGGCGGCCTGTGGTATCTGCTGAAGACCAAAGTCGGCGCGAAGGCGGCAGCGGCGAAGTAAAATTGGAACAATTGAAAGGGCAAGAGCGTTTCCGGGGTTATCCCCGGAATGCCTTGCCCTTTTTTCTTAAGAACAGGAAGAGGACGATGAATAAAAGGAAGAAGCAGGAAAAGTGGGTGATGACCGCGAAACATGCGGATTTCCGGGAGATCGCGCAGAAGTTCGGGATCGATCCGGTGACGGCGCGCATTCTCCGAAATCGGGATGTGGTCGGTGATGAGGCGATCCGCAGGTATCTGAACGGGACACTGGCGGATCTGTACGCGCCGGAGCTTTTGAAGGGCTGCGTGGAGGCGGCGGAGCTTTTGAAGAAAAAGATCAGCGCGGGAAAACGCATCCGCATCATCGGCGACTATGACATCGACGGGGTGAACGCGACCTACATCCTCTACCGGACGATCCAAAGCTGTGGAGGCGATGTGGACTATGAGATCCCGGACCGCATGAAGGACGGTTACGGATTGAATGTGCACCTGCTGGAGCTGGCGGTGCAGGAGGGCGTCGATACCGTCATCACCTGCGACAACGGGATTTCAGCGATCGAAGAGATCCGATACGCGAAGCAGAACGGTCTGACTGTGATCGTGACGGATCACCATGAGCCGAAATATGAAGTGATTGAGAATGAGCTTGCATCAGGAGAGCCTGAGAGCAGTGTGAGTGAGACAGACACTTCAGATGATGCGGATGTCTGTAGTGGGACACGGAGCTATCTTCTCCCGGAAGCCGATGTGCTTGTGAACCCGAAGCAGCCGGGCTGCAGTTATCCGTTCAAAAAACTGTGCGGCGCGGCGGTGGCCTGGAAGGTGGCCTGCGCGCTGGGCCGGATCTGCGGGATCCCGGAAAGTGAGACGGAAGCGCTGCTGCCGTTTGTGGCGTTTGCGACAGTCGGCGATGTGATGGACCTGGAGGACGAGAACCGTATCCTGGTGAAGGAAGGGCTGAAACGCATCGCGGCGACCGACAATGCCGGGCTTCGGGCGTTGATCGCGGCGAACGGGCTGGATGCGGCAGGAATCAGCGCCTATCATTTCGGTTTCGTGCTTGGTCCGTGCATCAACGCGAGCGGGAGGTTGGACACGGCGAGGCGCTCCGTGCGGCTGCTCCTTTCGCAGACGCGGGAAGAGGCGGAGCAGCTTGCCGAGCAGCTGAAGGCGTTGAACGATGAGCGAAAGCTGATGACAGAGCGGGCGGTCGAGGAAGCCTGCGCGCGTATCGACTCCGGAGAGTACGGGGACGACCGTGTGCTGGTCGTCTATCTGCCCGACTGTCATGAGAGCATTGCGGGGATCGTGGCCGGAAAACTGAGGGAATATTATTACCGGCCCGTGTTTGTCGTGACGGACGCAAAAGAGGGGGCCAAGGGCTCCGGACGCTCCATCGAGACATATTCCATGTTTGACGAGATGGTAAAGTGCGGCGATGTGTTCACGAAGTACGGCGGTCATCCGATGGCGGCAGGCTTTTCCCTGGAGAAGGACAGGATTGAGGAAATGCGCCGCAGGCTGAACGAGAACTGCACGCTCAGTGAGCAGGATCTGGTTGAGAAAATCTGCATCGACGTCCCGATGCCGATCGATTACATAACGGAAGCTCTGGTGGAGCAGCTGGATCTCCTGGAGCCGTTCGGAAAGGGCAATGAGAAGCCGCTCTTCGCGGAGGCCGGGCTTACGCTTCTTAGCGCGCGCATCCTTGGAAAGAATGCGAACGTGCTGAAATTCCGCGTCCGCAACCAGACAGGGCGGATCATGGACGCCATGTACTTCGGAGAGATCGATGAAATGCGGACCTATCTGGAAGCGCGCTACGGGGCGCAGCGCGTGCAGGAACTCTTCTGGGGGCGGGGCGAAGGACTGACGCTTGACGTGACTTACTATCCGTCGATCAACGAGTACATGGGCAGGCGGACGCTGCAGATCGTGATCCGGAATTACCGTTGATACGATCCTCCTGCGCCGGACTGCAGAGCCTATTTTTACAAACTGGTTACATCTTCCGCGTTGCGTGAACCGCGGGAATATTATAAGATAATGACAGCGGCAGGAGAAATGGCAGAAAAAGAGAGAACTATGGTATGAACGCAGACATTTTGGTAATTGAGGACGCGCGACCGATCAACGAGCTGATCTGCATCAATCTGGAGACGGCAGGCTACCATGCCGTCCCTTTTTATGACGGCTGCGAGGTGAGCCGGCATTTAGCCGGGGATGGCGCCGCGTACGATCTGGCGCTGCTTGATGTGATGCTGCCGGGCAAGGACGGCTTCGAGCTGCTGCCGGAGCTGCGGGAAAGACAGATTCCGGTGATCTTTCTGACCGCGCGCGGCGATCTGGCGAGCAAGGTCAAGGGGCTGCGCGAGGGAGCGGAGGACTACCTTGTGAAGCCGTTTGAGATGCTGGAGCTTCTGGTGCGCGTGGAGAAGGTGCTTGAGCGCTGTCGGAAGTCGGAGGAGCATGAGGAATGCCTGCGCGTGCTGGATGTCGAGATCTATCCGAAGGAGCGCATCGTCCGCAAGGCGGGCGTGGAGATTCCGTTCAAACCGATGGAGTTTGACTGTCTGCTCCTGCTTGTGAAGTATAAGAATATTGTGATCCGGCGCGAGGAATTTCTGAACGTGCTGTGGGGCGTGGAGTTTGAGGGAGAGACGCGGACGATCGACGTGCACATCGCGCGTATCCGCAAGAAGCTGGATTTCGGAGATGTGATCAAAACGGTGCCGCGCATCGGATACCGGCTGGAGGTACACTGAAATGAAAATGACTACGAAAATTTCGGCAGCGGCCGTCGGCCTGCTGCTTCTTTTTTCACAGACTTTCTCAATCTGGAATCTGAGGGAGACACAGCAAATGCGGCTGGGAAGCATCCTGAGCAGCGAGCTGACACGTTTAAGTACGTCGGCACGGAGCTTTTCAGAGGAGCTTTACCAAAACCGGAGCTACTTCAAGGACGAGAACGGAGAGCGCTTCTGGGGACGCAGCAGCTTTCAGAACCGTTACAACGGAAACGCGGTGCTCTACTATGATGGAGAGGAACTGTCCAACATTTCCACTTTTGCGTTTGATCTGGATCATCTGAAGAAGCATGCGGACGATTTTACAGAATTGAAGAAATATCTGGATGACACTGTTTGGTATGGCAATCTTTCGGCGATGATCGGGGAGACAGAGGGACGAAGGCTGTTGATCCTGTGTACACCGATCGAAAGTACCAAATTTGAGCTTTTGCATTATCGGGACATTACGGAGCTGTATGAGGAAAGCCGCGAGCTGTTTCTGCGCGGCGGCGTGATGGCGCTTGTGATGGCAGCCGTTCTGCTCTTTGCCTTGTCGCTGGTCATTCGGCGTATCCTGCGCCCGTTTCACCATCTGAGCGGGGCAGCGGCAAAGATCGCGGATGGGGACTACAGCGTGCGCGTGGAGGAACGCGGACGCGACGAGGTGGCGGAAGTGGCGAGGAGCTTCAACGGGATGGCGCGGCAGGTGGAGGAACATGTGCAGAGCCTTGCCGAGACGAACGGGAAGCAGAGACGCCTTCTGGGAGCGCTGGCGCACGAGCTGAAGACGCCGATGACCGGGATACAGGGTTATGCCGAGCTCCTGCAGCGCGTCGAGCTTCCGCAGGAGCGGCAGCAGGAGGCGCTTTCCTATATCGAGCAGGAGTGCAGGCGTCTGTCGCGCCTGTCCGCGAAGCTGCTGCAGCTGGAGGAGCTTTCCGGGGAGAGCGAAGAAGAGATCAAGGCGGAGAAAAAGCCGCTGGATGTGGCGAGGCTGTTCGCGGAGACAGAGATGCTTTCGCAACGCCGGCTTGCCGAAAAAGGGCTGTGCCTGAAAACAGAGATCGCGGAGGGCGCGGGGACGGTCGAGGGAGACGCGGACCTGCTGCTCAGCCTTCTGACGAACCTGTTGGACAACGCTGTGAAGGCGAGCGCGCCGGGCGGCGTGATCCGGCTTGCGGCGATGAAGGAGGGAATCTCTGTGTCGGATGAGGGAAAAGGCATTCCGCCGGAGGAGCTTGCGAAGATCACAGAACCCTTCTACATGGTGGACAAGTCGCGTTCCCGGCAGGCGGGAGGCGCGGGGCTTGGGCTTGCGCTGTGCGACCAGATCGCGCGGCTGCACGGCTGGAGTCTGAAATTCGAGAGTGAGCCGGGGCGGGGGACAAAGGCGGAAGTCTGCTTTTCCGGGCGGCAGATGCGGATAAGAACGGACAAGCCGTGATCTTCCGACGCGATGATTTACAACTTATTTACATTGTGGCAAGGACACGGAAATCACGACCGCATTATACTGTACCTGTCACGACAGGGGAACGAACGACTGAAGACAGATGCTTCGAGTCTGTGTGCAAGGGCTTGGAGAAGGACGATGAAAGCCTGGTTTGAATCCCTGTCAAAATGCAGGAAGAGGGGAGATTTCATATGCAGAGCAGAAAAATGAGATTTTTAGGGCTGTCGGCTGCGGCGTTTGCGCTGCTTCTGTCAGCGGGCTGCGCGAAGACGCCGGATCGGGCGGTGGTGCGCCAGAAGGGAGACAAGAGCATCGCGCAGTATCGGGAGGCGGACACTGCGGAGGCGGATGGACAGGACACATCGGGCACGGAAGCCGCGGATGTGCAGGAAAGCCTGACAGGAGAAAGCACAGAGGAAGGACAAAACCGCGCATCCGGTGAAACGGATTTGGACGGCGGTGGGGACCAGGAAAACACGATTGAAGCGAACGCCCTGGCGCAGCGCCTGCAGGTGCCGGAGCGCTACACCGCTTCCGACAGCGAGGAAATTTATGAATTAAACTGCGACGCGCAGGTGATTGTGCCGGACGTGGAAAAGGTGTCGGTATGGAAGGTATCGCAGAGAGAGTTTTCGCAGGAGTGGATCGACCGGGTGACAGAGACCTTTTTCGGCGACCGGCCGGTCTACAATGGAAATACGTATTATGTGCCCACAAAGGATGAAGTGCTTGAGGAGCTCAATCAGCTGAAAGCGTGGCAGGCGGAGGGCAGCCATCCCTACGGACCTTATGTGTCGGAGGAGGATCTTTCAGGGCTCAGCGAGGAAGAGCTGGCGGCGCATCCCACGCTGCAGGATTATATTGACGAGCGTGAACGGGACTACACAGATGCTCCCGATGAGCCGGATCGAAGCGAGGTGACGCCGGCGTTGGGGGCGAGCTGGTGGATCGATGAGGAGACCGGAGAAAAACAGTACGACCAGCTTGAAGATTGGAAGTCGTTTCGAGGGGTGGTGGAGCTGGACGATGGCACGTCCTATTCTTACAGACTGAGCAGCGGACAGGACATGCCGATGGAGATCGAAATCCTGCGGAGAAAAGAAGGGTCGGAAACTGCGCCATGGTGGTACACGCAGGATATGAATGGGGAGGATTCGGATCAATTGCCGTCGCAGGAAGAGCTCAGCCGGATGGCAGGAATCTCACCGGAGGAGGCCCAGGCGATGACGGATGCCTACATGGAGAAGCTGGGGCTTTCCGAAGAATTTTCTGCCAAAGCGGTCAACCTGAGCGTCTGCTGGTACGCGGTCGAGGAAATGGCGGATGACGGTCCTGCGTCTCAGCTTGAATCCGCAGGCTGGCAGGTGGATTATACCCGTGACGTCGGCGGGTTCCCGGTCACAGACGAGGAAAACGTCGGCGGCGCGCTGCAGTCGATGGACGACACGACGACAGAGACCTGGTGTTATGAGCGTGTGGAGTTTACTGTGAATGAAGAAGGATTACAGAAGGTAACGATCCTGGATCTGTATGACGTCGGGGAGCAGCAGGTGGAAAATGTGGAGATGCTCCCGTTCCCGGAGATCGCGGGGATCTTTGAGCAGATGCTGCGGATTAAGAACGTGGATATGAACTACACGACGCATATGGAATATAAGATCAATCGGGTGCAGCTTGGCTATATGCGCATCTACGACCCCGGCACGGACAGCCGCTCCGGACTTCTTGTGCCGGTCTGGGACTTTTTCGGGCAGGAGAAGGGGGAGTACGACTATGAGGGAGAGATCGGCAGCAACACGGTCGAGCGCCCTCAGAACAGTTTTCTGACCGTGAACGCGGCGGATGGCACCGTGATCGACCGGAGCCTGGGGTATTGATGCGATGAGCGGGTTCCGAGAGAGTTGCTCTGCCCATGACAGGGGCATGCATGGAAACCGATGTGAATCGAGACGGCAAAATGGGGAGTGAGCAGATATGAGACAGATACGCGCGGCGGTGCGCTTCAACTTTCTGGGGTTCTTCCGCAGTTCGCGGACCGTGATCGTCTTTCTCTTAAGCGCGATCGTCTGCTATCTGCTGAGCGGGCGCGTGTATGAGGTCGTCGTCCGCTTCGACACGCCGATGCAGGCGGCGGAGCCGTTCATCTGGACGTTCGGGGATACACAGGCCGTCCTGCTTGCATCGCTGCTGCTGATCTTCCTGCTTTCCGATCTGCCGAAGCTCTCCGCGTTCACGCCGTTTTACCTGATGCGGATGACGCGGCGCAGATGGCTTGCGGCGCAGTTCTGCTATGTGGTGCTGGTGACGATTCTGTATGTGGCTTTTGTGCTTGCGGTCACGATCGCGCTGTGCATGAGGGATTCGTTTCCGGGAAATCTCTGGAGCGAGACGGCGGCGATCCTTGGCTATTCGCGGACCGGACAGGAACTTCACATACCGTCCACGGTCAAGCTGATGGAGAGCATCCGCCCGTACGGCTGCATGCTGCAGGTCGCGGCGCTGATGTTCGGCTACAGCCTCACGCTTGGATTTCTGGTCCTGTTTGGGAACCTGCTGCCGGGAAGGAAATACGGCATGATGCTTGCGCTTGGCTACAGCCTGTACGGCTTTCTGCTGGAGCCGGAGGTGATCGGGAAACTGTTGGGGTATGAGGAGTACCAGCTCTATCGGATCCGCAGCCTTGTCGGCTGGATCAGTCCGCTCAACAACGCGGTCTACGGGATGCACGACTTCGGGTACGACAATCTGCCGACTGTCAAGCAGTCGCTTTTGATCTTCGCGGGATTGCTGGCGGTGCTGGTCTTTTTGAGCGGGCGTGCGGTGCGACGCTACAATTTTACCTTTCTGGGAGCAGAATAATGGGAAAGGAAAACAGAGAGAGGAATTTCATGAAATGGATCTGAAACGGCTGCTTTGGGACAGAAAATTTTATCTGGCGGTGCTTCTGTCCTTTCTGGGAATCCTGGCGGGGGCTGCCTGGACGGATGCGCTCAGTAAGAAAACGCTCACATCGGGAACGTTTCTCAGTTTGCCTGCCGGGGCGCTGAACTCTCAGACGGTGCTGTTCCTGCTCCCGCTGACGTCGGTGCTTCCGTGCGGGGACGAATACCTGCGGGAACGAAAAGGAAATTTTCAACGTTTCCTGCTTGTGCGCAGGGGAAAGCGGGAATACTGTCTGGACAAGCTGTTTACGACCGCGTTTTCGGGCGCGCTGGTGTGGATCCTTGCGGTAATTTTTGGGACGCTTTTCTTTTTTTTGCTCTTTTTTGCCCGGGAGCAGGTCTGGAGCTGGCAGCCGGAGCCAATCCAGGAGCTCTTGGCGTTGACCGGGAGAGTGTGCCTGATCGCGAGCGCGTTAGCGTCTTTGAGCGCGGTGTGCGCGATTATGGGCGGCACGGTCTATCTGGCGTTTGGGTTGTCGTTTGTGCTGTTTTACAGCTGTGTGATCCTGCGCGACCGTTATTTGGAGAAGCTCTACTGCATCGATCCCGCGGAATGGATCAATGCGTCGCAGAACTGGGGCGAAGGGAAATTTGGACTGTGGCTATTTCTTCTTCTGCTGGCTGTCGTTTGCGCGACACTGCATGCGCTGGCGCTGGAGCATGCTTTGAGGGAAATCTGAGACTGTAGCGGCGTTAGGTTGCGTTGCTGATTCATTGTCTGAAGGAGGCAGGGAAATGGACACTTACATTGAACTGATTGGGGTGCGCAAATGCTTCGGCAGGGAGGAGATTCTGAAGCGGCTGGATTTTTCGCTGGAGCGGGGAACGGTGTGCGGCATTGTCGGAAACAACGGCTCCGGAAAGACCGTGCTGATGAAGTGCATCTGCGGATTTTTGCCTGTCACGGAAGGGCTTGTGAGGGTGGGCGGAAAGCTGATCGGAAAAGAAACGGATTTCCCGGAAAGCTTAGGCGTGATCATAGAGACGCCGGGATTCTTGAGCAGCCTGAGCGGCAGACGGAATCTGGAGATTCTTGCGGACCTAAGGGGAAAGATAAAACGCGGCCAGATTACGGAGACGCTGCTGCGCGTGGGGCTGGATCCTGGGCTGAAAAAGCCGGTGGCAAAGTATTCGCTGGGGATGCGCCAGAGGCTGGGCATCGCGCAGGCGATCATGGAGCGGCCGGAGCTCCTTGTGCTTGACGAGCCATTCAACGGGCTTGACCGGCACGGGGTGGAGGAGATCCGCGGACTGCTTCTGCAGGAGAAGAAAAAGGGACGGACGATCCTTCTGGCGAGCCACAACAGCGAGGATATCCGTATTCTCTGCGACAGGG
Source organism: uncultured Lachnospiraceae bacterium (assembly GCA_947626285.1). Lineage (GTDB taxonomy): Bacteria > Bacillota > Clostridia > Lachnospirales > Lachnospiraceae > Choladousia. The sequence continues at coordinate 48,201 of CANQRR010000023.1, forward strand.
TGTTCGAGATGGACGCGGGCGAGATGAGGGAGGTGCGGGCCGGATGTGGAGGGGAATAAGAAGGAGCGTGCGCGGAAGCCTGCCTCCTTTTTGTATGATGCTGCTGTCGGTCATTCTGCTTGCTCCGACGGCGTTTGCGGAGGAGACGGAAGGTCTGACAGGAGCGAAAATTTCAGAAGATATATCAGTGTTAGCGGAAAAGCAAAGAACAGAACAGATAGAAAGCAATGTGTCAGAAAGTATAGAAAGCTGGGCAGCAGGGAGTACGGAAAGCACGGAGAGCGCGGGGCATACCGAAAACGAGCGGGTGTACCTGGGGATCGACACGGTACATATCTATGAGAACATGGACACTTCCTATTCGCAGGGCTATATCCCCAAAATAGAGAACGGGGTCGTGCATCTGGTTGTTCCGTTTCTGGCAAGCGGACCGCTGCAGGGAGATCGTCTCACAGTGGAGCTTGACATGGGCGAGAACGCGCCGTTCGTGTATGCAAATTACCGCAAAGAGGTGGAGAAAGCAGACAAACAATTTGAGGATCCTTCGGAGTCTGTGCAGGTTTATGTATTCTGTTGCGATATTGTGCTGGAGAGCAATCGGAAAAACGGCAAGTATCCCGTGACGGTCAGGGCAGTGGGGTATTCGCAGGCGGGGTATCGGGCGGAGCTGAGCAGCCGGATCTTCGTCACCGTGACGGATGGGACAGATACGCCGCCGAGCGGAGCTGGCACAGAGAAACCGCCGGAGCAGACAGATCCGACGGGGGCGGACACGGAGAATCCATCGGGGGATGACCCGTCGGCAATCGTCCCGGATGATCCGGGTGGTCAGGGGAATCCAACGGGATCCGGCAACGAAGGCGCGGGGCAGGACGGAAAGCCGAACGCCGGAGAAGGAAACTCCGGACAGCTGAACCCAGAAGAAACAAACCCGGGACAGCCGGGCGCCGGAGAAACAGATCCAGGACAGCCGGGCGCGGAAGCCCCAGACATGGAAATCCCATTGACGGTGGAGTCGCCGTCCGAGGAGACGGACACGGAAAAAACAGATACAGGAGAAGCCCTGTCCGCGAATTTCGGCAGCGGCGGCGGATATTCCGGCGGAGGCTACGGGGATGGAGGCGGTTTCGGCGGTGCGGAGAAGATTCACCGTCAGCCAAAGTTTCTTCTAATCTCAGACAGTCTGGCGGGAAAACAACTCACGGCCGGGCAGGAGTATGAGTTTACGACCGTGTTTCAAAATATGACGGGAAACGAGCCGGTCTACAACATGAAGGTGACGCTGAAAACGGAATCGGAAGCGATCGAATGCAGCTGTTCCTCTTTCTATTTCGGCAAGGTGGGGACGCAGGAGACGGTATCTTTGCCGACCTGTCTTTCGGTAAAACCGAATGCACAGGCCGGGAAAGTGCCGCTGACGTTTACCTTTGATTACGAAAATGATCAAGGCACTGCTTATACGGCGGCGGAAGAGGTGGAGCTGGACGTTTACCAGCCGTCGCAGTTGGTACTGGAAGGCTTTCGCCTGGCGCCGCAGCTGTACGCAACGGATACGGTTGACGGCAGCTTTGCGGTTCACAATACCGGGAAGGCGGAGGTCTACAATGTAAAGGTCGAATTTGCGGGGCAGGGATTGTTTGCGACCGGGAGCGTTTTTGCCGGAGATCTTGAGGCGGGAGCTTCTTATGAGGGTGAGCTGCGGATCTATGTCGGGAATAAGACGATGAAGTCTCTGGGAGATACGGGAATAGACGGTAATGGCGACGGGACTGAGGATGCGGCTAAGAATGACGAGTTGTACGGACAGACCACGGGCACGCTGAACCTGATCTATGAGGATGCGTACGGGGAAGTCTACACACAGACGCAGGAATTTGTCACGGAAATCCTGGAGCCGCAGATCGTGGAGCTTTCCGTTGAGAAGCCGGAGGAACAGACAAACCAGTGGCAGGCGGCGATCCTGCTGTTGTCCGGAGCGGTTTTCGTGCTGATTCTTGCCCTCATGGGCTGGAGGCTGCGAAAGAGCAAAAATGCGCTGGCCGATCTGCTTGCGGCCCAGAGGGAGAGAAACATGCAGTGATGGCGCGATTGAGACGGGGAAATTTGCGGGCAATAATTCCTCTGCATGAGGCTATACGAGTGATTGAGTTGTTATAGAATGTTATGATCTGATGGCGTGCATAGAAGTGAATAAAACATCAAAGGAAAAAATAGAAAGAAACGGTAAGAAACGGAAGGGAATGGAAAGGGGTAGAAGATAATGCCGCGGAGAATAACCTATCTGAATTATATTCTGCCAGTGTTTGTCGGACTTCTTCTGCTTGTCGGGTGGCTTTCCGCGCGGCTGTGGAAAGCGGGAGCAGAGGAACAGGCTCTTTTTCGACTTTCCGTGTCCGCACCGGCCGCACAGACAGGGATGTCTGTATCCTCTGGCGCTTTCCTGCAGACAGGGACGTCTGCATCATCTGGATCCTTTTCGCAGAGAAGGGCGTCTGTATCGTCCGGAATTTTCCGGCAGACAGGAGCTTCCGGACTATTTTCTGCGGAGATCCTGAAGCAGATCGATGCGCTTCCGGGGCGGTGCAGACGATGGGCGCTCTACTGCGCGGACATGGAGATCGAAATCGACAAATATCATACGGCTGCAGAGCTTTGCGGCGTCGAATTGGACGAATATCCTTTGACGATCGTAAAGAGCGCGGGAGAGAAGCAGACAGGAATCCGCCCGGCCCTGATTGTGGGGGAACGCTTTTTTGAAGAGCTGTCGGATGAATACGGAAATCCGCTCTCTGAGCGTCAGGCAGAGATCCTGAAAGAACAGATCGGATCTCTTGCCGTTTGTTTGACAGTACAGGGCGCTGTGGATGTGGAAAAAAGTACTGCAGCCGGCGGCGGGGCAGAAGGAACCCTGACGAGAAATAGCAGGAAAGACAGGCCGCAGGATGCGGAGTTTCTTGGAATTGCAGAAGGAGATGGTGTTTACATGGACGCAGACCGGATGAGCCACTGGTTTGCGCAGATGGGACTTCCCTGTGAGATCCGGCGCGTTGAGCTGGAAATACAGGGAGAGCAAAATGCGCAGAAGGCGCAGGATAGCCTAGAAAAGGCAGGATTCGCTGTATCTACTGCCAGCTAAGCTTTGGCTGTTTCTGTTTGCTGGCGCAGTCAGCGAGATAGAGATTGATTAGAAAAGTGTAGAATGCCGTACCGCCAGTGCATAAGTGCAGCAACGGTACGGCGTTTCTTCCTGTGAAACGTTTATTTGTCGTGGATCTCGCTGTGAAGCGCCTGCAGGGAGCGCACCTCGCTGTTGCCGTGATGCTTCACGTACCAGATACCCTCTGCTGACGCCATGGCCGCCGCGATGGTGGTGAGATACGGTACCTTCGCCTTGACCGCGGCCTTGCGCAGATAGCTGTCGTCATGGACGCTGTCCTTGCCCACCGGGGAGTTCACGATCAGGTCGATCTGCCCGTTGGTGATCATGTCGGAGATGTTCGGGCGGCCCTCGTAGAGCTTCTTCACCTTTTCTGCCGCGATACCTGCTTCATTGATGAGGTCGCAGGTGTTGCCGGTCGCTACGATGCGAAAGCCGCAATCAGCGAACTTCCTCGCGACGTCCACCACCTCCGCCTTGTCCTTGCGGTTCACGGAGATCAGCACGGTTCCTTCAAGCGGAAGCGGGGACTGCGTCGCCTCCTGCGCCTTGTAGTAAGCCTCGCCGTAGGAACGGGAGAGGCCGAGCACCTCGCCGGTGGAGCGCATCTCCGGTCCTAAGATCGGGTCTACCTCCTGGAACATGTTGAACGGGAACACCGCTTCCTTGACGCCGTAGTTCGGGATCTCCTGCTCCTTCAGCGCCGGAACGGGCGACGGGCGTCCGGTCAGCTCCGAGGTGATGATCTCGGTCGCCAGCGGCACCATGCGGATGTTGCAGACCTTGGACACCAGCGGCACGGTGCGGGACGCGCGCGGATTGGCCTCGAGCACGAAGACCTTGCCGTTCTCAATCGCGTACTGCATGTTCATCAGACCGCGCACGTGCATCTCCTCCGCGATCCTGCGGGTGTATTCCTTGATCGTCGCCACGTTCTCGTCCGAGATATGGACGCTCGGGATGATGCAGGCGCTGTCGCCGGAGTGGACGCCGGCCAGCTCGATGTGTTCCATGACGGCGGGAACGAAAGCGTGCGTTCCGTCACTGATCGCGTCGGCTTCGCACTCCATCGCGTGATTCAGGAAGCGGTCAATCAGGATCGGACGGTCCGGGGTCACGCCCACGGCGGCCTGCATATATTCGGTCATGCTCTCGTCGTCGTAGACGACTTCCATGCCGCGTCCGCCGAGCACGTAGGATGGGCGGACCATGACCGGATAACCGATCTTCGCGGCGATTGAAAGCGCCTCGTCCACCGTGGTTGCCATGCCGGACTCCGGCATCGGGATGTCAAGTTTCTCCATCATGGCGCGGAACTGGTCGCGGTCCTCCGCCAGGTCGATGACGGATGGGGAGGTGCCCAGGATCTTCACGCCGTTCTTCTCCAGGTCCGCAGCCAGATTCAGCGGCGTCTGTCCGCCGAACTGCGCGATCACGCCCAACGGTTTTTCTTTCTTGTAGATGCTGAGCACGTCCTCCAGGGTCAGCGGCTCAAAGTAGAGTTTGTCGGAGGTGTCATAGTCGGTGGACACCGTCTCCGGATTGCAGTTGACGATGATCGTCTCGAAGCCCAGCTTCTTTAAAGCGAGCGACGCGTGTACGCAGCAGTAGTCGAATTCAATGCCCTGACCGATGCGGTTCGGGCCGCCGCCCAGGATCATCACCTTCGGCTTATCTGTGTTCACCGGATTTTTGTCCGGCGCGTTGTAGGTAGAATAGTAGTAGGCGGAATCCTGCGTGCCGCTCACATGTACGCCCTCCCAGGCCTCCTCGGCGCCGAGCGCGATGCGGCGCTCTCTGACGTCTGCTTCCGGGATCTCCAGAAGCTGGCTTAAGTATTTGTCTGAGAAGCCGTCCTTCTTGGCGGCGATCAGCAGTTCGTCCGCGGGCAGAGCTCCCTTGGACTGAAGCAGCAGCTCTTCCTCCTCGACCAGCTCTTTCATCTGCTCGATGAACCATTTCTTCACATGCGTGGTCTCGTGGATCTCATCGATAGTCGCGCCCTTGCGCAGCGCCTCGTACATCACAAAGTGGCGCTCGCTGGACGGGGTGATGAGCTTCTGCATGAGCTGTTCCTTCGTTAGGGTATCAAAATCCTTTGCGTGGCCGAGGCCGTAGCGTCCGGTCTCCAGGCTGCGGATCGCCTTCTGGAAGGCCTCCTTGTATGTCTTGCCGATGCTCATGACCTCGCCGACCGCGCGCATCTGCGTGCCGAGCTTGTCTTCGACGCCCTTAAATTTCTCAAACGCCCAGCGGGCGAATTTGATGACGACATAGTCGCCGTCCGGCACGTACTTGTCCAGCGTCCCGTATTTGCCGCAGGGGATGTCCGCCAGGGTAAGCCCGGAGGCCAGCATGGCGGAGACCAGAGCGATCGGGAAGCCGGTCGCCTTGGAGGCCAGGGCGGAGGAACGGGAGGTGCGCGGGTTGATCTCGATGACGACAATGCGGTCGGTCTTCGGATCGTGCGCGAACTGCACGTTCGTGCCTCCGATGACCTGCACGGACTCTACGATGCGGTAGGCCTGCTCCTGCAGGCGTTTCTGCGTCTCCTCAGAGATTGTGAGCATCGGGGCGGAGCAGAAGGAGTCGCCCGTGTGGACGCCCATCGGGTCGATGTTTTCGATGAAGCAGACGGTGATCATGTTGTTGTCCGCGTCGCGCACGACTTCGAGCTCCAGCTCCTCCCAGCCGAGTACGGACTCCTCGACGAGTACCTGCCCGACGAGGCTTGCCTGCAGGCCGCGCGCGCAGACCACTTTCAGCTCTTCGCGGTTGTAGACCAGACCGCCGCCTGCGCCGCCCATCGTGTAGGCGGGACGCAGCACCACCGGGTAGCCAAGCTTGTCCGCGATCGAAAGCGCCTCGTCTACGCTGTAGGCGACCTCGCTGCGGGCCATCTCGATGCCGAGAGCGTTCATGGCGTTCTTAAACTCGATGCGGTCCTCGCCGCGCTCGATCGCGTCCACCTGTACGCCAATCACCTTTACGTTATATTTGTCCAGGATCCCGGCCTTGTTCAGCTCCGCACACAGATTCAGGCCCGACTGTCCGCCCAGATTCGGCAGCAGGGCGTCCGGACGTTCTTTTTGGATGATCTGCTCCAGACGCTCCACGTTTAATGGCTCGATGTAGGTGACGTCCGCGATCTCCGGGTCGGTCATGATCGTGGCCGGGTTGGAGTTCACCAGCACGATCTCGTAGCCCAGCTTACGCAGCGCCTTGCAGGCCTGTGTGCCGGAGTAGTCGAACTCGCAGGCCTGACCGATCACGATCGGGCCGGAGCCGATGATGAGCACCTTGTGAATATCCGTTCTCTTTGGCATTCCTGTATCCTCCTGATGTTGTATGATTTTATATTCTAACTATACATTATATAGGAAAACGGAGAAATCACAAGGGCTTTTCTAGAAATATGCAAAATAGCAGACTCTGTACATTTTCTCCTCTGTATGCTATAATCCGGGTTTTTGACACCCCTATCTCTGGAAAGCCTTATCAGGCTTATTTTTTTATGTCAAATTTATTTTTATGTATTG
>CANQRR010000024.1 GCA_947626285.1 uncultured Lachnospiraceae bacterium
GTAGCCGGTCAACCGGCTCCCAGCCCCAGCAATTATCATAGAAGATCTGAATTTACAGACTTTCCTTCACACACTCTCACAAAACATCTCGATATAGCGCAACGCCAAAACAACACTATCAATATCTCTTGAGACCATGTTTTTGAACCCCAAAATATCAATAAATGCCACACAACATTCTTTCATTTGGGCTTTCAAATTGTTTTGCTCCATATCATTTTTTGAGAGTTGTACATACGGCCATTTGTTTTGTTCGTTCATTTTATCACCTGTCATCCAACTTTTTTATTTCGGCCTCTTTTGAATTGGAACATGATTATTTTACTATATTATTTTACTATAGGATGGGGAACTTTTCAATGCATCAGAAAGGTTCTTCACCATCCTGCATTTCCTGCATCTCAAACAGCACCAGCGCCGCCCTGCAGGAAGATGTCGGTGATGTAGAACGTGCCGAAGCAGTTCTTTACACACACACCGTGATGGACTTGACCCTGGCGGAGTAGTTATTGGGGGTGATCTTCTCACCCGTCTTTGAAAAATAAGCCACAGCCCCTCCTCCTTTCAGAACGGGTCAATGAAGCGCGTTTCCGTGGTGCCGTCCTCGTATTCGATCTCCACCTCGATGCCCACCTGCGAATTATCGCCCAGCTTTTCGAGGTTCTGAGACGCGACCTGCGCCGAAAGCGTGTAACTGGAGCGGTTGGCGGGATAGACCGTCTGCGCCATGCTCTTTGTCATTCCGTCCACTCCCTCCGCCTTGAAGGAAGCCGTGTCGGACGCATCGTTCTCGCCGTCCGCCTTAAAGCCGGAACTCACCCAATAGCAGAGACAAAGAGTCTCGCGCCGATTTCAGCTGCGATTTCTTTTGCGTAGGCACATTCTTCTTGTTGAAAATCTTCAATATGCTGGACAGAGGCATCAATCCCATCTCGCTCTTTGCGGCGAGAGGCAATCACTTCTGATTTCTCCATCAGCAGGATGACCGCGTCTGGTTTCAAGGATGTAAAGGTGTCCGTTGGAATTCGAGTAATTTCTCCAGATGCATTCAGTAAGCAGAAGTGACCGTCCAGAATAAAGTTATTTCCAGAGGCTTTCAGTTCATTTATCGCCTGAAGAAGGTACTGCTGGTCTGGAATGAGCTTGTCCTTAGCAAAGCAGGAGTGCTTTTTTCTGCGTGATTAAGGTACTGGCCGAGTAGGACTCAATGCCGGTGGCCTCTTTGAGCATGTCACAAAAATAGGACTTTCCAACACCGTGGACACCGCTTATAAAGATCATGAACGACACGCCTCCTTAGTACAAAATCGGCTGAGGAACCAGCCGTCTTTTACATTAGACCAGATTGTCTTGCGAAATTCAAGAAAAAGCGATATTTTTTCCTGCAAACGCAGGAGAAAATCTTGAAATTCGTGGAAAGTCGTGATATAATAAACAAATCAGAGTTTATGTGTAAACATTTTGGCAGAAAATGGAGGTTGGCACATGGCCATTAGTTACAAAAAATTATGGAAGCTGTTAATTGATAAAGATATGAAGAAAAAAGATTTGCAGCGTATAGCTGGAATCAGTGCGGCATCCGTTACGAAGCTCGGTAAGAACGAAAATGTAAACACAGAGATTATAGAGAAAATCTGTGTGGCTTTGCAATGCGATGTCAGCGACATAATGGAAATGGTCAATGACGAATAAAAAGTCCTATGGACGGTGAATATGCAGCGTAACTAAAGGAGGATGGACTGACCAGCTGGAAGACTGAGGATGGGGTTCAATTAAGAACTATCGTGAAGGGATAAATTCAAGCTATCTTAGAGATGAATTATTAGTTGCGTCAATGTTATGTGCTTTGAGCTCCGTCGCGATCTGCGAGAGCTTTTAGAGAGACGCAAATATGGAGGAGACACATGAAAAAGATTGAAGGCTCTCCTAAGAGTTTGAAGCAGTTGCTGCAGAACACGAAGTATTCTATTCATTACTATCAGCGTGAATACATGTGGCAGAGAAAGCATATCGAAGAACTGATTGACGACCTGACGTCAGAGTTTCTGGATTACTATGTTCCCGGTGATAGCCGTCAGAAAGTTCAAGATTATGGGGCATATTTCATGGGCTCCATCGTTCTTGCCGGAAGAGAGAACGCCATCATTGATGGGCAGCAGAGGTTTTCTTCGCTTACCCTGCTACTGATGTATCTCAATAATCGGCTGCGCACGCTCGGCCAGAGCTACAGCATGATTGAGCAGATGATTTTCTCCGAGGCTTATGGTACGAAGTCCTTTAATATCAATGTTGATGACCGGTCGGATTGCATGAATGCCATTTTCAACGATCAGCCATTCGATACAACCGATGTTGGCGAATCGGTGAAAAATCTCTATGGCAGATACAACGATATCATCGATGTCTTTCCTGCTGACGATATTACGGACGATATGCTTCTTCATTTTTGTGATTGGCTGGCTGAGAAGGTTTTCTTCATCGAGATTGTGGCGACCACAGAACAGGACGCGCATAAGGTTTTCGTCACGATGAATGATCGTGGTCTTAGCCTTACATCGACTGAAATGCTGAAAGGCTATCTGTTGTCCGAAATCAAGGACGACACTAAGCGCGAAAAACTCAATGATGTGTGGAAGGACAAGGTTCTTGCCCTTAGGAAGGACGATGATAAGGGCGATGAGACATTTATAAAGGCATGGCTGAGAGCACAATACGCCGAGACTATTCGTGAAACGAAAGCTGGCGCTGTGAATCAGGACTTTGATATCATCGGTGGCTCTTTCCATAAATGGGTGCGCGACGAGCGTAATAAGTTGGGCCTTTCTTCTACGGATGATTTTGAGTTGTTCATCATGAAGTTCTCAAAGTTTGCAGACGTGTATAAGAAAATCCGCGAGGCAGAAAGTATCTTCGCGGAAGAAACAAAATACGTCTATTACAATGCGCAGGTTAATTTTACGCTTCAGCCACAGCTTTTGTTGGCACCGATCTGCTATGAAGATACTTGGCCAGTCATTATCGAAAAAATTAATCTGGTCGCTCGGTTTATTGACCTGCTTATTACTGCCAGAGTGACAAACTATAAATCCGTCGATTACAGCACAATTAAGAACTATGTATTCAACGTGACGAAGAATATTCGTCGTTGTTCTGTCGAGGACTTGAAAGTTCGTCTGAAAGCTCAATATGGGAACCTCGCTTATGATCCAGCTTTGGCGCTTCCAGAATTGCGTTTGAACAGCTTTACCAAAAAGTACATCAAGAATATGCTTGCCCGCATCACTGGTTATATTGAGGAGCAGACCGGTGTGGCTTCAAACTACTGCAATTACATGAATACGCAGACAAAGAATCCGTTTGAAATTGAGCACATCATCACGGACCATTACGAGTGGTTTACCAGTGAATACGCTGATCAGGAAGAATTCAGGCGCTGGAGAAATAGTTTCGGAGCGCTGCTACTCCTGCATAAGAGCATCAACGCCAGCCTGAATGACTCCAAATACGATTACAAGCTCTCGAAGTATTGCTCCAACGAGGGAAACATTTATACAGAGTCATTGGGAGATCAGGCATACCAGAATAATCCGAAGTTCAAGAAGTTCATAGCGGACAACGGACTGGGGTTCAAGCCTTATGCACAGTTTGGCAAAGCAGAAATTACAGAGCGGATTCAACTTCTTGTGCAGCTGGTTAATCTGGTTTGGAATACGGAGATGTTTGTATGATGGAGCTTTTAGAAGATGTTTTCATTCGCTGTGGCCGGTGCGGAAAAGTAACTGGTATACACAAAGAAGGTTTTGATTTTGAATCCTAATGATGTAATCAAGAATTGGATGAGAGGACGCGAGACACTCGAATTTTTGGGATTATGGGAAAGCTTGCATAACCCGAATTTTAAACCCGTCGAATTCGATGGGTATAGAAGTGAAGCTGGATTACATGCATTTACTATTCCCTCAATTTTTACAATAGTTTAAGGGAATGAGCAATCGGTTAAGGGAATTAACCAGTCCTCTATTTTTGTCCAACTGATTGATTTTTCGTCCAAATTCACGTATAATTGGACGAAAAGAAGGCGCGTTGGACGAAAGGAGCTCCTATGAGATCGTTTGACTACAGCAAATTTGTAGAGAAAACCTGGGATACAGATATACTGAATCTTGTTGCAAAGATTCACGAGTATAAGGGAAGACAGGATCTGTTCATTCGCCAAAAGCCGGCGGAATTGGATCGCCTGATTGAAATTGCAAAAATACAGAGCGCGGAAGCATCAAACAAAATAGAAGGAATCGTTACAACAAGTGCTCGGATGAAACAGCTCTTTGAAGAAAGGACAACTCCGAGAAACCGTGATGAAGATGAGATTATGGGATACAGGGATGTGCTGAATACCATTCATGAGAGCAGTGAGTATATTCCTGTCCGCCCGTCTTATATACTTCAACTTCATCGGGATCTTCTGAAAAGAGCAGGATTCTCATACGGCGGGCATTTTAAGAATGTGCAAAACTATATCAATGAGACAAAGCCGGATGGAACGGTAGTCACCAGGTTTACTCCGGTTGCTCCTTACGACACAGCGAATGCGGTAGAGAATCTGTGCAAAGCCTATGAGCAGGCTGCCGCAAATGAGAAAACAGATTCATTGATTCTAATCCCGACATTTATATGTGATTTTCTTTGTATCCATCCGTTTAATGATGGAAATGGAAGGATGAGCAGATTGCTCACATTGCTTCTTCTCTATAAGAACGGATACAGTGTGGGAAAATATATCAGCGTTGAAAAACAGATAGAGAAAACGAAGGATCACTATTACGATGCGCTTGAAAAAGCGGATGCCGGCTGGCACGAAGAAACAAACGATCCGACGCCATTTATCAGGTATATGTTGCAGGTGATTCTGGCATGTTACATGGAGTTTGAGGAGCGCGTCGGATTATTGACTGAAAGAGGCAAGAGCGGCGCGGCGTATGATATTGTAAAGAAATACACGGAAGAAAAAATCGGTAAATTTACAAGTGCGGATGTTGTGGCTCACTGCCCAAGCATAGGAAGATCGTCAGCCCTTGCAGCATTGAAGAGGCTTACGGAAGAAGGGCTTATTATCCGGGAAGGATCGGGCAGAAGTACATTTTATGTTCGCGCTGACAGCAAATGATTTTTGCCCCAAATGCGTTGTTTAAGATAAAACGATTGTAATTGTTGGACGAAGAATTTTTCATCATTATTGAAGCGAGGTGTACTATGAACCAAATCGAACTGATCAAAGCGCGTCACTCCGTTCGGAGTTACTTGGACAAGCCGATTGAAGCGGAGAAAGTAGAGCAGCTGAAGGCAAAGATCGCGGAGTGCAATGCGGCCGGAGAGCTGCACATGCAGTTTTGTCCGGATGCGGGGAAGACGTTTAACAGGGTTTTGAATAAATTTATGGGACTCGGCAGCGCGCCCAGCGTGATCGCCTGCATCGGCAAGGATGAGGATGATCTGGAGGAGCGGATCGGATACTATGGCGAGCAGATTGTGCTTTTTGCGCAGGGACTGGGATTGAACACCTGCTGGGCGGGGACTTTTAATCCGAAGAATGTGCCTGCGGAGGTGGGCGAGGATGAGAGGCTGGTCATTGTGATCGCGATAGGTTATGGCGTGAATCAGGGAAAACAGCATAGATCAAAGGATCCGGAGAAGGTGATCGCCTCCGGCGGGGAGAAGCCGTACTGGTTCAACTACGGAGTGGAGATGGCGTTGCTTGCGCCGACGGCCATCAATCAGCAGAAATTTTTGATTGATCTGAAAGAGGATGGCAGCGTGACCTTTGCCGATCAAGGCGGAATATTCAGTAAGGTTGATCTCGGCATCGTGAGATATCAATTTGAGGTCGGAGCGGAACACGCGAAGGCGCAAGGCCGCCTTTCGCGGCAGTGAGCGTCAGAATGTTCGCTGATGGAAATGGACAAGCTCCCGATTTTTGATTGATAATTACACTGATTTGGCTGAAAACTATTGCGACTGGACGAAAAGTTTTGCAATGTCCTGAAACGTTTGGTATGTTTATCTCATACGACTGAACGCAGTTAGAGGGAATGATAAAATACGGTATCCTAAATAATCTGAAGGGAAAGTATGAGATAGCTGTCTGAGAATAGGATGTTCGCCAATATGAAACAGGAGGTGACCCTATGGCGATACATATGAGTTTAAGACTGGCGTGGCACGATCGGGGCTGGAACGGGCATATATGTGAGAATCCCTGCAATAATCCATATTGTGTTGGCACCCATTCATATCCGGGAGATTTAATAGCGACAAAGAGAGACCTTGAATTAGAAAAGAATCACTGTGGGGAATCCGCTGAAAAGTATCCGTGTAAGATTGCCTGTGGGTTGAGCATCAATGCGTTTGGCAAAGAAACGATCCAGACACAGGTGGATCCTCCGGATTGGTGGGGGAAGGGAAACGCAGATGCGGTTGTCTTAACGCTTCCGCCGGCCACAGCATGTACCTGGTGTTATGAAGCTATGTACAAGAAGGATGTGTCGCCGGAAGCGGGAAGCACACAGACATATGATTACAATAAGCGCTTCAATAATGCAAAAGAATACTTTGCACAGTTCGAAGAGGGAAAATCCCTCATATTTTATTATGCCGGATATAGTAATCCTTTTTCCGAGGGGGAAGAAGAGAACTATGTTATTGTTGGCGTTTCCAGATTAAAGAAGATAGACAGTTTTCATTTTTATGAGAATACCACGGAAGAAATAAAACAGAAATACGGCGGCGGCTTTGCATGGCAAAAGCCTGTATCGTCAACCTATCCGGAAGAGGGATTTTGTATTCCATACTGGAAGTATTTACATAATGATGAATTGGCAGAACGTCTTGTTATAAAGCCGCTTAACAGAACACCGTTTAAGTATGGCAGTCGTGAGGTGACGAATGACGACGCGATTGAAGTTATTCATCAGATGTTGGAGACCATAGATGTTTTGATCGAGATTGGGGACGACACCGAAGATTGGGAAAAACGAAAGAACTGGCTTAACTCTGTTCTGAATGAGCTCTGGAGGGCAAGAGGTCCGTTCCCGGGCATGGGATCTGTGCTTGAAGCAGTACAGCTGCCGGAACTGATAAAGCCTTTCCTTGATATTACGAATGATACTGGAAGAAAGGATTTCTATAGACAGCTTGAGGACCTGCTCAACGGGGATTCCAACACCATAGCCGGAATCGAGTACAGCGACAGGGATCTGAAAATAGTGCGTCGTCAGTTCCAGATGAAAGACGAGGAAGAAAAAGAGCTTTTGCTTCATCTGCTTCCGCGGTTTGACTTGACTGCCAGGCAGGTCAGAAAGATAATCTCGGAGAACCGGGAGGATGTATCTATTACTGCAACAGTAAGCGAGCTGGTTGAGAATCCTTATATTATCTTTGAGCAGTATATCGGTGAGGATTCTGACGATACGATTCCGTTCTACAAGATTGACAATGGAATGATCTCTTCTCCGGAATATGGACTGGAAGATATGATTGACGCGGGTTCAACGGAGCGTTTGCGCGCGCTGTGTGTGGATGAACTGAACAGGATCCCGGCGCATTCTTTTGGCAAAGCAGAAGCTATATTAAAGTCGATTAATGCAAGACTTGACAGGATGCCTGAGTGGAAGAGATATGTTTATTCCCTGAAGAATTTTAATGTTGAGAAGAACATCCTGAACGGCGGGCTCTTTATGAGGCAGGATGAGGAGAAGAATCTTTATCTCTATATTCGAACTGTTTATGAAGATGAAAGGACAGTCGAGGATGTGTTCAGGGCCTTGGCTGACCGGGCAGATATTGAGCTCAAAATCCCGATATCGCCTGAGAAGTTCAAGAAAAGCCTTAAGAACGAGAGCTCTAAATTGCTCGACGATGAAGAAACCGCGGAAAAATATGAGTATATTCTGGATAGACAGGCGGAGGTCTGTATGCAGATATTCAGAAAACCGATCTGTGTTTTATCCGGTGCTGCAGGTACGGGAAAGACAACGGTAATTAAGGCTATTCTCAACAACATCGAACGGGTTCATAGCGTCGGGACCAGCTTTTTGCTTATGGCGCCGACCGGAAAAGCTGCAGAGAGAATTAAGGTGCAGACCGGGAAACCGTCGTCAACTATCCATTCGTTTTTGGCAAAAAATGGCTGGCTGAATAAGAACATGACGCTAAAGCGGTCCGGCGGGAAAAAGAGCCAGGATGTGAATACACTTATTCTGGATGAGTGCTCTATGATAGATCTGAACCTGTTTGCGACGCTGGTCAGAGCTGTAAACTGGAACAGCGTTCAGAGATTGATTCTGGTTGGCGATCCGAATCAGCTTCCTCCGATTGGAAGAGGAAAAGTTTTTGCGGATGCGATTGCGTGGTTAAAGAACAATGAAGAGTATGAGGAGAGCGTTGGTGTCCTCACCGAAAATATCCGACAGCTTGTCAATGCCGTTGAGGGGAATGGTACAGGTATTCTGGATCTGGCCAATGTTTTTATTCAGGAAAAGCAGACACCAGGCGACGATGCGGATGCAGTTGCCAGGCTTAAACTTGAAAAAGAAAAAATATTTACAAAAGTACTTGAATATGGCAATGATGATGTGGATAAGGATCTGAGCGTCTATTTCTGGCAGGAACAGGAAGATCTTGAAAAGCTGTTAAAAGACAGACTTGTGATTGATATGCAGGCGTTGACCGGCGAGTATGCGGAGACGGAAAAAAAGCTGCATGAGCTCTGGATGAAAGTCATAGAGGATACACCCGAGCGATTCCAGATCATTTCTCCATATAGAGGAGAGTTTTATGGTACGATGTCCATCAACACCTTTATGCAGAGCACCTTCAATGGCTATTGGAGCAGGCGGCTGTCCGTCGATGGGATTGGTTTGTATGACAAGGTTATTCAGATTCGGAACAGACCGGCATCTGACAGAGCGTATGTCTATGACTGGAGCACGAGGAGACCGGGAAGACAGGAAGTGTATAACGGAGAGATTGCAATTGTTTCTCCTATGGCATATGAGGCAAGGAAAATATCGTGGATGACAAATATCCAACATTTCCAATGTAAGTTCTCAGGGAAAACCAGAACGAATTATAGTTACAATTATGGCAAGTTTCTGGGGCAGGATGAGAAAGGACACTGGATCCCGGATCAGAGTGTGAGTGACAATCTTGAGCTTGCATATGCAATCAGTGTTCACAAGTCGCAAGGATCGGAATTTGACTACGTTTATATTGTGATCCCTAAGAGGGAAAGCCATCTTCTGACAATGGAGCTGCTTTATACAGCTCTGACAAGAGCTCAGCGCCATGTTACAGTGTTCCTTCAACAGGATATCAGCACGCTGACCACTCTGAGTCATGTCGAAAAGTCGGCAGTAAGAAAGGTTAATTCGTCTGTATTCGAGTTCAAGCCCCTGCCGGACGAATTGCTGTACAGCGGCGACTGGTACAAGGAAGAAAAGAAACTGGCTACCTTGTCAAAGTATTTTGTCAGATCGAAATCGGAAGTCATTATCGCGAACATGTTGGTATCGGAAGAAGTGCCGTTTGTATATGAAGAGCCGCTTTATGCAGCGGATGGAACGATGTATCTCCCTGATTTCACAGTGAAGTTCAGAGGCGAGACATATTATTGGGAGCATGTGGGGAGGCTTGATCTGCCAGGATACCGTGCGCACTGGGAGAAAAAGGAAAAGTGGTATAAAAAGCATTTTCCGGGCAGATTGCTGACGACGTACGAAGGGAATGATCTGTCCACAGCGGCTATGGAGATCATACAGAAACACAAATAAATATCGCCAATATAAAACAGGAGGAGCCGTATTGGTTTAGCTCCGGAGCAGAATGTGCGAAGGCGCAGAGCAGTCCTTCGCGACGATGAATGTGGCAGTGCGCCTTACCGTTTCAAATGCGGGCAATTTATTTATCCCCGGTATCATTTGGCCTGGATACAGTTTTTCAGGATCAGATCATATAATTCTTTTATGGGATGGAGGTCTGAATCATACATTACGTAGTTGTCTAAATAACCGTTGTTTTCGATTCTATTGGCTTCTATCATATCCTGAAAGGAGTACCAGCCTAATAGCTTGACAGCATTCCGCTCCGGAAATAAGCGTGCAGAAATAAATATATCCTTTGGATGGGACTGTGCCTGCTCAACCATCTCAAGCGTACGGGTATGAAACGACTTTGTTCTTGTTTTTACATCAAGCAAATACTGTCTGTCTGCTGTTGTTAAGAGAAAATCATATTCGTCCCGTTCCTGGGGAGAGGAATGGTCTTCTGTGAATGGGATTCCATTTTCTATCAGGAACATTTTGAATCCTTTTTCTCCCAATTTGCCTTCAAACATTTTTTGCTGTTTATTGTTCAGACCGCCTTCATGAAAATCGTGTCTGTTTGATGTATACGCACGAGATGCCTGAGCATATCGAAAAGCCTCCTGATATAAGTCAGGAGTGATAATGTATTCATCTCTTAATACCATAATTCTGCCTCCTTATGGCCTGTCTTGACGCGGGTTGCCATTGTTACGGTCATTATAGCACATGGCCGGTGATAGGGAAACTATTTTTGCTGATTTCAGTTTCTGTGTTTTTTGTGCAATTCGTCCTTTGACAGAATAAAATTCTCTGCGTATAATGACAGTAACGTGTGGCACTCGATGCGTAAATCCAGTTGAGTGCCGCACGTTTTTTGTGTGGTCGGGAACTTCTTTCTGACTTTCGGTCACACAAAAGCGTTTGCGCATGGGCACAAGCTTGCGCATTTTTTATAATGAAAAAGGAAAGAGGGCGTTTGTATGGAAAGGAAGGAAACTATGGAAGCAGAGACAAATCATTATCTGGGGAGCGAGCGCATCGGGAAGCTCATGAGCCGGTACGCGGTTCCCTGTATCATCTCGCTGCTGGTCGGGGCGCTGTATAACATCGTGGACCAGATCTTTATCGCTAATGCGTCCTACCTTGGCTCTTTCGGCAATGCGGCGAACACGGTGGTCTTCCCGCTTACCGTGATCGCGCTAGCAATTGCCGTCATGATCGGGGACGGCTGCTGCGCGTTCGTCAGTCTGAGCTTCGGCAGGAGGGAGGCGGGTAACGCGAAGAAAAGCGTCGGGAATTCGGTCGTTCTGGTCGTCGTGGGCAGCCTGCTTTTGTGTGCGGTCTATCTGATCTTCGCGCGCCCGATCATCACGCTGTTCGGCGGAACGGTCAACGCGGAGACGTTCCGGTATTCGCAGGAGTATTTCTTCTGGATTTCGATCGGGATTCCTTTTTACATGTTCGGGCAGGCGATGAATCCGATCATCCGGGCGGACGGATCGCCGAAGTTCGCGATGGTTTCCACTTTGCTTGGCGCCGTGATCAATGTGATCCTCGATCCGATCTTTATTTACCTGTTCAAATGGGGAATGATGGGGGCCGCGGTGGCTACGGTGATCGGTCAGGTGGCGACGGCGCTGTTAGCGCTCTGGTACCTTGCGCACATGAAACTGACGAAGCCGACGCGGGTGGATTTCCGTCTGAGCCGCAATATCGTGTGCCGGACGCTGATGCTCGGCGTCACGAGTTTTCTCTCGCAAATCTCTCTGGTTGCCGCCATGGCGGCGATCAACAATATGATTCGCAAATACGGCGCGCAGGACCCGGTATTCGGGCAGGAACAGTACGCGCAGATTCCGATGGCGGTGGTGGGGATCGTGATGAAGTTCTTCCAGATCGTGATCTCGATCGTCGTGGGCATGGCGGCGGGCTGCATCCCGATCGCCGGTTACAATATGGGTGCAGATCTGAAAGGACGGGTGCGAAGCCTGTTTACCCGGCTGCTGGCAGCGGAGGCCGCGGTCGGAGCGGTGGCGCTTGTGATCGTGGAGGCGTTCCCGGGCGCGCTGATCGGTATTTTCGGCGCGGCCAATGAGAGTGCGTACTACACAGATTTTGCGCTCAGATCGTTCCGAATCTATCTTTGCATGGTAGTGTTTGCCTGTGTCAACAAGGCGTGCTTCATCTTCCTGCAGGCGATGGGCAAGGCGGCTGCGTCGACGATGCTTTCGATGGTCCGTGAAGTTGTCTTCGGCGTGGGATTCGCGTTCCTGCTTCCGCTGTTCTGGGGACTGGACGGGGTGCTGTATTCCATGCCGGTATCCGATTTCCTGACGTTTCTGATCGCAGCGGTTTTAATCGTGCGGACATACCGGGAGTTGGGAGAAAAAGAAACCTCCGGAGCGCGGGCATTTGCTTGCGCACCGAAGGTTGTCTGATAAAGATGTTATGACGTTGTCTGTGATTGCAGGTCTCTTGTGTTTTTGAGCACATTCAAGTTTGTTTTACAATAGATTTGGTTTTCCATTTTCCTTGAAAATACCGCGCCACGCACACCAGGGCGGTGACTGCCCAGGTGGCGCCGGTGGTGATCCAGATCGCCCAGTAGCCAAGCGCGGGGATACGGATGAGAAGCTGGGAGAAGAGGATACGGCAGATCACCTCCGAACCGCCGTTGATCATGGCGAAGGCCGTGTCGCCGCAGCCGTTTAAAAGCGCGCGGGGCACGTAGATCATGCCGAGGCCGAAATAGCACAGACTGGTGATGCGCAGCGCCTTGTAGCCGATCTCGATCACGTCGTTTTCCCGGACAAAGATGCCTACGATCCGATGGCCGAACAGGTAGGCAAGGGGAATCAAAAGAAGGCTGAAGACCAGCGCGATCAGTGTGCACTGGGCGAAGCCTTTTTTGACGCGGTCAATTTTTCCGGCGCCGATGTTCTGCCCCGAATAAGTGGTGAGCGCGGCACCCAGGGAACTGTAGGGCTGTTGGACGATCTGCTCCACGCGGTTCGTGATGGTAAACGCCGCCATCACAGTGTCGCCGAAGCTGTTTACCACGCTCTGGAGCACCATACAGGAGATGGCGATCATGGAATTCTGCAGGGCCATCGGCACGCCGAGGCGGAAAGATTTGGCGATGATTGCCCGGTGCGGTCTCAATTCTTCCTTATTCAGACGAAAGTACGGTACCCTGCGGTACGCGTAGAGCAGGCAGGATGCCGCAGAGATGGCCTGGGCGATGATGGTGGCGAGCGCCACGCCGAAGACGCCCAAGCCGAGCGACAGCACAAAGGTGAGATCCAGCACCACATTGACGATACTTGCCAGAATCAGAAAATACAGGGGTGTTCTGGAATCGCCAAGCGCACGCAGGATGGAGGCGGCCCCGTTGTAAAAAGCGATGCCGATGATCCCGGCACAGGTGGTCCGCATGTAGGTGATCGAGTCGCCGATGATGTTGTCCGGCGTCGCGAGAAGCCGCAGCAGCGCAGGAGCAAGAAGAATACCCAATGTGCTGACCACAAGCGACGCCGAGATCAGGACATAGAAAGAGTTCGCGATGGTGCTGCGCACGTTTTTCTTATCCTTGGCTCCGAAGTACTGCGCCACGATGATGCCGATGCCGATCGCGAGGCCGGAGCTCAAAGAAAAGAACAGAAAGTTCATGGAGCTGCAGGTCCCGACCGCCGCCAGGGCGTTCTTGCCCACAAAATTCCCCACAACGATCGAATCCACCATGTTGTAAAGCTGCTGGAAAAAGTTGCCGATCAGCAGCGGCAGGGCAAATTTCAGGATGTGCCTTGCCGGGCTGCCGACGGTCATGTCGGTTATGTTCTTGGTGTTCATGGTTTCCTTTCCGGGCGGGAGAGGGATCTGTCTTCGTCCCGTTCATGATCTGGCAGGTTTATTTCTGCGCAAGGCAAAATTTACTCAAGTACAATCTGCGCTTCCCGCAACCCGGCAGTCAGCTTCAATTTTGCGCTCAGCCCGTGCATCTCATTTTGGCTGGATATCCCGTCCTGCTCCTGGATCCCGCTTTTGCAGGATATCTCACTTTGCCCCGGGATAATCAGAAGGTAGTCGCCCTTGAAGCCTTCCGCCTCTGCGATGCCGTTCTCATCGGTGCAGATCTCGCAATCCGTCCACCATTCACCCTTGATCAGCTTCATCAGCATCTCATAGATGGGCTTGATGGAATTGTCCCTGCGGATTACGCCGCTCGGCGCGTTCAACCAGGCGCCGTCCGCAAAATCCCAACCGGTAATTGCCTTTACCTGGGGATGCGCGAAGAGGATGCGGTACATTTCCTCTGTCTGTTTCATCTGGCGTTCTTCGCCTTCCGGAGTGGACGGCCATTCTGTCACCTGGAAATCATTCAGATCTTCAATCTCAGGCGGGATCAGGCTGCCCGACACCAGCGTGTTTTCGGTAAAATGGATCGGGAGGTCGAAATGCTCGTAGCGTTCCAGCACTTCTTCCAGCTTCTCCGCGCCCCAATAGCCCTGGTGCTGATGGGACTGGATCCCGATGGTGTCGATGGGCACGCCGGCCTGCAGACAGCCGTCGATCAGGATTTCGTAGGAGATGGAAGTGTTGAAATCGTTGATCAGAAGCTGCGCGTCGGGATTGGCGGCTCTGGCGGCGGCAAAGGTCTCTTTGACGATGCCGACCCTACCCAGATCTTTGCAGATCCGGGTGACGGCGTTGTCGTATTTGTCAAAGATGGGCATGATGACCACTTCGTTGATCACGTCCCACATATCAATGACTCCCCGGAAGGCGGTCACGTCCCGGGTGATCCGGCGGAGCTGCTTTTCCAGGATCGTCTCATTGTCATATTTCATCAGCCAGTCCGCGCAGACAGTGTGCCAGCAGAGAGGATGTCCCTTTACGGTCACGTTGTGGCTGCGCAGGAAGTCCGCGGCGCGCATCAGACTTTTCGTCTGTGGATCGCCTTCCTTCGGCTCAAATCTCCCCCAGTAGAACGGCAGAGTGCCGTAGTTGTACAGGGCAAGCCATTTGTCGGCGCGGTCTTTCAGATCGATCGCTTCGCCTGCCTGGTCCGGTGCGTTGGCCGAGCCTGTTCCGTTCGCAGAATCTGCCATATCTGCGGAATTGGCGTATGCCATGAGATCGAATGCGCCGCAGCCAAACAGAAACTCATGTCTGGTCTGCTTCAGATGAAGCCGGGTATTAGCGATGGGATTTCCCTGCCGGTCCGTGATGTGCAGCAGGCATTTTGCTTTTCTGTGAGACAGATCGTCGTATTTTTTCATGTGAGTTCCTCTTTCTTTTTGATAGCGGGCTTACATTCCGGACGGTCCTGCCCGGAAAAGATACAGTGAGATTATAATCGTTATCGCAGATGGAAGCTAACTATGCCTTGTCTGCTTCTGCCCATTTTTTGTCATTTTATGCTTGCTTTTTACGGGGAGGTTCGATAAGCTTTAGATGTGAGGGAATATAGAGGCTTGCAGGGCGGAGAGAGTTCGGTTGACGGAACATGGGCCGGACGGAACATGAAGTGAATTGAAGCAAATATTGAGGCAAACGGTAACAATATGGCATATAGAAACTCTGCAATCGGGGCGAGAGGGGATGACAAAAAATGAAAAAAGGAAGCTCCCACGAGAGCATACAGTATAACGGGGCGGTGAACGTTATCCGTTCGGAGAGTTATCCGCGGGCTTTTCCGCTGCACTGGCACAATCACGTGGAGATTGCGGTCTGGACGGAGGAGACAAAA
Organism: uncultured Lachnospiraceae bacterium; assembly: GCA_947626285.1. Lineage (GTDB taxonomy): Bacteria > Bacillota > Clostridia > Lachnospirales > Lachnospiraceae > Choladousia. Next base: position 15,607 of record CANQRR010000024.1, read on the forward strand.
CCGGGTGCGGATCCGGACAACCGACCGCTTCTGCACGTCAATCAGACCGCATATCGAATGAATCCCGGGGATATCCTGTTTATCTGGCCCGGTGAGATGCATGAGATCGTCGGGAACAAAGACGGCAGACTGACCGGACTTCAGTTTTCTGTCGCCCTTTTTGACGCGCTCCCGGATTTCACGCCGTTTTTCCACTTTTTCCGGACTTATCACCAGATCTCCCATGCAGAACAGCCGGAGCTGGCCTCGCGGATTATGACGCACATCAGACGGATGCTCTCCGCACAGGAGGACAGAGACACATTCTCCGGAGTAAAAATGGTAATCTGCCTGTACGAAATGTTCATGGACTTTGGGATTTACATCAAAAATACCGTTCTGGAAGAGACAAATCCCGGCTCTGTCGGCGCCGGAAGCGTCTTTGAAAAGGTCAACGCTTCCAGAACCTTTGAGAAGATCAGCGACGCCTGCAGCTTTATCATCGACAACTGTGAGCACGAGCTTACGCTCGAGTCCGCCGCCGCGCACGCGGGTTTCAGCGCCTGCTATTTTTCCCGAATTTTCAAGCAATTCACGAATTATAATTTTGTCGAATACCTGACGCTGCAGCGGATCAAGAGAGCCCAGCTGCTTCTGGCCGATCCGGACAAAAGCATCACGGAAACTTCCTACCAGGCGGGATTCAAGAGCATTTCCACGTTCAACCGGGTATTTCGCCAGTACCGAGGATGTTCGCCGAGTGAGTACAGGAAGTATTATTTGAGGTGAGGAGATGAGATTGAATGGAGATGGATTAACAGAGAAGACAAGAATATTTTAATATCAAGTTGGGCATATTGAACATATAATAATGTTAAAAAAGGCAACAAATATGTTGACTATACATAATAGTTTTGCTAAAATATATAACACGCTTTTCCAAGGAGGAATATTTATGAAAGAGTTCAGTGCAGATAAGTTTTGTAGAGATTTGACTGCTTTGAGGGGGAACGAAAATCAAACCACATTTGCAGAGAAACTGAATATCAATAGGTCTACATTATCTTTGCTGGAGAATGGCAAGCAAATACCGACATTGGATATTCTCAGTCGAGTTTGTGATTTGTGCGGTAAGAATACGGATGAGTATTTCGTGGAATCTACAACAGACGCGCTGGTATACTTAATGGGAAGTCTTACCGAATCAGACAAAGCTATGATCGCAGAGATGGCTGAGCGTATTCGCATCAAAGAGAAGTATGAGCTATTGGCTAGGAGAGAGAAGTATGTCGTCGATTGATAGCAAGGAATTATTTGAACAGTATTATCAAAGTGAGTACGACTTCAACACTGCTTCGCTTTCGCAAGATGAGATTGCTGAGATAAAGGAGCTTGCGAGAGAGAAACGAGTGGACTATGCCCTTGCTCCTATGGGAACAAATGTGTTTAATTGGATTCGCAAGCAGAGTCCAGATATCCGTTTTGAGCTTGTTCCATTTGACTCGGAAAAGATTGACGGTATGCTGTATATTCCAACAACAGGCAAAGAACGTGCTTATATTGTTCTCAATGTGAACAAGTCCCTTATCAACCAGATTTTTACTTCAGTTCATGAGTATTATCATTATTTAAAGGACTATCAGAATTTCAAAGATAAGCCATATATTTGCGATTTTAGTATGCTGAAGGATGTAAATGAAAAAAAGGCAAGCAGATTTGCGGCTGAAGTTCTATTGCCAGAAGATGCATTGCTACATGAGGTGCGTAGCTATCTTCCCCAAAAGAAACGCAGGGATACAAAAGAGAAAGATTTTGTTCAGTATGCTGCGTTGGCTCTTTTTTTAACGATGAAGTATCAGATGCCATTAAAGGCTGTAATATATCGACTTGCGGAAGAAGGCTATATTGGCAAGGTCAATAAATATATTGAGAATTATGAGTTTATCAAGAAGATTCTTCAAGAAATCAAGATTTACGACAAATATGTAGCTGAGCTTTACAGTAAAGAAAATATATATGTATTTCCGTGCGGTTCAATATATCAAAACATGGAAAAAGCTTTTTTTACGGGAAATGCGACCAGAGAAGATATTCTGGAGGATGCAAAAAAACTTGACCTGGATATGAATCTCGTTAATGATTTTCTTGCCACAGATAATGTGGCAGAGACAGAAGATACGGAAGAAGATGATGAGCTTTTCGCCATCATAAATGCAAGGCGGTGATTTTGCATATGTTTACGCCATTGAGTAAAACTGCTTTGCATGATTTGCTGAATCAACCGGTTCTATTTGATGCCAATATTTTTATGATGGGAATAAACGAACGTGCATCAAATCCGAATTATTCATTTGAAAACATGAAGCAGTTGTATATTTTGCCATTGTTCGAAAGCTTCACAGATATTTATATTCATGATAAAGTGTATAAAGAACTTGATGATGAAACCAAAGCCTTTGTAGATACATATAAAGGAAAAAATGTAACGATGGTTAACGAGGGAAATTTATATGGCAAAGATCCTCAATATACAGAGATCTTTAATAATATTGCGTGCCATGAATTAGTGCAGTACAGAAGAGGTGATTCAAAGAATCGCGGAGAAGTATACAGTCTTGCCTATGCAGCGTATTATAATATGAATTATTTTTGCTCAGGGGATGTAATGGCTGATAATGTGGCTCGTGAGTTGGAAGATCTTAAAGACATCGACATTCTAACATTTGATATCATTTTGCTAAATGCGTATATTTATTATGCGAGGAAAAATGATAATTCAAACAGTAAAGCACTGAAATCCTTGTATAAAAGATATTGTGCAGACGTAATAAAAAGGCATGGACTACCACAAACGCTTGGAGAATATATCAGGGCATCACAGAATTATCTATAGCGGGACAAGCAATGAACAGGAACATGTATCATATGATTGGAAGGTATGTAAAAGTTTTCGGGTGAAAGATTGCTTTATTGATTACTTGTATGACTAACAGTAAGCTGATATTGTCTGTATCTTAAAATGGAAGAATTGTAGAATGAAATACTCCCGGTTTTCGGTACGATGCCAATGACCGGGAGTTTTTAATAAAATATCTGTTGACATGGACTCTATTATCGAATATTATTAGAAAAAGTAATATATTAAAAAGCCAAAGGAAGGCGTGGATAATGGTTATAAAAAGAATACAACTTGAGTTTGCTGATCCAAGAATCCGGGCTATTGATTATATACAGGACATACGTAAGGCAGCAGAAAATGCGGGGCTGAATCTTTATTCCAAATATGACGTTCAGCTTCAATATCCGATGCCGACAGTGGATAATAAAGTGGTGGTTGAAATTAAAATTCCGGAGGCTATCGCGGATACATTTGCGGTGGGAAACCATTTGAGGGGTGTCTCTAGTTATTTACTCAGTAAATGTGGTGATCGTTATCAGAGATTCTTGGTAGGTAAACGGCTTTTAAATTACATTGAAGTTTCAGAATCTGATCAAGAAACTGAGAATTTCACAATGGTGGATCGCTTGGAATCGATAATATCATTTACAAAACTATTGGAAAGATCTGATAATGAAGCACTGGATAAAATCAGCCGAATATTAACTATTCTGGAAGAAGCTAAGCAACCTTGGGAATAAATTAAGAAATGATTGGAGGAGGGTATATAATGAAAAGTGTTTTGATTTCACCGAAGGGAATAAAGGAAAATTTAAGAAGTATAAAACCTTTGGACGCAATTTGTGAATATATATGGAATGGATTTGATGCAGGGGCAACTCATGTTAAGCTATATTTAAAGACTAATATGATGGGATTAATAGATAAGGTATCTATTACGGATAATGGTACAGGGATTGCATATAATGATTTGCAAAATAAATTTCAACCTTTTAATGAATCAAAAAAGGCTGATTTACCTAGTAAATCAAATCATACATTACCGCATGGACGTAAAGGAATAGGACGGTTAACTTTCTTCTCATTTGCACAGGCCGCTAGATGGGATACTGTTTTTTCCCAAGAGGGCAAGCAGTATAAATACTATATTGGCATGAACAAAAACTCGTTAAATAAGTATGACGATAATGATGAAAAAGAACCAATAGAAACAAAAGAAGTAGCTGGAACAAAAGTCACGTTTGATCAATTAATCGCATTGTCTAAAGAGGATATACTTGAAAAGATTAAAGATGAATTCTTTTGGTTTTTGGAGTTAAATAAAAATAATGGATATAAAATATGGGTGGATAATGAACCAGTTTCTTATGAAGACCTTATAATTACGAGGAATGAGATAGATGTATCGCATTGGAAATTAGAGTATGAATACGAAATAAGATTTGTACAATGGAATATAAGTTTAGGGAATGAATATTCCAAATTTTATTTTATTGGTTCTGATAACAAGGAATGCTATAAAGAGGCCACTAAACTTAATAAAAAATCAGACGAATTCTATCACAGTATTTATATAAAAAGTTCATATTTTGACAATTTCAATTTTGAGAATACTCAGATAGAAGGACAAATAGGACTGTTTCCGAATAAAAGTGAACAGGAATTTAAAAAACTGATAGAGGGGATTAACCATTATTTAGTAAAATACAGGAAAAAATATTTAAAAGAGATATCGGACAAATATATAGAAAGCTTAATAAAACGAGATATATATCCGGACTTTGATATGAACAATATTATGGATGTATATCGAAAGGGGGAATTGGACCATCTGGTTGAAACGCTATATACAGCTCAACCCAAAATATTTACGGGTTTGAACGATAATAATAAGAAAATAATGATACATCTTTTACAACTAATTATGGATAATAGCAATAAGCCAGAATTATTTGAAGTATTACAAAATGTGATAGAGCTTGATGAAGAAGAGATGAAAGAACTATCCGATGTTTTGAAATATACTACATTGAACAATATTACGAAAGTGATAAAACTATTACAAGATCGGTTGAAAGTAGTTCAGGGACTAAAAGAGGTGGTGTTTGACAATAAAAAATTTGCTAAAGAAGTAGAACATATACAAAAAATAGTGGAAAGGCATTATTGGTTATTTGGTGAACAATATAGTTTAATTACATCAGCAGAACCAGATTTTGAATCAGCATTAAGGGGACTTCTAATTAAAACGAAAGGTGATGATTCTAAAGTTGAAATAGACCATGAAGATAAGAATAAAGAAATGGATATATATATGATAAGACAAGATCGGAGAGGAAGTGTAACAGAGAACGTCGTCGTAGAATTAAAGCGACCAAGTGTTCCCTTAGGGGAGGAACAACTTTCCCAAGTTAAAAAATATATGCGTGTTATCAAATCTGATGATAGATTTAATGCAAGTAGTATAAAGTGGACATATTTTTTAGTTGGAAATAGATTGAATAATAATGGATATATTCAAGGTGAATTGGAAAGCCATAGAAATTTGGGTGAGCCACATCTGGTTCATACGGATGGAAATGGAAATAATAAAATATATATTTTAACATGGAGCGATATTTTTGATGACTTTTCAAGACGTCATGAATATTTGATGAGTAAGTTGGAAATGGAAAAAGATTTATGGTTAAAAAAACATGATTCACTTGAAGAGGCTGTTGAGGATATAAAGGATAACACTGCTTCTCAAGCTGAAGCGATTATTCCTAAACGGGTGGTAAACTAAAATTATATAGACATGTCATTTTAGCACAAGTAAAAGAGGCATTTTGAATAAACAATGAAAGGTATTAAATTATATGACCGAAAAGAATAATGCAAATATTGGATTTGAAAAACAGATATGGGATGCGGCCTGTGTTTTATGGGGACATATCCCTGCGGCTGACTACAGGAAAGTGATTGTGGGTCTTATTTTCCTGCGCTACATATCCAATGCATTCGAAAAAAGATACCAAGAACTTGTTGCCGAAGGCGATGGCTTCGAAGACGACCCGGACGCTTACGAAGAAGAAAATATCTTCTTTGTGCCGGAGAAAGCACGTTGGGGCAAGATTGCCTCTGCCGCGCATACGCCTGAAATTGGGACAGTCATTGATGAGGCGATGCGCGCAATCGAGGATGATAATAAGAAATTAAAAAATGTGCTTCCAAAAAATTATGCCAGTCCGGATCTTGACAAGAGAGTGCTGGGCGATGTAGTGGATTTGTTCACAAATATGGACATGGGAGACACAGAGGAAAGCAAGGATCTTCTGGGGAGAACCTACGAATATTGCATTGCACAGTTTGCGGCTTATGAGGGAGTGAAAGGCGGAGAGTTCTACACGCCGGCCAGCATTGTAAAAACGATTGTTGCAGTTCTCCGACCGTTTTCGAATTGTCGAGTATATGATCCTTGCTGTGGATCAGGCGGGATGTTTGTGCAGAGCGCGAAATTCATTCAGGCACATACTGGAAAACGTGGTACGATTGCAGTATATGGACAGGAGTCCAATGCTGACACATGGAAAATGGCAAAGATGAATATGGCCATTCGCGGCATTGACGCTGATTTCGGGCCGTATCATGCAGATACATTCTTCAATGATCTTCACCCTACCTTGAAGGCTGATTTCATTATGGCGAATCCGCCATTCAATCTGTCCAACTGGGGACAGGAAAAACTGAAAGAAGACAAGCGCTGGAAATATGGAGTTCCTCCGGCGGGTAATGCGAACTACGCTTGGATTCAGCATATGATTCATCATCTTGCACCGAACGGGAAAATAGGGCTTGTGCTTGCCAATGGCGCACTTTCCACGCAATCCAGCGGTGAGGGCGAGATACGTAAAAGAATAATTGAAGATGATTTGGTTGAGGGTATTGTTGCAATGCCAACCCAACTTTTCTACAGTGTAACTATTCCCGTAACGCTTTGGTTTATTACGAAGAATAAAAAGCAAAAGGGTAAAACGTTGTTTATTGACGCTCGCAAGATGGGCTATATGGTAGATCGGAAACATCGAGATCTGGACGATGAAAAAGACATACAGAAAATCGCGGATACGTTTACTGCATTCCAAGATGGAACACTTGAAGACGTGAAAGGTTTCTGTGCGGTTGTCACGCTTGAGGATATAGCAAAGCAGGATTATATACTCACACCGGGGCGTTATGTTGGTATCGAGGAACAGGAAGATGATGGAGAGCCATTCGAGGAGAAAATGACTCGGCTGACATCAGAGCTTGCAGGATTGTTCGCAAAATCGCATGAGTTGGAAGAAGAAATTCGAAAGAAATTGGGAGCGATTGGGTATGAAATATAAACTATCAGACTTTGCTGAATTTAACCCAAAAGAAATTATATCAAAAGGAACTATTGCCAAAAAGGTTTCTATGGATATACTACGACCATTTTGCCGTGATATACCAACGTTTGTATTAGAAAAATATGATGGCGGTACAAAGTTTAGAAATGGCGATACAATAATGGCACGTATTACTCCTTGCCTAGAGAATGGGAAAACTGCAAAAGTTAATGTATTAGAAGAAGGAGAGGTTGGGTTTGGATCAACGGAGTATATTGTTTTTCGCCCGATAGAACAAGTGAGTGATCCTGACTATTTATTCTATTTAATTTGCAGTCCACTTGTCAGAGATTCGGCAATATTATCTATGGTAGGTTCATCAGGGCGGCAGAGGGTTCAAACAAGTGTATTAGAACAGCTTGAAATTGACGCACCGGAACTTGAAACACAAAAGCGGATTGGTGGATTGTTGAAATCTATTGACGATAAGATTGGGCTTAACAATGCGGTAAACAATAATTTAGAGGAGCAAGCTGTTGTGTTATTTCGCTCTTGGTTTTCTACATTTTCCTTATCTCCTAACAGCCCTCGTGTAAACTCTGAGTTTGGAGAAATACCAGAGGACTTCGCAGTTGTTAAGGTTGGCAGTTTGCCTATGCTCGTAACCGACTATGTGGCCAATGGTAGCTTTGCGTCTTTAAAAGCTAATGTCAACCTATATCAAGAGCCAAACTATGCTTATTTCATCAGAAACACCGATTTGAAGTCGGGCTCCTTTGGAGTTTTTGTTGACCAGCATTCTTATGAGTTCTTATCCAAATCTACCCTATATGGCGGAGAGATTATCATTTCCAATGTTGGGGATGTGGGAAGTGTATTTCTCTGCCCGAAGCTGGATGGTCGCATGACCCTTGGAAATAACATTATTATGCTTAGACCAGAGGACGACCATTTACGCTACTACCTTTATATTTGGTTTAAGTATCTCCAAGGCCAAGCGCTCATACAGGGAATAAAAGGAGGATCTGCTCAGTCTAAATTTAATAAGACAGATTTCAAAAATATCTCTGTTTTGATTCCTCCAAAGGATATACTCACTCGTTTCCATGAGACTGTGGCTCCAATGTTTGAAACGATCTCGCAAAGGCAAACTGAAACTTCCCATCTTGCTGATTTACGAGATACATTATTGCCGCAGCTGATGTCTGGTGAGATAGACGTTTCCAACCTTGACCTTTAAGCTGCTAAATTATTGTTTGTGATGACCTAAAACCTAAACAAAGGAGAAAACCATGTCAGGATTTTATACAGAGGCAGATTACGAAAATTCCGTGATAGAGCTATTTGAAAGCATGGATTACATCCATGTGTATGGGCCGGACATTGAACGAGATTTTCATAGTCCATTATATGATGATGTGCTGGAAGATTCCATCGTTCACTTGAACCCGGAACTTCCAAAAGATGCGATTGCGGATGCCTTGTTTAAACTTCGAAATTTTGAAAACGGAGAGCTGGTTCAAAAGAATGAGCTTTTCATGGACTATTTGCAGAATGGAGTACCTGTGCGATTTTTCGCAAAGGGCGAGGAGCGTTCTGCTCTTGCATATCTTGTTGACTATAAAAATCCTGATAATAATTCCTTTATTGTTGCCAATCAATGGACCTTTGTTGAAAACAGCAACAAGCGGCCGGATATTATTTTGTTTTTGAATGGGCTTCCGGTTGTCATTATTGAGCTAAAGTCCCCGTCCAGAGAGGAGACGGATGTAAGTGAGGCTTACCTGTAGCTCCGAAACTATATGCAGGAGATTTCTTCCATGTTTATTTATAATGCCATCTGTGTTATGAGTGATATGGGAATCTCAAAGGCTGGGACAATTACATCGGGCGAAGACCGTTTCATGGAATGGAAGACAAAGGACGGCAATTATGAGAATACGCAGTTTGCCCAGTTTGACACATTCTTTGAAGGAATATTTCAAAGAGAACGTTTGTTGGATATCATCAGAAATTTTATCTGCTTTTCAAATGAAGGCCTAAACCAGATCAAGATACTGGCTGGCTATCACCAGTATTTTGCTGTACGGAAAGCGATTGAGTCGACGAGACATGCTGCGATTACGGATGGAAAAGGCGGCGTATTCTGGCATACACAGGGAAGTGGAAAATCCTTGTCAATGGTTTTCTATGCACATTTGCTGCAGGAAGCGCTTGACAGTCCGACTATTGTCGTGCTGACAGATCGAAATGATCTGGATGATCAATTATATAGTCAGTTCGCGAAATGTAAAAGATTCTTAAGACAGGAGCCTGTGCATGCAGAGAGTCGGGAACATTTGAAAGGTTTACTGGCAGGACGAAAGGCGAACGGAATCATCTTCACGACAATGCAAAAATTTGAGGAGTCACAGGAAGCATTGTCTGAGCGGCGCAATATCATTGTGATGGCGGATGAGGCCCATCGCGGCCAGTATGGACTTGCTGAAAAAATCAAAATTACTAAAAATGAAGATGGAGAAGAAGTTGCCAAGCGAATAGTAGGAACCGCTCGAATTATCAGAAATAGTTTGCCAAATGCTACGTACATAGGCTTTACCGGCACACCGATATCATCAAAGGATCGCAGTACCAGGGAAGTCTTCGGTGATTATATTGATATTTATGACATGACGCAGGCAGTAGAGGATGGCGCTACCAGACCGGTCTATTACGAGAGCCGCGTTATTAAGCTGAAACTGGATGAGGAAACACTCAGGCTCATTGACGCCGAGTATGATATCATGGCAAACAATGCCGATCCAAATGTGATTGAAAAGAGCAAACATGAACTTGGTCGGATGGAAGCTGTTTTGGGGAATGAGGAGACGATTCATTCTCTGGTTTGCGATATATTGGATCATTATGAGAATTACCGGGAGAATCTGCTCACAGGTAAGGCGATGATTGTGGCATATTCCCGCGCAATTGCAATGAAAATCTATAACCAGATTTTGGCGCTTAGGCCAAACTGGACGGACAAGATTGCGGTTGTGATGACCGAGAGCAACAAAGATCCGGAGGAGTGGCGAAACATAATTGGTAACAAACACCACAAGAATGAGCTAGCTAAAATTTTTAAAGATAATGAGAGCCCACTGAAAATAGCGATTGTTGTGGATATGTGGCTGACGGGTTTTGACGTGCCCTCTCTTGCAACAATGTATGTGTACAAGCCGATGTCCGGACATAATCTTATGCAGGCGATCGCACGTGTAAACCGTGTCTTCCGGGATAAAGAAGGCGGTCTTGTGGTTGATTATGTCGGAATCGCTTCTGCGCTGAAGCAGGCGATGAATGATTATACTGTTCGCGACAGGAAAAATTACGGCGATACTGACGTGGCAAAAGTGGCATATCCTAAATTTCTGGAAAAGCTGTCAATATGCCGTGACTTGTTTCATGGATATGACTATTCAAAATTTGCCACAGGATCCGATCTTGAGAGAGCGAAGACAATCAGTGGCGCGGTGAACTTTATCGTTGACCGGGAAATGGGGGAAGAAAAAGAAACATTTGTCAAAGAGGCTCTTATGCTTCATCAATCGTTGTCTCTCTGCGCGTCTCTTGTCCCGGAAGATTTAAGGTTTGAGGCGGCGTTCTTTGAAGCGGTGAGAGTATTAACAGTAAGGTTGATGAATCAAGGCAACGGCGGCAGTAAGATTTCATTGCCGGAGATGAATCAGCGGATCAATGATCTGTTAAAGCAGAGTATAAAGAGTGAGGGTGTTATAAATCTGTTTTCTGATGTGCAGCAGGAATTCTCTCTCTTTGATCCGAAATTTCTTGAGGAAATTTCCAAAATGAAGGAGAAGAATCTAGCGGTCGAGCTTTTAAAGAAGCTAATTGCCGAACAGGTACAGGTATATCGTCGGACGAATGTCGTTAAATCAGAAAAGTTCAGTGAAATCATTCAAAGATCCATGAACGCCTATCTTAACGGATTGTTGACAAATGAACAGGTCATTGAAGAACTTTTAAACTTAGCAAAACAAATCGCTAATGCACAAAAAGAAGGAGAAAAACTTGGGCTAACGGCAGATGAACTTGCCTTCTATGACGCACTGACAAAACCGCAGGCAATCAAGGATTTCTATGAGAATGAGGAACTGATTGCTATTACAAAAGAACTGGCTGAAACGCTGAGAAAGAACAGGACAATTGATTGGCAGAGGAGGGATTCTGCTCGTGCGAAAATGCGCATGTTGATAAAAAAATTGCTTAAAAAACACAGGTATCCACCAGAAGGGATGGAAGACGCAGTTCAGACTATTATGACACAGTGCGAGCTTTGGACAGATAATATGGAGATGGAAGAGCAGGACAAAAAAGTTGTGGAATATTCATTTTCAGAGGCTCCTGAATTGAGCATGGTTGCAGAGGAACTTATGCCATATGGGAGAAAGAATGATGACTGGAGGGAATAATGTATGGATGCAAGGAAAGGTAATATCTATGAAATATTAAATGGAAACAAGCAGTTTTTACTTCCTGTTTATCAGAGATATTATAGTTGGAATAGAGAGCAATGTGAGAGACTTTGGAATGATATTGTTGATATGCAGAGAAAAGGTAAAGCTGGGCATTTTGTTGGATCAATCGTGAATATCGCAGAACAGGCAATGCCAACAGGCGTACAGAAATTTATGATTATTGATGGGCAGCAGAGGATGACAACGCTTACACTGCTTTTGCTTGCTTTAAGGAATTATGCAGTAAAAAATCCGGAAGATACTACAATTAATGCGCGACGCATTGATAATATGCTGTTAAAAAATGAGTATGAAAGTGGTGATGAAAGATATAAATTACTTTTGACTGAAACAGACAGAGATATCCTGATTAATCTTGTAGAAGATAAGCCAATTCCTGACGCAAAGAAATCAAAACTATTGGATAGTTATGTATTTTTTGCGGGGAAAATTGCCGACAAGGAATTGACACCTTTAGAAATCTATGAATCTATCGGAAAGCTGCAAATTGTCAATATTACATTGGAGAGGAGTATTGACGATGCTCAGGCTATATTTGAAAGTTTGAATTCGACAGGTAAGGAATTGTCTGAATCAGATCTTATTAGGAATTATGTTTTGATGGGACTTGAACCTGCGGAGCAGACATATGTCTATGAGCATTTTTGGAGACCGATGGAGCTTCTATTTGTTTATGAAACGCAGGATTCGATTATGGATCGATTTTTCCGTGACTATCTGACCATGAAACTTACGAGGATCCCCAAACAAAATCGAGTGTATGAAGAATTTAAGCTATATCATTTAAACTGCGAATTTGGTTCTATCAGGGAATTGTGTCAAGATTTATATTCCTATGCGAAATATTATACGGATATGGTGTTTGGACGTAGTGATAACAAGACACTTAAGGCTTTATATAAAGATATCAACGATTTGAGAATGGAAGTTTCATATCCGTTTTTGCTGAAAGTACATAATGATCATTCAGAAGGTATTATTTCAGAAAGTGAACTTCTTGAAATTATTCATCTGTGCATTAGCTATGTTTTCCGGCGTAGTATCTGTGATATACCGACGAACTCTTTAAATAAAACATTTGCCACTCTTCGTAATGAGATTAGGCCAAATGATTATTTGAATTCCATTAAAGCATTTTTCATATTGCGTGATGATTATAAAGAGTTTCCAGATGATAATAAATTTACTACAGCTTTTATGACCAGGGACATCTACAATATGCGATCGCGAAATTTTATACTTAGTCATCTGGAGAATTATGATAATAAAGCTTCAATTATTATTGAGAATTATACAATTGAGCATATCATGCCACAGAACAGTAATTTAAACGCTGAATGGAAAGAAGAGCTTGGGCCAAACTGGCGTGAGATTCAAAAGACCTACTTACATACCATAGGGAACTTAACATTGACGGCATATAATTCTGAAATGAGCGACCATGCGTTTATGGTGAAGATGAATATGGCCGGAGGGTTTAAAGAAAGTGCGCTTAAACTGAATGCATATATTGTAAAGCAGACGGAATGGAACGAAGATCATATCAAAGAACGGGCTCATTTGCTAGCAGAAAAAGCTAAGATTATTTGGGCATATCCTACCATGACCACAGCCGAATTGGCGCGATATCAAATAATAGAGAAACCAGCACAACGATATAGTTTAGACACCTATGATATTAATGCATTTACTAAAATGCTATTTAAGGCACTTGATCGGCGTATTCTTAATCTTTCTCCAAATGTCAAGCGGGAGTTTAAAAAATTATATATTGCTTATAAACTGGATACCAATTTTGCGGATATTGTTATACAGAAACAAAGGCTTCGCATTTCCGTTAACATGAAATTCTATGATATTTTCGATCCAAACCATATTTGCCGGGATATTACGGGTCTCGGACGTTGGGGAAATGGTGATGTTGAACTATTTTTGGAACATGTATCCGATGTAGATCAAGTGATGGAAATTATTGAGCAATCCTATAGATCACAAGCAGATGAATAATTATTGTTAACAATGAGAAATGTTTTTATATCTATCTTAAGGATAGAATTGGAGAAAAATGCAACAAAGGAGTGACATCCCATGAGCCATACCAAAACCAAATCTCACATGCCGCAGATCGGAGAGGCGCTCTTTTGCATCGCCTACTTACTATTTGACTTGATTGCGGCTGTTATCTTTTTCGTGAACGCGAAGGACAACCGGGCGCTTCTGCTGTTCGGAGTATTGACGTTTGTTCTCGGCGGCGGAGATGCGTTTCACTTGATCCCGAGGATTATTAAGGCATTTCAAGGCGATTCCAAAAAACTTGAATGGTGGTCCGGGCTGGGTCTGATGATTTCTTCTATTACAATGACGATCTTCTATGTGCTGCTGTTTTATGTGTGGAGAGCTATCTTCCCGGGAATCGAATATCCTGCGGCGTTGCTCTGGCTGATCTGGATCAGCGCAATTCTGCGTATCATGTTGTGCCTGTTCCCGCAGAATAACTGGTTCCATGCGGAGGGGAATCCGCGGTGGGGTGTTTACCGGAACCTGCCGTTTGCGGTGACGGGCCTGTGCCTTGTGACCCTGTTCGCGCTGTCCGGAAATACTGGAGGATACGGTCTGTGGCGGATGTCAATCGCTATTGTGATCAGCTTTGCTTGCTACTTTCCGGTGGTGCTCTGGGGCAAGAAAAAGCCGATGGTCGGGATGCTGATGATGCCGAAGACCGCGGCGTATGTCTGGATGATCTGCATGGGGCTTGGATTGATCGGGCGATAGCTAATTTAAAAACGTTGTATTCTTATTGGAAATCTGCTAAAATCAAAACACAACTTGCCATTGAAGATGGACATTGTTTGACAAAGGGAAATGCCGGGAAAAGTAAAGAGTCATGAAGAAATTCCAGGAAATCCGGGAAGCTCTGGGAAATCCTAAAAAATCCATGAGAGACGAGCGACAAGAAATGACGAAAAAGGGAGGGGTTGCGATGAGAAGATCCGGGCGATTGGTTTCAGTGATCTGTGTGATGGCGGTGCTGCTGTGTCTGGCGATCGGGACGACTGCGCAGGCGGAACCGAAGGCGTACGACTATCTGCTGCCGGCGGCGGATACTCGTAATTACACGGAGGAAGAGATCCGGGATATGCCGCCGCAGGTGATCACCTACGCGAAAAATGAGATCTACGCAAGGCATGGGAGAAAGTTTATGTCGCAGGAGCTGGCGGCCTGGTTCGGCGTGCAGTCGTGGTATTCCGGGACGACGGAGCCGGAAGCGTTTGACCCGGGTATCCTGAACAGCTATGAGACAGCGAATATTGCGGCGCTGGAGAAGCGGGAAAAGGAGCTTGGTGAAGACGCCTATACGCTGGACCTCGTCGGCTGGGACACGCAGGCGGTCGACAGCTATCTGTCTGCACAGGCCTCCGTCCCGAGCATTGCGGACGGGATGGAGCTGATTCATATTTTTTCAACGGATTATTTCAGCTTCGATATTCCGGACGTCTGGGCGGCGATCGATTTTGTCTGCATTCCGGACACGGAGGATTCCATTTCGTTCTACTGCAAACCTGCATGGGGCGAGGAAGGACAGGAGGACGGGAAGGTCTGTACGGTCCTTCGGGAGTATGAATATGTCGAGCCGGATTATTATCCGTCGGCGGTTTATCTGGGCGACAGGGACGGAAGCTATTACTATCTGCTGTATCCGACCGATGTGAGATACGATCCTTCGGACCAGACGGTCATGGGCCAGTACAATGCAATGCGCGAGGCGGCGGAGGAGATTCCGACGACTTTTGTGCTGAAATAAAAGAAAGACAGGGAGGAACCATTCATGAAAGTTTTGATCGTTAACGGAAGCCCGCGGAAAGACGGGAACACGTCCATCGCGGTGCGCGAGATGGAGAAGGTCTTCGCGGAGAACGGCGTCGAGGTTGAGACGATGCAGATCGGCAATCAGGCGATCCGCGGCTGCATTGCCTGCGGGGGCTGCGCGCAGAAGGGGAAATGCGTCTTTGACGACGCAGTGAACGAGGCGGCCCCGAAATTTGAGGCGGCGGACGGACTGGTGGTCGCGAGCCCGGTCTATTACGCGTCCGCGAACGCGACGCTGATCGCGTTTCTGGACCGGCTGTTTTACAGCACAAGCTTCGACAAGACAATGAAGGTCGGCGCGAGCGTGGTCTGCGCGCGGCGCGGCGGTTGTTCGGCGACGTTCGACGAGCTGAACAAGTACTTCACGATCGCCAATATGCCGGTGGCGTCGAGCCAGTACTGGAACAGCATCCACGGGCGCGGCAAGGGAGAGGCTGAGATGGACGAGGAGGGCAAGCAGACGATGCGTGTGCTTGCGCGGAACATGACCTTCCTGATGAAGAGCATCGCGCTCGGCAAGGAGCAGTTCGGACTGCCTGAGACGGAAGAGCATGCGTGGACGCACTTCATCCGGTAAAATAGATTTCTCACAGAATCCTCCCGGGGTACATACAGTATTCCGGGAGGTGTTTTGCATGGAGCAGAAGCTTGGTTACAGGAACACAGAGGGACGAAGCGGTGAAGACCGCAGTCGTGCGGCTGCCATGGGGAACAGCGGACGGATGCAAGGGAGAGATACCTGCGGGTGCGGGAAAGAGTGCGGCGATTACAATTACGGAACCGTGCAGGAGTGCGAGCAGATCACGCTTGCTTTTCCGCCTCAGCATCAGGACAAACAGCCGGGAATCGAATCCATCATGGATCCGAAGCCGTTGTCTGAACGGGAATCCTGCGGGAGAAGACTGGAGGGAAAAGTCGCGCTGATCACCGGCGGGGACAGCGGCATCGGCCGCGCGGTCGCATACGATTTTGTGAAAGCCGGGGCGTCGGTTGCGCTCGTGTATTATGACGAAGAGCAGGACGCGGCTGAGACGGAGCGGCGGATCCGGCAGCTGGGAGGAGCGTGCATGCTTCTCAGAGGCGACCTGAAGGAATGCAGCTTCGCACAGGATTGCGTCGACAGGACGATGCAGCGCTTCGGGAAGCTGGATGTTCTTGTGAACAACCATGCGGTTCAGTTTATTCAGGACAGCATTCTGGACATTTCGCCGGAACAGCTTGATCTGGTGTTTCAGAACAATATCATCTCATTCTTTTATTTGATCCAGGCGGCGCTTCCGCACATGAAAAAAGGAAGCAGCATCATCAATACCACTTCCGTTACAGCTTATCAGGGGCACAAAAAATTGATCGACTACAGCGCTACGAAGGGCGCGATCGTTGCACTCACGCGTTCGCTGGCCCTGTCGCTCGCGGAAAAAGGGATCCGTGTAAACGGCGTTGCGCCGGGCCCGATCTGGACGCCGCTGATCCCCGCATCTTTTTCCGCGGAGGAGGTCGCGACGTTTGGGAGAAAGACTTCGCAGGTGCCGTTGATGCGCGCAGGTCAGCCGTGCGAGGTATCGCCGTGCTATGTGTTCCTTGCCTCTGACGACGCGTCTTATATGACGGGGCAGGTGCTGCACCCGAACGGCGGGACAATCGTCGGGGCGTAAAGGAGTGCAGTTGTCGGAATCCAGATCCGTGTCATGCCGCAGATGTGTTATTCCTCGGGATGGATGACTGCGGCGGATGGCTGGTCGGGACCTGACCCTAGCACCTGCTCTCTGCATGCGCTGACCGGGTACCAGGAACAGTCCCCGCAGATATAGTCCATGACTTCAGGGGTTATCGTCTTGCGGATTATGCGGACCAAATTCTGGTAAATATACGTTTTTTCCTCCAGATGAAAGCATTCGGCCGTCTTTTGGTCGAGTGCTTTCACTTTTTCATTTGTGCGGCAAAGATCTTCTCCCAGACGATTGGGGCATGCGCTGCACAGATCGTCCGTGGAAAAGACAAGCATGACAGGGGTCTGCTCTTCCGTGCGCAGCCGATGAACGACCTCATCCATGCGCGTTTTGAACGTGTCGTCGTAGCCGACTCCCGAATATCCCTGAGTACAGAGAAGATGGTGCGGCCGCAGCCGGATCGCGTATTTGCGTTCTTTTTCTGTATCCGGCTCCCCGCAGGAGACGGAGATTTTGATGTTGATGTTCAGTTCCATGCCAGATTCCCCAGCCTTTCGCGAATCTGGAAACCCATGAAGGAGGCCAGCACGGCCTTGATGACCGCGGTCGGTATGAACGGCAGGACGCAGGCCGTGACGCCGGTGACGACAGGGGACTTTGTGATCAGGCAGAAGAACAGCACGCCGACCACGTAGTTGAGCACGGTGCCGAACACCAGCCAGAACACATAGACCCATCTGGAGCGGTGGAAACGGTCTGCGCCGTAGCCGATCGCGAACGCCATGAGCGGGAACGACAGCAGAAATCCGCCGGTCGGGTCGACGAAGTACTGAAATCCGCCGGTAAATCCAGCAAACACGGGAGCGCCGACCGCGCCGAGCAGAAGGTAAGCCAGAGCTGCGATCGCGCTCTTTTTCGCGCCGAGAAGGACGGCGACGAGCGTGATCGCGAAGGTCTGCATCGTCATCGGCACGCCCATCGGCATGGGTATGGAGATCTGCGCCATGACCGCGATCACCGCGGTGCACAGGGCGATCATAGTTAAATCCTGCAGGGAAAGTTTTGCATCTGTCGTAGGTTTCATCGTCTGTATTCTCCAGTCCGCCGCCGCTTAAGCGGCAATCGTTATCATGCCGCCGAGGACGCTCCGGAAAATACCAATGAACCGGAAGCACCCTCGACTGCAATGCACTGCAAGTATAAAGGCTGTCCGTCTGATTGTCAACCAAAAATATAAATTAGTTGACAAATAAAAATGATGCGGATTTCAATATGCGCCAAAATAGGGGAGACATTTCGCGCAAAATGTGCTAGAATGAAAAACAATGTTGAGACAAAGCAGATGGAGGTGGAACACATGGCACTGAAGGATTACAGGTTCGACGGAAGCAGCAAGCTGAATCTGAAAAAACTGCCGACGAACAGCGGCAAGGATAAAGTTGACAAGGAAGAGATTCTGAAGAAGACGGAGAAGAACCAGCTGAAGATCCAGGAGCTCCAGGACCGGCTTTACGCGGACGGCAGGGAGGGCCTGATCATTGTGCTTCAGGCGATGGATGCAGCCGGCAAGGACAGCACGGTCAAACACGTGATGGGCGGCGTGAATCCGCAGGGCGTGGACGTGTACAGCTTTAAACAGCCGAATTCGGAGGAGCTGGCGCACGATTTCCTCTGGCGTGTGAACAAGTGCCTGCCGCAGCGCGGGAAGATGGCGATCTTCAACCGCTCTTATTATGAGGACGTGCTGGTGGTCCAGGTGCACAAGCTGAACAAGACCTACCACATGGCGAAGCGGATTACGGGGCAGAGCGACAAGGAGTTTTTCAAGAAACGTTACAGCCAGATTCGAAACTATGAGGAATATCTGTACGAAAACAGTTATCGCACGGTCAAGATCTTCCTGAACGTCTCAAAGGAGAAACAGAAGGAGCGTTTCCTGGAGCGTATTGACACGCCGGCGAAGAACTGGAAGTTCTCTCATTCCGATCTGAAGGAGCGCGCTTTGTGGGACACGTACCATAAGGTCTACGAGGATGTGATCAATGCGACGGCGACGAAGGAGAATCCGTGGTATGTGCTTCCGGCGGATCAGAAGTGGTACACGCGGTACCTGGTTTCGGAGGCAGTCTTAAAGACGCTTGAGGAGATCGATCCGCAGTATCCTAAGATGCCGAAGGAAGAGCGCGTGATGCTCAAGGACTGCAGGGCACAGTTGATGAAAGAGAAATAGAGGAAGACGGAGAAGGCTTCTAAGACAGATGATCAGAGAAAAAACGACAGGAACAGGACCATAGGGGGAAAATCCTGGCGGGAGATGTAATACAATAGAATGATAAAAGTGGGACGGAATGTCCCGGAACGGAGTGGAACAATGGGCAAGTATTTCGGAACAGACGGTTTTCGCGGCGAGGCGAACAAAAAACTGACGGTGGAGCATGCGTTCAAGGTGGGGCGCTATCTGGGCTGGTATTACGGGCAGGACTACAAGGCCCGCATCGTGATTGGCAAGGACACGCGCCGTTCCAGCTACATGTTTGAGTATGCGCTGGCGGCCGGACTGACGGCTTCGGGCGCGGACGCGTTTCTGTTGCATGTGACGACGACGCCGAGCGTTTCTTACGTGGTACGGACGGAGGATTTCGACTGCGGGATCATGATCTCCGCGAGCCACAATCCCTACTACGACAACGGGCTGAAGATCATCAGCGGTAGCGGTAAGAAGATTGAGGCGGAGATCGAGGATCGGATCGAGGCGTATATCGACGGAGAGATCGGCGAGCTTCCGCTGGCGACAGGCGAGAGCATCGGCCGCACGGTGGACTACATCGCGGGCCGGAACCGTTACATCGGACATCTGATCTCGCTGGCGACGCGTTCATTCAAGGATACAAAGGTGGGACTGGACTGTTCGAACGGCAGCTCTTCCGCGATCGCGAAGAGTGTGTTTGATGCGCTTGGCGCGAAGACCTACGTGATCCACAACGAGCCGGACGGCACGAACATCAACAAGGACTGCGGCTCTACGCACATCGAGGAGCTGCGGAAATTTGTGCTGGAGAAGGGGCTGGACGTCGGCTTTGCCTATGACGGCGACGCGGACCGCTGCATCGCGGTGGACGAGAACGGCCGCATCATCGATGGTGATCTGATCCTGTATATCTGCGGTAAATATCTGAAGGAAGAGCACAAGCTGGCGAACAACACAGTCGTGACGACGGTCATGTCGAACCTCGGCCTTTACAAGGCGTTCGACAAGATTGGCATCAACTATGTGAAAACGGCGGTCGGCGACAAATACGTCTACGCGAACATGGTGGAGAACGGGCACTGCCTGGGCGGCGAGCAGTCCGGACATATCATTTTCTCACAGTTCGCGACGACGGGCGACGGCATCCTGACTTCTCTGAAAGTCATGGAGGTCATGATGGAGAAGAAGATGAGCCTTGCCGCGCTGGCGTCCGAGGTGAAGATCTATCCGCAGCTTCTGAAGAACGTCCGCGTGGCTGATAAGCAGGCGGTGAAGGACAACGCAGCCGTGCAGGCGGCGGTGGACGCGGTGACGAAGGCGCTCGGTGACGACGGGCGGATCCTTGTGCGCGAGAGCGGCACGGAGCCGGTGATCCGCGTCATGGTGGAGGCTGAGACCGACGAGCTCTGCGCGAAGTATGTGGACAGTGTGATCACTGTGATCCGGGAGCAGAGCCTGACGCAGGAGTGAGAAGATTGAGAAAGACGACGATAAACAGAAAAGGCCGGATAATGATGACTGCTGTAAGATAAGGATATGTGCGGCGGGAACAGTTCGGAGAAAAGCAAGAGTATAGAAAATGGGAGGGACGAAGCTCACATGGAGCACAAATGGAAACGGCTGATCGCATACTACCGGCCGTATCTGAAGTTGTTTTTCAGCGACATGTTTTTTGCCATCCTGGGCGCGGGCGTGACGCTCGCGATCCCGCTGATCGTGCGCTATGTGACGACAAGCGTGGTTCTGCTTCCGGGCGGCGAGGCGATGCGGATCATCCTGCGGCTCGGGCTTTTGATGGCAGGGCTGGTGGCGCTGGAGTGTTTCTGCAATTTCTACATCGCGTACTTCGGTCACATCATGGGCGCGAAGATCGAGCACGACATGCGCAACGAGATCTTTGGCCACTACCAGAAGCTGTCCTTTGCCTTCTACGACAACCAGAAGGTCGGGCAGCTCCTGTCGCGTATCACCTCCGATCTGTTTGACATCAGCGAGCTTCTGCACCACGGTCCGGAGGACGTCGTGATCTCGCTGATCAAGTTCATCGGATCGTTCGTGATCCTGCTTCAGATCAACGCAGTTCTGACGCTCGTGGCGTTCGCGTTCCTGCCGGTGATCGTGCTCTACGCGGCGTATTTCAACCGCAAGATGAAACGCGCGTTCAAGCAGAACCGCGCGCGGATCGCGGACATCAACAGCCAGATCGAGGACAGTTTATCCGGCGTGCGCGCCGTCAAATCGTTCGGCAACGAGGCGGTGGAGATGCGGAAATTCCGCGAGGGCAACGAGCGTTTTGTGGAATCAAAACGGCGCAGCTACTGGTACATGGGCTGGTACAATTCCGGCTTGGGCGCGCTGACGACGCTTGTGACGATCGCGGTGCTGGTCGTCGGAGCCGCGCTGATGGCAGGTGGGCGCATGGAGGTCGCAGACCTTGTGACTTTCCTGCTCTACATCAACAATTTCACCGAGCCGATCAAGAAGCTCATCAATTTCACGGAGCAATTCCAGAACGGTTACACGGGCTATGAGCGTTTCCTGGAGATTCTGGAGATCGCGCCGGACATCACGGACGCGCCGGACGCGGTCAGCATTTCGGACGCGAAGGGCGACATCCGCTTCGACAATGTATCGTTCAGATATGAGGACAATCTGGACACGGTGCTTAGCCATATCGACCTGCACGTGAAGCCGGGCGATTATCTGGCGATCGTCGGCTCGTCGGGCGGCGGCAAGACGACGCTGTGCAGCCTGATCCCGCGCTTCTACGACGTGGACGCTGGGCGTATCCTTCTGGACGGCACGGACATTCGCAAGATTAAGCTGGCGGATCTGCGCAGGCAGATCGGCATCGTGCAGCAGGACGTTTACCTGTTCGCGGAGAATGTCATGGAGAACATCCGCTACGGCAGACCAGACGCTTCGGACGAGGAGGTCGTCGCGGCGGCGAAGCTTGCGAACGCGCACGAGTTCATCGAGCAGCTTCCGGACGGTTATCTGACCGACATCGGGCAGCGCGGCGTAAAGCTCTCCGGCGGACAGAAGCAGCGGCTCTCGATCGCGCGCGTGTTTCTCAAGAACCCGCCGATCCTGATTTTCGACGAGGCGACGTCGGCGCTCGACAACGAGAGCGAGAAGATTGTGCAGGAGTCGATGGAGGCG
Organism: uncultured Lachnospiraceae bacterium; assembly: GCA_947626285.1. Classification (GTDB taxonomy): domain Bacteria; phylum Bacillota; class Clostridia; order Lachnospirales; family Lachnospiraceae; genus Choladousia. Next base: position 38,313 of record CANQRR010000024.1, read on the forward strand.
CTTGCGCACGGCCGGACGACCTTCGTGATCGCGCATCGGCTCTCGACGATCCGCAACGCGCAGAAGATCCTCGTGCTCACGCACAAAGGCATCGAGGAGCAGGGCACACACGAGGAGTTGATTGCGAAGAATGGGATTTATGCTAAGCTTTATAATTTATAGAAGACAGGAGTAACTTGCATGAGAGAGTGGGAAAACAACATCCGGAAAGTGACGCCGTACACGCCGGGAGAACAGCCGAAACAGTCAGATGTGATTAAGCTGAACACGAATGAGAATCCGTATCCGCCGTCCCCGAAGGTGCTGGACGCGCTGCGGCAGATGACGACGGAGACGATGCGGAAATATCCGGATCCGACGGCCTGGGAGCTCGTCACAGCGATCGCGGAGGAATATCAGACGCGTCCGGAGCAGGTGTTTGTGGGCGTTGGTTCGGACGACGTGCTGGCGATGTCTTTTCTCACCTTTTTCAATTCACAGAAGCCGATCCTGTTTCCGGACATCACCTATTCGTTCTACGACGTTTGGGCGGAGTTGTTCCGGATCCCTTACGAGTGTCCGCCGCTGAACGAGAAGTTCGAGATCGTAAAAGAGGACTATTACAGAGAGAACGGCGGCGTGATCTTTCCGAATCCGAACGCGCCGACCGGCGTGCAGATGCCGCTGGCTGACATCGAAGACATCCTGCGGCACAATCAGGACGTCATCGTCATCGTGGATGAAGCTTACATCGATTTCGGCGGAATCTCCGCGCGCGGACTGCTGGATAAGTATGAGAATCTGCTGGTGGTGCAGACATTTTCGAAATCGCACTGCATGGCTGGGATGCGCATCGGCTACGCATTCGGCAGCGAGGAGTTGATCCGGCACCTGAATGACGTCAAATATTCGTTTAATTCCTACACGATGAATGAGGCGGCGATTCGGCTTGGCGCGGCGGCGATCCGTGACAGTATGTACCTGAAGGAGACTCGCCGCAAGATCATGGCGACGCGGGAGTACGCGAAGAAGGAGCTGGCGCAGCTCGGCTTTTCATTTACGGATTCGCAGGCGAACTTCCTCTTCGTGACGCACGAGAGCTGTCCGGCGCGTGAGCTTTTCGAAGCGCTCAAGGCGGCCGGGATCTACGTGCGGTATTTTGACAAGCCACGGATCGACAACTACCTGCGCATCACGATCGGCACGGACGAGGAGATGGACGCGTTGTATCGTTTCCTGCGGGAATATTTGAATATGTAAGGAGAAGAACATGGCATCCTACGAGAGTTTCGCGCAGGTATACGACACCTTCATGGACAACATCCCCTATGACGACTGGTGCGAATATCTGCATGGTCTGCTGAAGCAGTACGGCGTGACGGACGGACTCATCCTGGAGCTCGGTTGCGGGACCGGCGAGATGACGGAGCGGCTGGCCGCGCTGGGGTACGATATGATTGGCGTGGATAATTCGGCGGAGATGCTGGAAGTCGCGCAGGAGAAGAAGGATGTCTCCGGGCACGACATTCTGTATCTGCTTCAGGACATGCGGGAATTTGAGCTGTATGGGACGGTGCGCGCGGTTGTGAGTGTCTGCGACACGATCAATTATGTGACGGATACAGAGGAGCTTGTCCGGGTGTTCTCGCTCGTCAATAACTACCTCGATCCGGGCGGCGTATTCATTTTTGACCTGAACACAGTCGGCAAATATCGGGAGCTGGGGGAGTCGGTGATCGCGGAAAACCGCGACGAGAGCAGCTTCATCTGGGAGAATTGGTACGACGAGGAGACGCATATCAACGAGTACGATTTGACACTGTTCCTCAGACAGAAGAGCGGGCTGTACGAGAAGTACGAGGAGACACACTATCAACGGGCGTATGAAATAGGAGAGATAAAAGACGCGCTTGCGCGCGCCGGATTGAAACTTGAGGCGGTGTTTGACGCGTTCACACAGGACACGCCGCGCTCAGAGAGCGAGCGGCTGTATTTTGTGGCGCGGGAACATGGGAAACAATTACAATAGAAACAGAAAAGGGTGAGTGCGATGAACGACCGAACCTACGTCGCAATCGACCTGAAGTCGTTCTACGCGTCGGTGGAATGTAATGAAAGAAAGCTGAATCCGCTCACGACAAATCTTGTCGTCGCGGACGCGAGCCGGACGGAGAAGACGATCTGTCTGGCGGTGTCGCCGTCGCTGAAGGCCTATGGGATCCCGGGGCGCGCGCGGCTCTTTGAGGTGGTTGAGCGGGTGCGCGCGATTAATGCGCAGCGTCTGCAGAATCTGCGGAGGCTCGGGAAAAAGGAATTCTCCGGAAAATCGGCAAACGACGTGGAGCTGCGGCAGAATCCGGAACTGGCGCTTGACTATATCATCGCGGTGCCGCGCATGGGATTCTACGTGCAGTACAGCACGAGGATCTACGACATCTACCTGAAATACATCGCGCCGGAGGACATCCACGTCTATTCGATCGACGAGGTGATGATGGATGTAACGGATTATCTGAAGACCTACGGGCTCACGGCGCGCGAGCTGGCGCGAAAGATGATCCGGGATGTGCTGGCGGAGACCGGGATCACGGCGACGGCGGGGATTGGGACAAACCTCTATCTGTGCAAGGTGGCAATGGACATCGAGGCGAAGCACGTCGAGGCGGATCTGGGCGGCGTGCGGATCGCTGAACTTGACGAGAGGAAATATCGGGAACGGCTCTGGTCGCACCGTCCGCTCACGGATTTCTGGCGTGTCGGCAAAGGCTATGCGCAAAAGCTTGAGGCGCACGGCATATACACGATGGGCGACATCGCGCGTTGTTCATTGGGCGGGCCGGCGGATTATTACAACGAAGATCTGCTGTACAAGCTGTTCGGGGTCAACGCGGAGCTGTTGATCGACCACGCGTGGGGCTGGGAGCCGTGCCGGATCGCTGACATCAAGGCGTACCGTCCCGAGACAAACAGTCTGGGCTCCGGCCAGGTGCTCATGCGTCCGTACAAGTTTGACGAGGCGCGTCTGGTCACGTGGGAGATGACGGACATGCTGGTGCTCGACCTTGTGGAAAAACGATTGGTGACGGATCAGATCGTTCTGACGGTCGGCTATGACGTCGAGAGTCTGACGAATCCGGAGATTCGAAAAAAATACAAGGGCGAAGTCAAGACGAACCGCTACGGAAAAAAGGTACCACAGCACGCGCACGGCACGGCGAACTTGCCGTACCCGACTTCATCTACCCGGCAGATCACCGACGCGGTCATGGAGCTGTACGACCGGATCATGAACCCGGATCTCTTGGTGCGCCGGATCTATGTCACCGCGAACCATGTGGCGGACGAAAATTCCATCACAGGAGAGCAGGCGCCGGAGCAGCTTGACCTGTTTACCGACTATGAGGCGTTGGAAAAGCAGCGGAAAGAGGAAAGGAAAGCGCTTGAAAAGGAGCGGAAGCTGCAGGAAGCGGTGCTGGATATAAAAAAGAAATTCGGCAAGAACGCGGTGCTGCGTGGGATGAATTTCGAGGAAGGGGCGACCGCGCGTGCGCGCAACGAACAGATCGGTGGCCACAAAGCGTAGTGGACGAAGGATCATCGCATGGAAACGGGGCAGAAGTCATGCAAAACGAATTGAAACATACCTATGAAGATATACTGGATCGACCGCACCATGTGTCCGGGAAGCATCCCAGAATGTCGATGTGGGATCGTGCGGCGCAGTTTTCGCCGTTCGCGGCGCTGACCGGGCACGGAGCGGCGATCCGTGAGACCGAGCGGCTGACGGAGAGACGGATCGATCCGGATGAGGACGAGCGGGAGATTCTGGACAGGAAGCTTCAAATGCTGCGAGAGTTGCAGGAGGCGCGCCCGGAGATCACCGTCTGCTATTTCAAGCCGGATGAGCGAAAAGAAGGCGGCGCGTATGTCACATACACGGGCCGACTGAAAAAGATCGATGCGTTTAAGCGCAGTCTGATCTTTGAGGACAAAACAGAACTCCCTATCGGGCAGGTCGTTGCCATGGACGGGGAGATGTTTGAAAGATAAGGATAAGATCCGGACAGGCGTACCGTCTGCGCTCAGCGAAGTGTCGGCGTCTCGTACGTCTCGTTGTAGTTGAGCTCGTCCGACTGAATCCCGGAGATCTTGCCGTCTGTCCAGGTAAAACGCAGATAGCGGTAGACGACGCTGTGTTCGCGCAGGTACGCGGGAGAGCTTAAGAGCGCGTAGAGCTGCGTCGGCTCCACCTTGTTTTCCTCGCAGAGGGCTTTTTCGGACACCGGTTCCCCGTCCACGAAGAAATTCGCGATCATCGTGGAAATGTTGTCTGAATAGGGAATCTTGTCGATGTCCATGACGACGTAGCTTGAAGCCTGGTCGTTGTACGCCACCTGGATCGTGTAATCCCGGTATGCGTCGATGAACGTTTTCGACCCGTCGCCGGCCCGGACGCCTTCAGCCGTCACACCATTGTTCAGTTGGAAGAGCTCCTTCGGAGCCGTTGCCTTCGGCTCTTTCCCGCACCCGGTCAGGAGCAGGGCAAGCAGCACGACAGTGAGACAGAGTTTTTTCATTTCCAGTCATTTCCCCATATGATGCAGCAAAAAAATATTTCTATATTAAATTTAACACATTGTATGGAAAGTGCAAGTCCGAAAAAAGGATTCCTTCCGGAAAAATGAACAAAACCTTAAATTTTTTTGAAGATAGTTGACTTTTACTAAAATATAGATTAATCTGTCAAATGGATTTTAGGGAGAACATATATTAAGGCAAGACCGGCTGTGTGGGGGAGCCGGGTCGCAAGGGGATTTTGGCAATGTTTAAGTCGAAACACAATTTCATCGGCAGGATAAAGAAATGGCTGGGGAGCGAGCGCGTACAGAGGCGGATCGCCGTGTTGAACAAGTACTCTCCGCTCTTCCACATATTGCTTGCCTGCGGCGTCTGTTTCCTGATCGAGTGGATCTCGAGACATTCCTTCGTGGAAGCGTGTTATTTCGTGGTGGACCGGAATCTGGTCTTCCTCTACAATTCGCTGATCGTCTATGCATCGCTGATGCTGGTATACATATTTAAAAGGAGGGCAGTCCTTCGGACGATCATCAGCTTCTTTTGGCTGTTCTTAGGCATTATTAACGGTTGCATTCTTGCGAAGCGGGTGTCTCCGTTCAGCTTTACGGATCTGAAGATGGTCGGAGACCTCTTCACGATGCAGAGTAATTACTTCACAGCTGCGGAGGCAGTGATCGTGATCGTCGGCGTGGTGACGGTGGTATTGCTGCTGATCCTCTTCTGGATCAAGGGACCGAAGTTCGCGGGCAAGCCGCATCGGGTACTCGGGCTGTTCATGATGCTGATGGCCGGTCTGATGCTTCCTCGGGTTACGAACGCTGCTGTGAGCAACCATATTCTCACCGAATATTTCGAGAATCTGGCGCAGGGCTACAAGGACTACGGTTTCGTGTACAGCTTTTCCGCGAGCGTGCTTGACCGAGGGATGACTGAGCCGGAGGAATATTCCGAGAACGCCGTGCGGGATGTACTGGCAAAGAGCGGACAGGAGCTGCCGCCGATGACAGTTTCGGAGGAAGAGCAGACAGAGGAGCTGCAGACGGAAGCCTCCCTCACGGCGGAGCGGCGCACGAAGACGACGGCTGCGGAGGAGCCTGCGCCGGATGACAGCGCTGATAAGACGGCGGCCGCGGATGATGCGGACGAGGCGGAGCCCACAGGCAGGGCGGCTTCCGGCGGGCAGAAGGACGCCGGTCAAGTGAATACAGAGCTTCAGGAAGAAGGCAACGACATTCCAGGGGAAACAGAGAATTCGGAACAGGAGTATCCGAACATCATCTGCATTCTTCTGGAATCTTTTGTTGACCCGGGAGAGATCAAATTTCTGCAGACAAGCGAAGATCCGATCCCAAACTTCCATCGCTTATATGAAAACTACTCATCGGGACATCTCGAGGTGCCGGTGGTCGGCGCGGGGACGGCAAACACGGAGTTTGAGATTCTGACCGGCATGGGCATGCAGTTTTTCGGCTTGGGGGAGTATCCGTACAAAACGATCCTCAAGGAGACGAACTGTGAGAGCATTGCCTCCGACCTGCGCCAACTCGGCTACGGTTCGCACGCGGTGCACGACAACGGCGGCAATTTTTACAGCCGCAGGAATGCGTTTTCCATGATGGGTTTCGACACGTTTACATGCAAAGAGATGATGAACATTCTGGAGTACACGCCGCTCGGTACCTGGCCGATTGACGACGTCATGCTCGACGAGGTGGAGCGCTCGCTCGACTATACGCCGGATCAGCCGGACTTTGTCTACACGATCACGGTCGAGTCGCACGGGGATTACCCGCAAGAGCAGGTGATCAAGGATCCGGAGATCCGCGTGTCCGGACCGGAGGACGAAGGCATGCGCTGGGCGTGGGAGTATTACGTCAACCAGATTCACCAGGTGGACGATTTTGTCGGTGATCTGATCGACATGCTCGAGCAGCGCGATGAGAAGACTTTCGTGGTGATGTTCGGCGATCATCTGCCGACGATGGGCCTGACGGAGGAGGACATGGAGACCGGTAGCCTGTTTCTGACCCAGTATGCGACCTGGAACAATTTCGGCATGGAGAAGCAGGATGCGGACATGACTTCCTATCAGCTTCTGGCGGACATCACGGATTCGCTCGGCATCCATGAGGGGACGATGTTCCGGTATCACCAGAACCGCGACGAAATGGCGAGCGCGGAGGAGTACCAGGAGGGCATGGAGCTCTTGCAGTACGACATCCTCTACGGCGATCACTATGTCTACGGCGGCGGAAATCCCTACCCGGCGACGGATCTCGTGATGGGGACGCAGGATATCGTTCTGGACAGCGTCATGGAGACGGAGAATTACTATTTCATCAGAGGCGAGAATTTCACGAAATGGAGCAAGGTTTACATCGATGACGAAAAGGTCAGCACGTCGTTCATTTGTTCGAAGCTTCTGCGCATCAAAAAGGATAAGATGGCTGAAGGTTTTCACAAGCTGACGGTCTGCCAGGTAGGCTCGTCCGACACGATCTTCCGCAGTTCAAATTCCCGCTACTATTACAGGCCGCCGGAGGAGGAAGAGGAAGAGTGATCCGGCATCAGTACTTGACAAAAAAAATCACGCCTGTTATGATTTCAAGATGAATGGGCGAGGGTGTTCTTTCATGGTGGAAGAGCGCCCTCTTTTTCGCGAAGACAATGAGCCGTGCCAGACGGGCACATTTGCCACTTAGCGAGGTAGTGTCGAGCTTAGTGGCAAAGCGCACTATGGTGGACAAACACAGACGTGGGAGCTTGCTCACAGGAGTCTGTGTTTTGGCTGCGGATGATAGGACGAAGCAATCGCTCTCTGAAAGAGCGCGATGCCGCCCCGGCGAGGGGCCCGCGAGCACGGCGAAGGAAAGGAGCTTATATGAGCAAGTATACGGAGAAAGATATCAGAAGGATCATTGAGGAGGAGGATGTCGAGTTCATCCGTCTGCAGTTCACGGATCTGCTGGGAGAGCTCAAGAACATCGCGGTGACGACGAGTCAGCTCGACCGCGTGCTTGAGAACAAGATCACGTTCGATGGGGCGTCCATCGAGGGCTTTGTCCCGATCGAGAATTCGGATCTGTTCCTGCACCCGGATCTTGATACGTTCTGCATCATCCCTTGGAGACCGCAGCATGGAAAGGTGGCGCGCTTTATCTGCGACATCTATTACGGGGACGGGACTCCGTTTGAGGGAGATCCGCGCCATATCCTGAAGCAGGTGGTCGGCGAGGCGCAGAAGATGGGCTACAGCCTGGAGGTGGGCCCGGAGTGTGAATTTTTCCTGTTCCATACGGACGACAACGGGCTTCCGACGACTACGACGCACGAGCAGGCGGGATATTTCGACGTGGGACCGATCGATCTTGGAGAGAACGCAAGGCGCGATATGATCCTGACGCTCGAGGAGATGGGCTATGTCGTGGAGGCGTCGCACCATGAGGCGGCTCCGGCGCAGCACGAGATCGATTTCCGCTACGACGAGGCGGTGCGCGCGGCAGACGGGATGATGACGGTGCGCCTGGTGGTGCGGACGATCGCGAAGCGCTGCGGGCTGCACGCGAGCTTTATGCCGAAGCCGAAGAGCGGCGTGAACGGTTCCGGGATGCACATCAACCTGTCGCTTGCGAAGAACGGCGTCAACATATTCTACGATCCGGAGAAATCGGCGTATCTGAGCGAGGAGGGTCTTTGGTTTATCGGCGGTATCATGAAACACATCCGCGCAATCACGGCGATCACGAACCCGCTCGTCAATTCCTACAAACGGCTGGTGCCGGGTTATGAGGCGCCGGTCTACATCGCGTGGTCGGTGACGAACCGCAGCCCGCTGATCCGCATTCCGGCGATGAACGACCCGCGGCAGCGCATTGAGCTGCGCAGCCCGGATTCCGCGGCCAATCCGTATCTGGCGCTCGCGGTCTGTATGGCTGCCGGCCTGGACGGGATTCGGAGCAAGATCATGCCGCCGGAAGCTGTGGACGCGAACATTTTTGCCATGACGGAGGAGGAGCGCGTCGCGCGGGGCATCGAGTGTCTGCCCGGCAACCTGCTCGAGGCGATCCAGGCGCTGGAGCAGGATTCGTTCATTTACGATGTGCTCGGGGAGCACGCGGCCAGACGTTTTGTCCGTGAGAAGAAAAAAGAGTGGGAGGAGTATCGTGCGAGCGTGAGCCAGTGGGAACTGGATCGCTATCTGACGAAGATCTGACTGTTTCATATACTCAGACAGCAATGAGCCGTGCAGTCCGAAAGGCCTCCACAGCTTATTGTTCAGTGCGTAAAACAGGAGGATGCAGATGGTTAATGTAGTGGTAGTATTTCCGCGAATCGAAGATGCGAAGAGCATCCGGAATCTACTGGTACGCAGCGGTTATAAGGTCAGCGCGGTGTGCACGAGCGGGGCGCAGGCCCTGGCGGCGGCGGATCGGCTCAGTTCGGGCGTCATTGTCGGGGGATACCGTTATCCGGACATGATCTATGAGGAGCTCTACAGCAACGTGACGCCTTCCTTTGAGATGATACTGGTGGCGTCGCCCCGCGCTCTCTCAGAGGGTATCGCGGAGGGAGTCGTCAGCATAGAGATGCCGCTTCGGGCGCACGATCTGGTCAGCTCGCTCGACATGGTGGCCGAGAATCTGGAACGCCGCAGGAGGCGGAAACGCGAACAGCCCCCGCAGCGCAGCGAGAAGGACCGAAAGCTCATCGAGGAGGCGAAGGCTCTGCTGATGGAGCGGAACCACATGACGGAGGAAGAGGCGCACCGGTACCTGCAGAAGGCGAGTATGGACAGCGGGACGAATCTGGTGGAGACCGCGCAGATGGTCTTCGCGCTGATGCGGACGTAGAGGAGGGACGGTTCTTCCCATATGCCGGTCGAATCACAGCGAAGCGGCACTTTTGGCAAGAAAAAGAACAGAATTTGTGCTTTACATGGAAGAAAATGCTGTGTATCATAAACAGGAAGAGTGCAGACGCGCCGGAGTTTCATCTGCCGGGGAAACATGCGCGGGTGAGGGGCAGGGAAACGTCTGCGTGTGAAAAATGAAAGGAAACGGGCAATGAAGTTTACAAAAATGCAGGGGATCGGGAACGATTACGTGTATGTCAACTGCTTTCGGGAGACGGTTCCGAATCCGGGCGAGGTGGCGAAACGGATCAGCGACCGGCATTTCGGGATCGGTTCGGACGGATTGATCCTGATCAAGCCGTCGGAGGACGCGGATTTCGAGATGGAGATGTACAATTCGGACGGTTCTCTGGGCGCGATGTGCGGCAACGGCATTCGTTGCGTGGCGAAATATGTCTATGATTACGGTCTCACGGACAAGACGCGCATCACGGTGGCGACCGGCAGCGGGATCAAGACGCTGGATCTGACCGTGGAGGATGGTAAGGTGACGCTCGTGAAGGTGGATATGGGCGCGCCGATCCTGAAGACGGAGCGGATCCCGGTGGATGTGACGAAGCTGGAAGAGGAGAAGGATTCTGTCGGCGCAGAGAGACCGGAGCCAAACGGTAACGGCGACGCAGCACCAAAACGTGTAGATAAGAATGAAGCGATAGTCGGCAGACTGCTTCGTGTAAATGGAAAGGATTACCCCGTGACCTGCGTGTCGATGGGAAATCCGCACTGCGTGACCTGCGTGGATGATGTCGACGGACTGAAAATTGAGACGATCGGGCCTGATTTTGAGCACCATCCGGCGTTTCCGAACCGTGTGAATACGGAGTTTATCAAGGTGATCGACCGGAATACCGTGCAGATGCGCGTGTGGGAGCGCGGCGCCGGGGAGACCTGGGCCTGTGGGACGGGCGCGTGCGCCGTGGCGGTGGCCTGCATCCTGAATGGCTGGACGGAGGACCGCGTGACCGTGAAGCTGCGCGGCGGCGACCTGCACATTCAGTGGGACAGGCAGAAAAATACCGTGTTCATGACAGGGCCTGCGGAGGTCGTGTTCGATGGGGAAATAGACATATGATCTGCGAATGCCCGCGACCGAGGAAAAGCGAAACTTTTTCGAGGTCATGCACGGCTTATAATATACAACTCATAATATGCATATAATTCATGGGAGGAATCTGACATGTTCAAGATCAACGACAACTATCTGAAACTGCCGGGGAGCTATCTGTTCTCCACGATCGCCAGAAAGGTGAACGAATTCCAGGCGGCGAATTCGGACAAGTCCGTGATCCGCCTTGGTATCGGTGACGTGACGCAGCCGCTTGCCCCGGCGATCATTCAGGCGCTGCACAGCGCGGTGGACGAGATGGCGGACGCGGCCACGTTCCACGGCTACGCGCCGGATCTGGGCTACGAGTTCCTGCGCAACGCGATCGCGAAGAACGATTATCAGGACCGCGGCTGTGAGATCGCTTCTGACGAGATCTTCGTGTCCGACGGCGCGAAATGCGACTCCGGCAACATTCAGGAGATCTTCAGTGTGGACAACAAGATCGCGGTCTGTGACCCGGTCTACCCGGTGTACGTGGACACAAACGTCATGGCCGGGCGCACCGGCACTTACGATCCGAAGACCGAGGTGTGGAGCGACGTGATCTACATGCCGTGCACGGCGGAGAACAATTTTGCGCCGCAGCTCCCGAAGGAGACGCCGGATCTGATCTATCTGTGCTTCCCGAACAACCCGACCGGTGCCACGATCACGAAGACGCAGCTGCAGGAGTGGGTCGACTACGCGAACAAGGTCGGCGCCGTCATCATCTACGACGCGGCCTACGAGGCTTATATTTCAGAAGACGACGTGCCGCATACGATCTTTGAGTGCGCGGGCGCGCGTACCTGCGCGATCGAGCTGAAGTCCTTCTCAAAGAACGCAGGCTTCACGGGCACGCGTCTCGGCTACACCGTGATTCCGAAAGATCTGAAATGCGGCGACGTCATGCTGCACTCACTCTGGGCGAGGCGTCACGGCACGAAGTATAATGGCGCTCCGTATATCGTTCAGAAGGCCGGCGAAGCGGTCTACTCCGCGGAGGGCAAGGAGCAGCTTGCGGCGCAGGTGGCTTACTACATGAAGAACGCGAAGACGATCAAGGAAGGGCTTGCCGAGGCAGGCTATACGGTATCCGGCGGCGTGAATGCCCCGTACATCTGGCTGAAGACGCCGGACAAGATGACCTCCTGGGAGTTCTTTGATTATCTGCTTGAGCACGCGAACGTCGTCGGCACGCCGGGCTCCGGCTTCGGTCCGAGCGGCGAAGGCTATTTCCGCCTGACCGCGTTCGGCACCTACGAGAACACTGTGGCCGCGCTGGAGCGGATCAAGAAGATGTGATGAACTGTGCGTTGCTGTTCATGAGCGAAATGCACAGATCCGCGATAGGACAGATATGAAAAACTGCCGCAGGGCAGCCGAATGATTGGCTGGTTCAGCGGCAGTTTTTATGTGTCGTGCTTGACTTTTCGATTCTTATGTGCTGGCTTGCGGATGCTTCGTTTACAGCAGCTGGATCCCGCCCTTTGCGGCTTCCGCCACGACCTCCGGCGGCCAGAGCGAACACTGGACTTCACCGATGTGTGCCTTGCGCAGATAGAACATACAGATGCGGGACTGGCCGATGCCGCCGCCGATCGTGTATGGCAGCTCGCCGTCGAGAATCGCCCTCTGAAACGGGAGCTCTGCGCGTTCTTCGCAGCCTGCGATCTTCAGCTGGCGGGCCAGCGATTCCGCATCGACGCGGATGCCCATCGAAGAGAGCTCCAGCGCGATGTCGAGCACCGGATAGTAGACGAGAATGTCCGCGTTCAGGTTCCAGTCGTCATAGTCCGGCGCGCGTCCGTCATGTTTCTGCCCGGAGGCGAGCAGCCCGCCGATCTGCATGATGCAGACCGCACCCTTTTTCTTGACGATCTCATATTCGCGCTCACGCGGCGTAAGCTCCGGGTATTGATCCTCCAACTCCTGCGATGTGATGAAGAAGATTTCCCGCGGCAGCACTTCTCCTATGTAATCGTATTGGATCGACATGTAGACTTCGGTTTTCTTCAGCGCCTTATAAACGGAGGTTACGACTTTTTTCAGTGTGTCGAGATTGCGCTCGTTGCGGCGGATGACTTTCTCCCAGTCCCACTGGTCTACGTAGATCGAGTGGATGTTGTCTGTGTCCTCGTCGCGCCGGATCGCGTTCATATCTGTGTAGAGTCCTTCGCCGTGCGCAAAGCCGTATTCCTTGAGCGCGTAGCGCTTCCATTTCGCGAGTGAGTGGACGATCTCGGCCTCGGCCTCATTCTGTTCTTTGATGCCGAACTTGACCGGGCGCTCGACGCCGTTTAAGTTATCGTTCAGGCCCGACGCCGGGTCGACGAAAAGCGGAGAGGACACGCGCAGCAGATTGAGCTGAGATGAGAGCGTCTGCTGGAAGAAGTCTTTGACCGTCTTGATCGCGATCTGCGTGTCGTACAGCGAGAGCGCGGACGTGTACCCCTCCGGGATGATTAAGTGATTCATTTGAGTTTCCTCCGTGATTCAGAATTCCTCTCCGTTATAGCAAACTATGACCGGATTTGCAACCGTTTCTTTCGCAAAAAAATTTGAAAACCCCTTGTCAGCAAAAAAGTTTTGTGGTAGGACCTGTCTTTGGTATCAGACATTAAAAAATGGCGTTAACCATTGAAAAATGAAAGCTGTTGCAGTAGATTTGCAGCA